>JAGBGU010000080.1 GCA_017935785.1 Bacteroidaceae bacterium
AGAGAAAGAAAACAAATGGAGCAACAAAACCGCAGGAATAACATAAAAGTAGAATTTTGTTCCTCGTTTGTTACTTAACTAGAAATTCACTGGTTTAACATCGCACATATCAGTATGTTGCAAAAGCAATAAAAAGACTTGTGAGATTCTAACACGTCAAAACCAAAGCGTACAGTTACGCCTTTTTATGTAAATGTCTGCCCACCGCCTCTGCCCGCAGGCCTTCGGCAAGGGTGAGCAATTGCAAAAGTAAAGATTATTTCTGACTTCACAAAGGAAAAAGAAGGATTTTTCAATCCCAGCCCCACATTAAGGCGGAAATACATTCGCCCCAATCTAAAGAGGGCTGGTATTCGATGGCCAATAAAACAAGGAACGACGTCTAAGATAAGGAGAAGACCGGGGAAAAGAAAACGGTTTCCCGGAGCAGTAGTACTGCAAGTGGCAACGCAGATATACTGCACAGGCTGATGAAGATATACTGCGATGGCAGATGCAGTACTACTGCTCTGTAAAAGGCAATAGGCTGCGATGGCCAACGCATGCCGTTGCGATGGCCATTGCATGCTGTTGAGTTGGCCACCGCAACGGCATGCATTGGGCTACGCACCATGGTGGAAAATCAGGGGAAGTATGGCAAGGAAAAAGAATCCTGCTTACTTGGCGAGGTAAGCAGGCTTCTCTGAGATGGTTATTTGAATCTATTATTTGCTATATTTCTGCCGCAGATATTCCATATAGATGCGGACTGCGGTTTCTACCATTGCGGTGCAGGGACGACGACGGTAGTATGCCTCGGTACGTTCTTCGGGTGTGGCCGTTATCGCCACTGCGGGCACCACACCATCGGCAAGAGGTTTTGCCAATCCGAGCAGTTCGCGGCAAAGCAATGCGCCACAACGCTTGCGGAATTCGGCTGCAAGTTGCTGCACCACCTGATAGTTGGCTTTCTTGAGCGCTGCATTGGGATATGCGCAGGCCGGATCCGATGGGGTGTCTTCGGGGTTCTGCACTTCCAATCCTGCCATCATGAACATTCCGCAGGCGGCTCCACAGGTCTCGCGCATACGGCCTATACCGCCACCGAATGAGCCGGACAGGCGTGCCATGGTGGATGGTTCCATATCATAAAGGTCAGCCAGCGCCAGCGTTACGGACTGGGCACAGTTATATCCTTGCCGGAAAAGTTCTACGGCACGGGCGGCACGCTCCTGGGTTTCGGCGTGCCAGTCGGTTATTTCAGATGGTTTCATATTATTGGGTCGGATTGTCCGGAGTTACGGGTGAAAGTCCCTTTTGGGCCGCGCACTGAAGCATATATTCCCGTGCCGCCTCGTGTGTATTGGGAATCAAACTGTCCCAGATGGCATCCTTGACCATCTGCTTCAGCTCGCCGATTATCTTGCAGGGTTCTATGCCAAAGGTCTGCATAATCTCCTCGCCGGTGATGGGATTGGTCCAAGTACGATAGGAATCGCGTGCCTGGAGGTCGGTGAGTTTTTCCCTTACCATGCGGAAATTGTCCAAAAAGCGTTGCTTGCGCTGCTGGTTGCGGCTTGTAATGTCCGCCTCGCACAGGAGCATCAGATCATCAATGTCTTCTCCAGCCTCGAAGAGCAGGCGGCGTACGGCGCTGTCTGTTACTTCGGCATCGGCTATGGCTATTGGGCGCATATGCAACCCTACAAGTTTCTGAACATACTTCATACGTTCGTCCATAGGCAGTTTCATGCGACGGGAAAGGCCTGGAATCATCTTTTCGCCCAGATAGTTATGGTTGTGGAACGTCCATCCAGTTCCCTGTTCCCAACGCTTGCTGCGCGGTTTGCCAATGTCGTGCAGTAATGCTGCCCACCTGAGCCACAACTTATGCGGAAATGTCTGTCCTTCAGCAGCCTCATCGGACCAGTCAGCAGTTACGGCAGCCACATTGTCCAGTACCTCAAGCGAATGGTAGAGATTATCCTTATGGGCACGCCCTCCCCTAACCTCCACTCCTTCGAGTGCCGCCACTTCCGGCATTACCAGGGGAAGGAGACCGCAACGTGTCATCTCAATGAAACCCAAGCTGGGCACGGGCGAAAGCATAATCTTGTTCAGCTCATCCACAATGCGTTCCTGACTGATAATGGAGATACGCTGGGCATTGCGTTCCAGCGCCTGCTGGGTTTCGTCCTCAATGCACATGCGCAACTGGGTGGCGAAACGGATACAACGCATCATGCGCAGAGGATCGTCGCTGAAGGTTATGTCAGGGTCGAGCGGTGTGGCAATGATGCCATCCTGCATATCCGCCAGTCCGTCAAAACGGTCTACCAGCTCACCGAAACGTTCCCTGTTGAGACAGACGGCCAAGGCATTGACTGTAAAGTCGCGGCGGCAGAGATCATCCTCCAGCGTACCGTCCTCCACAACGGGCTTTCGGCTGTCATGGCTATAGCTTTCACGGCGTGCGCCCACAAACTCCACCTCAATACCATGATACTTTACCTGGGCCGTGCCGAAATTGCGGAACACACTCACATTGGCCCCTTTACCCAAGCGGCGCCCAAGAGCCTCGGCCACAGCAATACCGGAACCCACCACCAGACAATCAATATCCTTGCTGGGGCGTTCCAGAAAGAGGTCGCGCACATAACCGCCCACCACATAGCACTCTACGCCAAGCTGGTCAGCCGTCTGGCCTATCTGATGGAAGATGGGAACGTCCAGAAGCTGCCGCATCTGTTCAAGGGTTATGTCCCTCATCGCTTAAGGTCCTCCTGCAGCTTGCGTCTGAAGAATTTGGCCTTCACATCCAGTCTTTCCCAATCGGCACTGTCAGCCTTGGCCAGACTGTCCTCTGCCGCTATCATCTCCACGCTGTCCAGAAGCAGAATGGCACGTTTGCGCGCTTCGATGGCAGTAGGGAAACGTTTACGCAGGGAAAGAATCGTATCCTTGGCCGCATTGTAATCCTTTGCCTGAAGGGCTGCACGGGCCTGAACCAGCATCCGGCCGCCTTCTTCTTCGGGAGATGTTCCGCCACAGGCACACATAAGCACCAACGCAGCAAGGGGAAGATAATGTTTCATATTTTTTGTTTTTTGATTATCTTGTTATTTAATATACTCTGGACTTTTTTGATTTTCCATCCTCAAGTCTTTTTTAGAAAAATCTATTCTGTTCCTTTGAGTATTCAAAACCGGCCTGGACGAGTTTCTGTCTTATTTCTTCTTCATCCACGCCCATGCTGTCGCACATTTCCTGCAACGAGGGATAGTTGTCTCTGAGTTGGGTGTTGACATAACTCAAGAGGATGATGGGGTCTTGGGGAAGTCCGTTCATATTGAGTATGCTTTACAATCCGAACAAGGGGAACACAAAACGTACAATATCGTTGCCAAAGCCCAACAACATAAGACCGAGGATAAGGAAAAGCCCAATGCGCTCTATCCACTCCATGGCTTTGTCCGAGGGGGCATGGCCGGTAACGGCCTCATAGGCAAGAAGCACGATATGTCCGCCGTCAAGGCCGGGAATGGGCAGGATATTCATCACTGCCAGGATTATACTGATGAGCGCCGTCATGTTCCAGAACTTCAGCCAATCCCATTCTGCAGGGAAAATACTGCCGATGGTAACAAACGAACCTACGCTCTGCGCTCCTTTCTTGGAGGGTATATACTTAAGGTCATTTACATAGCCGGCAAGTACGTTCCAACCAAACTTCAGGCCGGCCGGAATGCTTGACAAAAGCGTATAGTCCTCGTGCTCCACTCCATAGGCAGGCATAGCACGGGTTACTCCGAGCATATAGTCCCTGTCCAATTCCATCACCACTGTCTGCTGCTCTTGTCCAGGATTGACAAAAACCACCTCCATCTTGCGCAGACGCATGCTGTCCGCCTGACTGCAATCGGGGGCTTCCAACACATCACTACGGCGCAGATAGATTTTCTCGTCATAGTCGCCCCAAGTGGCAAGCGGTGTCCCGTCTATTGCCACAATGCGGCTTTTAGCCAGCATACCTGCCTTATCTGCCGGAGAACCGGGAACGACGCTATCCACCACAATGGGGGCAACAGGCATCATAAACGGAGGAACCATCTCAAGCATTTCAAGCATGTTCAGTCCATCCTCGGGCATGGTAAGCGCCACTTCACCGCCATCGCGCAGTACCGTGATTACGGAAGCGTTGGAAAGGGTGCGCAAATTGGACGTGCTAAATTCACGGATGGAATCTCCATCGGCCGCCACGGGAATGTCACCGTTGCGGAAACCAAGCGACTGGGCATATTCGTTAAACTGGAAACCTTCCTTGATACTCTTCATGGGTACATAATCGTGCCCCCAAGTGAACAGTACAGCACTATAAATTACCCAAGCGGTAATAAGGTTCATGATTACTCCGCCCGCCATGATGAAGAACCGTTTCCACACCTTCTGCGAACGGAACTCCCATGGCTGTGCCGGCTGTTTCATCTGTTCGGTATCCATGCTCTCGTCCACCATTCCGGCAATCTTCACATATCCGCCCAAAGGAAGCCAGCCAATTCCGTACTCCGTTTCATTCTTCTTGAAATAGGGGAAAAGGCGCGTAAACCACTTGTCACGCGTACTGAAAAGGTGGAACTTGGGATTAAAGAACATATAGAATTTCTCCACTCTCACACGGAATAGTTTGCTGAATCCATAATGACCGAATTCATGAAGCACCACCAAAAGGCTGAGGCAGCAAAGCAACTGCAAGGCTTTAATAGCCACTACTTGTAATTCCATTTATTTTCAACTAATTATTATCTTCTGTTTAAATTAAGTAATTAAACTATCCCACACCCAGTATTCCGGCTGCCATACGTCTGCTTTCGGCATCGCATTGCAGATAGTCTTCCAGGGACGGATGGTTTATCAAAGGCATACGTTCCAAGGTTTCCTCTATGACATCTGCCATTTGCAGGAATCCGCACTGGTCTCTGCGGAACGCCAGATTCACCACTTCGTTAGCGGCATTGAGCACACAGGGAGCCGTTCCGCCGATACGCATGACATCGTAAGCAAGCTGTAGGCAGCGGAAACGCTTCATGTCGGGAGCCTCAAAAGTGAGGTCGCCCATCTGCCACCAGTCCATACGCGGGAAAGCGCTGCATACACGATGGGGATAAGTAAAAGCCAACTGAATGGGCACACGCATATCCGGGCATCCCAGCTGAGCCTTGACAGCACCGTCCTGGAACTGTACGGCACTGTGGACAACACTTTGCGGATGCACTACCACCTGAATCTGTTCGGGGGTGACATCAAAAAGCCAGCGGGCTTCAATCACCTCAAATCCCTTATTCATCATGCTTGCGCTGTCAATGGTAATCTTGGCTCCCATCTCCCAGTTAGGGTGCTTAAGAGCCATTGCAGGGGTAACATCCTTCATCTGCTCCATCGTGAAGGAGCGGAAAGGGCCTCCCGAGGCAGTAAGGATAAGCTTCTCTACCGGACTAACCTCCCCTACCAGACATTGGAAGATGGCGCTGTGCTCGCTGTCCACCGGAAGCATGGGCACTCCCTTTTCCAAGCATTTGGCCGTAACCAGCTCGCCTGCAACCACCAAGGTTTCCTTATTGGCCAGTGCTATAGGTTTGCCCGCCTCAATTGCGCTCAGCGTGGGACGCAAGCCAGCAAACCCAACCAAGGCGGTAAGCACCATATCGACCGGTCCCATCTGTACCACCTGACACAACGCTTCTGCACCGGCATAGACCTGTACAGGATCGCCGGACAGCGCATTGCTCACGTAAGCGTATTTGCTTTCATCGGCAATGACCACGGCAGCAGGCCGGAAACGCCGTGCCTGCTCTATCAGTAAATCGGCCTGGCTATTGGCAGTGAGCACATAGGCCTCGAGCATATCGGAATGTTCCTCAATTACCTGAAGAGCCTGCACACCAATGCTTCCGGTACTGCCCAAAATACATATCTTCTTCTTGTTTTCGCTATCGGTTCCCATAAAAATCTATTATTCGTTCAGATCAAGCAATTCAGACGGCAGGTTTACCCTTATCGTACGTGCCGGATGGTCTATCTCCACCACAAATTCCTCTACAGCCGGTATCAACAGGGAACCGACATTAAAAAGAACATTTGACGTGGAATCATCCACATAATCAATCTCGCCCAGGAAGCCTGCATGTTCGTCAACCACACGGAAACCAGTAAAATGGCTCCATGCAAACTCATCATCGGGGGCTATGTCTGGGGTCAGTTCATGGGGAAAGTACACATCGGCGCCACACAATTCGCGGGCCTCTTCGGATGTGTCATAGTCTAAGAATTTGACCAATGCCACAGTATCGCTGCGGAAACGGTATTCCTCCATAAAGAACGGAACCAGAATACCGTCAATGCGGAGCACAAGATAATCGGCGTCTGCACGGTCCCACACATCATCCGTAAAAGAAAGAGCCACCTCTCCCTTCACACCATGGGTTCGCGTAATTTGTCCTATACGGTAAACACTTTCTTCAGAAATCATTACACTCGCGTTATATGAGCGCCCAAAGCGTTCAGGCGCGTTTCAATCTTTTCATATCCACGGTCTATCTGACCGATATTTTCTATACGGCTGGTTCCCTCTGCACTCATGGCGGCAATAAGCAACGCAATTCCGGCACGGATGTCGGGACTGGTCATGCTACGGGCCCGCAGACGCATCTGGCGGTTATGCCCCACCACTACGGCCCGGTGCGGGTCGCACAGAATAATCTGCGCTCCCATGTCAATAAGCTTGTCCACAAAAAACAAACGGCTTTCAAACATTTTCTGATGGATGAGGACAGAACCCTTGGCTTGCGTACTCACCACCAGCAATACGCTTAGCAAGTCCGGAGTAAGCCCCGGCCAAGGCGCATCCGACAATGTCATAAATGAGCCGTCCAGGAAAGTCTCTATCTCATAATGATCCTGACGGGGAACAATAAGGTCGTCACCCTCGGCTTGTATTTCTATCCCCAAGCGGCTGAAAGTCTGAGGAATTATACCCAATTGGGGGAGTTGTACATCGCGGATGCGGATACCATGTCCCACCATAGCCCCCATGCCGATGAATGAGCCAATCTCAATCATGTCGGGTAAAATGGTATGTGTGGTACCGTGTAGAGATGGCACACCCTCTATGGTAAGCAAATTGCTGGCTATGCCGCTGATGCGCGCCCCCATCCCCACCAGCATCTGACAGAGCTGTTGCAGATAGGGTTCACAGGCCGCGTTGTAAATTGTGGTGGTACCCTTTGCCGTCACAGCGGCCATAATGATATTGGCCGTTCCGGTTACCGAAGCCTCATCAAGCAGCATATACGCTCCATGCAGCTCCTTAGCGCATATGGTATAGACTCCGCGGGCATCGTCATATTCAAACGTTGCACCCAGACGTTCCATTCCCATAAAATGAGTGTCCAGTCTGCGACGTCCTATCTTGTCTCCGCCGGGACGCGACATAGCCGCCTGTCCGAAGCGGGCCAAAAGCGGACCAAGCAGCATCACACTTCCGCGCAAGTTGCTGCATCCGTCCAAAAACTCCTGAGACATGATGGATTCCACTCTTACCTGTTTGGCACAGAAAGTAAAGTCGCCCGGAGCATTGCGTTTGAGTTCTACCCCGGCCTGTTCCAACAGACGGATCTGGTTGTTTACATCAGCGATGTCCGGAAGATTCTTTATGCGTACAGGCTGGTCTGTCAGGAGTACGGCACACAGGACCTGCAAAGCCTCGTTTTTGGCACCCTGCGGTTTGATGTCACCTTTCAGCGGGTGACCTCCTTCTATTATAAAGGCCGCCATCAGCTATTCTTTTTTTTCTTACGGTTTTTGGCCATCTTCACCTGGGAATCATCCTGTACTATGGGGGCAAAACTGAAATCCTTTGGCAGTTCCGCCTTACCCTTGGTATATACCAGCATATCCTGGCGAACCACTTCCTCGTCCATCGAGTCGCGGTTCCATGTATACAGGTTCTGACGCATCTGGTTAGCAGCCAGTCCTGTCAGTTCCTCGCGTTCAGCCTCATCTTCGCACTCGCTCACATACTTCAGCATCTTTTCCATCAGATAGCCGTAGTGGCGGCGGCGTATAGATTTCATGGGATATGTCATGGGAGCGGGATGCGCCATTGCCTCCTGCTCCGGAACGATATCCACCGGATAGTCTATATCCAGGCGGTAATGCGAGATGCGGGCCAGATGGTTCCACAGTTTGTGCTCAAAGTCGGGACGTTCGGAATTGGCGTCCTGCATACGTGCCATGATGGACACAATATATCCGGCACACTGCTGGCGCAACTTTCTGTCGGGTATTTCCATGGCTTCCCGCACCATGTCCTGCACCATACGCCCATACTCGGGCATCAGCAAGGTGTCCTGCTGGCTGTTGTAGGCGGGCATGCCGTGTTGTTCGTTATTCTTCATTATATAGTTTACAATAAATTCTTGGATTTGGTTGCCACAAACTCCTTCAGGTAGTATGGTTCAAAATATGCCACATCAACAAAATGCTGACGCGCCACAGCCAATTCTGCCAACGGAGCCATATGCCGGGCCGAAGGATAGATTCCGTCTATAAAACGGGCATTGGGATGGGTGATGACAGAAGCACACTTTGCCGCTCCGTCACCGAAGAAATACACAGGATGCTCCTCCAGATATTCCAGATAGGTACCGGCTTCTACAATGTCTGCCTGTACGGGACGCACCGTATGCAGCGCGCGGTCGAACACCGCTGCGTAAACCTCCATTCTGCGGGCGTCTATCATGGGAATCATCAGGGCGTCGTCCTCAACCTCGTCATGGTAAAGCAGTACCGGCGTACAGAGCACCTTCAAGGTAGACAATCCCACCAAAGGAATCTGGCGGCCATAGCACACGCCCTTGGCCATGGAAACGCCTATACGCAGACCCGTATAGCTTCCGGGACCCTTGCTTACCGCCACGGCATCCAAGGGGATGGCATGGCTCTCGGCAAAAGAGAGTGCTTCTTCCACATACACGCCGCATGAAACGGCATGACTGGGCCCCTCAAGGTCTTCACGGCAAAAAATGACTTCGCCGTCCTGGCTTAAGGCCACAGAACATACGCGTGTACTGGTATCTATATGCAATATGCAAGACATAAAATTGTTTTTTCCTTTAATTTCGCTACAAAATTACAACTTTCTGCTTTTATTTTGCTACTTTTGCATAAAATTGTTGTTAAAATTATGATTCTATCCATGACCGGGTACGGTAAGGCTACCGCCGAGTACCAAGGAAAAAAGATTACCGCAGAGATTAAATCTCTCAACAGTAAGGCGCTGGATCTGTCCACCAGACTGGCTCCCGCCTATAGAGAAAAGGAAATGGAAATCCGTGGCATGATTTCCCAATCACTGGAACGCGGAAAAGTGGAGTTCAACCTGTGGGTGGAACTCACGGAAGGACCAGCCGAACTCCCCATCAATGCCGTGCTTGCCGAGGCGTACCACCAGCAGATTCTAAGTATATGCCAACAGTACGGCATACCCGAACCAACAGACTGGATTCCCTGTCTGTTGCGCATGCCCGACGTAATGGCCCGTACGCAAGAAGTGGCAGAGCTGACCGCCGAGGAATGGGCTGCCGCCAAGGACGCCATTTCCCAGGCCATTGGCCAACTTATGGATTTCCGCGCCCAGGAAGGAGCCGCCCTGCAAAAGAAGTTCTGTGAAAAGCTGGACAACATAGCCTCGCTGCTGGCAAGCATCACACCTTATGAGCAGGAGCGCACCCAGAAAATCCGCCAACGTATTGTAGAAGGCCTTCAGAGCATCCCCGAGGTGGAGTACGACCGCAACCGTCTGGAGCAGGAAATGATCTACTATATTGAGAAGCTCGACATCAGCGAGGAGAAACAGCGCCTTTCCAACCACCTCGACTACTTCCGCCGTACCATGGAAGAGGGACACGGACAAGGCAAGAAACTTGGTTTTATCGCACAAGAGATGGGACGCGAGATAAACACCACCGGCAGCAAGAGCAACCAAGCTGAAATGCAGAACATCGTTGTGCGCATGAAGGACGAGCTGGAACAGATAAAGGAACAGGTACTCAACGTAATGTAAACTATGGAGAAAAACGGAAAGTGCATCATATTCAGCGCACCCAGCGGAAGCGGGAAAAGCACCATTGTACAGTGGCTCATGACCGAGCACCCCGAACTGAAGCTGGCTTTTAGCATCAGCGCCACCAGCCGTCCGCCCCGCGGAACGGAACAGCATGGCGTGGAATACTTCTTCCTCAGTCCCGAGGAGTTCCGCTCCCGTATTGCCCGCAACGAATTTCTGGAATATGAGGAAGTGTACCAGGACCGCTTCTACGGCACGCTGAAAGAGCAGGTGGAAAACCAGCTCATGAGCGGACAGAACGTGGTATTCGACGTTGATGTCAAGGGCGGATGCAACATAAAGTCGTACTACGGGCAAAGGGCTTTGAGCGTATTCATACAACCCCCTTCAGTGGAAGAGCTTAGACGCAGACTTCTGAACAGAGGTACGGACAGCATGGAACAGATAGAACAGCGCGTGGACAAAGCTGAATATGAGATGAGCTTTGCCCCGCAGTTCGACAGCATCGTCACCAATGACAATCTGGATCTGGCCAAGGAACAGACACTGGACCTACTGCGCAAATTCCTCTATGCGGAAGAACAGGAATAACATAATACCCATAGACTTGGAAATATGACGAAACGTACCATCGGCATTTACGGAGGTTCCTTCAACCCCATCCACAACGGGCACACACAACTGGGCCTTGCCCTGTGCCAAAAGGGGTTGGTGGACGAGCTGTGGTTTGTTGTTTCGCCCCACAATCCGCACAAACAGCAACACGACCTGTTAGCCGACGAGGCGCGGCTTGCCCTGGCCCGGATTGCAGTTGAAGAGACCCACTGCCTGCGCGTAAGCGATGTGGAATTCAGCCTGCCACGCCCTTCGTATATGGTAAATACGCTTGAAACCCTGCGCAACCAGTATCCCCACTGCGAATTTGTCCTTGTCATTGGGGCAGACAACTGGGAACGCTTCACGCTATGGTACAGGCACGAAGAAATACTGCGCCGCCACCGTCTTATCATCTATCCGCGTCCGGGATACGAACTGCAGGACATCCCCCCTGGCGTTACCGTGGCAGACACACCGCTCATCCCCATCAGCAGCACCCAGATACGGGACAGCATTCACCAAGGAGACTACAACGGAGAAGGGCTTCACCCCTCCGTCTGGAAAGAAATAAACATAAAAGGATATTACAGATGAAACACATTTGGACAACCCTGGCACTGATAGCCGTCACGGCATCGGTATGCCACGCACAGAAGACCCCCATTGAGAAGTACGAACTGGTACCTGACGGTCACATGGAAGTGTATCTCGACTACGTATCGTCCTTCAACGGAAAGTCGCTCACCACCCCCTCGGGCGAGTACATCGGACAGGCCAACCGCCAGAATCAGATCTACGGCTACGGAATGTTCATCGGCAACGACGGTTCCAAGGTAACCGGCATGTTCCGCGATGGCGGCCTGCTCTTCGGCATCACCCAGACCATGCAACGCACCATCGTGGGCAGCCCCGACAAGTATGTGGCCTACAGCAACACCACTGGCCGCGTTGAATACATCGTGCGCGGACAGGAACAACTTGTCATGGAAGGCCCGGAACAGTACAACTACGGATTCGTTACCATGCGGTATGCCAACGGCGACCAGTACATGGGCGAAATCTTCATGAACCGCCGACACGGATTCGGCATCTACTATTATGCCAACGGCGACATCTGGTACGGCCCCTACGAGAACGACATGCGCAACGGCTACGGAGTTCTCTTTACCGAGACCGACGGCATTTTGCTGGGCGAATGGCGCGGCGAGCAAGTCAAACGAGTAATACCCGTCAGATACAGATGAAGATAAGAGTAGGAATGGGATTCGACGTCCATCGTCTTGTCCCCGAACGCGAGTTGTGGCTGGGCGGCATACGCCTGGAGCATACGCTGGGGCTGCTGGGCCACAGCGATGCTGACGTGCTCATCCACGCCATTTGCGACGCCTTGTTGGGAGCCGCCAACATGCGCGACATCGGCTACCATTTCCCAGATACCGGGAAAGAGTTTCACAACATTGACAGCAAGATTCTGCTCCGCAAGACCGTTGAGCTGCTGTCAGAAAAGGGTTACAGCATAGGCAACATAGACGCCACCGTCTGTGCCGAACAGCCCAAGCTGAAGCCTCACATTCCCCAAATGCAGGAATGTCTGGCAGGCGTGATGGGAATAGATGCGGACGACATCAGCATTAAAGCCACCACCACCGAGAAGCTTGGTTTCACCGGCCGCCAAGAAGGCATATCGGCATACGCCACCGTGCTTATTCACAAACAATAACGAAGAAAAGACGCATGAAGAACACAGTCAGACTGGCCGTGCTGTGCCTGCTTTGGGCATGCACAGCCGCATTATCCGTCGCCCAGACCAAGGCTGCGCTGGGCGGTTATCCCATAGCCAATTTTGCACTGACCGTAAACGTATCGCCACAAGGCGAAATGTACGGACAGATTCTCCACAACACCGGCAGGCTGGGTCCCTGGCTTACCGACCGCGGCGCCGTAGAGGTGGGCGTGGAAAAGGATGGCTCATCACATCCTCTTTCTGCATTTGCCGCCAGGGAAATCAGCCGTCAATTCCCCTTCGTAGAGGGCACTTACGCCAAATCTTCCCTCATCCGGTCACGCCTCAAGATTAAGACCTTCTGTCCACTCGCCGTCAACGATGTGGACAATTCCGCCCTGCCCGTCATCATGCTGCAGGTTGAATGCCACAACCCCAAGAGCAAGGCCGAAAACTTCAGCCTCACACTCCGCCCCAACGAGAAACTGGCGGAAGGGCTGAAACGACAAGGCGGAAACGCATTCCATGCAGTGGGCAACGGGCAGTTTCTCATGGCGGCAGACAATGCCGTGGAATGGAACAACGGCCAAATGAGCATACCTGTAAGCCTGGAGGGCAAGCAGACCAAGACCCTGCGCATACTCATTGCCCTGCACGACGCCGAATGGGTGTCCACGCTCCGCTTCTCCAATCCGTCCGAAGTGGCGGAATACACCTTCCTTGCCTGGAACGCACTTGAGCAGCACACAAGACAGTTCTCCCAGGCCATTCCGGAAAGCGGCTTCAGCGAGGTGGACACCTACCTGCGCTGGTATCTGGTACCCGCCATTTCGCTTACCCGCTGCAACCGGAAGGGCGAAATACTAACGATGGGCTATTGCGAACTCAATCCGCGCGACAGCTACTGGACCACCTGGCTCCATCTGGTACTCTACAAGGACGCCGAGCGAAAGATGATAGAGGAATGCCTCCAGGCTGTCAGCCCAGCCGGCAAGATGCCCACCACCATACTGCCCCTTATCGAAAGGCATGACGACCTGGACATCAACGCCTTCCTCATCCTGCGCATTGCACGCTTCTACCGCCTTTATCACGAACGCGAAAACCTCAAGCGCTACTGGCCCGTAATGAAGCGGGCCATGGACTGGCTCATCGCCCGCGACACACAAGGCTTCGGGCTGCCGCGGCAAGTATCCTTCTGGGGCGACTGGAAGGACGTAAAGGGAGTGGAGGACAGGGCCTATTCCCCCTTCTCCGCACTCATATACCTTACCGCCCTGAAGGACATGATACAGATGGGAACCGAGTGTGGCGACACACAGGCCGTAAACCGTTACCAGGCCGCCTATGACAAGGGATACCAGGCCGTAAACCGCAGCACAGACCAGGGCGGAATGTGGAACGGACAGTACTACTGCCAACTTTGGAAGGACGGCAGCGTAAACGACAAACTGCTGCAGGACCAGACCATAGGCATCCTCTTCGACGTTGTGCCACATGACAGAGCTCTGAAGATACTTGAAGCGCTCAACAGCAAGAGCCGTACCCCCTACGGCATAGCCGAGACCATGCCCTATTACCCCAAAGAGTTCGGCTACGAACCCGGCACCTACCACAACGGAGCCGTATGGCCGTGGGTAAGCTGGATGGACTGCTGGGCCCGCATCCACAAAGGACAGACAGCCGATGCCGTGGAACTGATCAAGGCCGTGGGCCACGCAGACATCGTAGCCTCGGGCGACTGGTCGGCCAACGAACACATCAACAGCCGGACCGGCGAAAACCTCGGCTTCCACATCCAGGGATGGAGCGCCGCCCTCTTCGGCGTAGTCTATTTCGGTATGGCCCATCCCGGCATCATACCTTAGTGCCTCAAACATCTAACTTGTTTCAGATTCTGTCCGCGGAGAAGAAAGGCTCGCCGTCTTCCAGACGTTTTCGTTCCCTAATCATTCCGACATATGCCGAGGGAGTCCCGCGGTCATTTTTTAGCATCAAGAAATGCGATCCGGGGTTCCGAAAGCGTTTTGCAGACGTACAAAAAGGTGGAATTTGTACCTTGTCGAGGGTTTTAAAAGGACAGAATTCAACTTTTCGCTGCAGCGCTACACTCCCCTGCCTGCAAAAAAATCCCCGAAACGGTTGCAGTCTTTTGCTGCTTTTACGTTTCGGGGAAGAAAAAACAGGCTGTCTTTTACATTCCTTTCCTGTCGGAAAGTATTCCGCGTCACAATCTCTCCTATCTTCTGCGGCGGCCAAAGAGGTCCTTCATGCCGTCCAGGTCGAAGCCCAGGGTAAAGCGCATGGTCTGGTCCAGCGGATTGGTCTGGCTTGTGCTGAACACATAGGCGGCATCCACGGTAAAGACGCTCATGTGGAATCCGGCTCCCACGGTAAAGTACTTGCGGTTACCCTTGTTGGCCGCCTCGTGGTGGTAACCGGCACGCATCATGAAGCGGTCGTTGTAGGTATATTCGCAACCCAGACTCCACTGGATTTCCTCCAGTTCTTCCTTGAAACCGTTGGGCGCGTCGTGGAAACTCTTGAATATACCGGCAATAGGCGAAATGTCGTAATATTCGCGCTGTACGCGGTCTTCATAGTCATTGTCGGCCTCGTCCTCTTCCTGCTTGGGATAGGTGGGGACAAGGAGTTTGTTGAGGTCGGCCGCCACGCTGAACTTGTTGTACTCGTTAAAGGGGATGGTGAAGTTGGCTCCCAAACGCAGGTTGGTGGGGATAAACTCGCTGTTGTCATCGCCACCGAATGATATCTTGCTACCGATATTGCTGATATTCAGACCCCATCCGAAGCTACACTCGCGGCTGCCTGCCATAAAGTAGCCCAGGCGGTAGAGGGCGATGTCGGCGGCAAAGGCCTTGCCGGCGCTGCTCTCGGCGGTGTAGTCGTACTTGATGTCGGAATAGATGAAGCGCAGGTTTACGGCCATGGAGAAGCGTTCGCTGAGCATTCGGCTGTAACCCACATCAAACGCCATTTCGTAGGGATTGATGGTCATGTCGTCCATTCCGCTCAGATACACCTCGCCCAGACTGAAGAAACGCAGCGAGCTGTGGACGGCGGAATAGTCGCCTATACGGTAGAAACCTACCAGGTTGGCCAGATTGATGTCGTTAACCAGTTTGCGCAACCAGGGCGTGTAACTTACCGAAGCTCCCGCGCGGGCTATGTTGAAAGGATACTTGGCGGGATTCCAGAACTGTGAGTTGACATCGGCCTCGGTGGCGGCGCCCACATCACCCATTGAGCCTCCGCGTGCGTCGGGGGCGATGGAAAGGCTGGTCACACTGGAGTTCACGGGGTTGAACATATTCTGCTTGTCCCGCGCCTGAACGGCATAGGACGAGAGGATGAGCAGCACGGCTGCTAATGTACGGAGAATATTTTTTCTGTATTGCATATATGAAAAACTGACAGAGGGGGTTATTTATTGTTCAGCACCACTATTTTTTGTGTTTTGGACACTTCCTTGGCCGAGCCGCACTGCAGCGTACAGCGGTAAAGATAGATGCCGGAGCCAAGGCGTCCGCCCTGGGACGTGGTGAGGTTCCATGGCACGGCATAGAGTCCGGTGGGGGTACTGGTTGTGGCGGTATGGCTCCACAGCTTGCGTCCGGAGAAGTCGAACACCTCCAGAAGGAAGGTACAGTCGGCTCCGGGACGGTCGTACGACACCAGGAAGGTGGTACTTTCCACAGCCGGAACGGGAGAGGCCGAAAGCTGCATGAGCTGGGGTTTCAGACGGGAGTTCACCACAAAGTTGAGCGTGGTTGTGCGGGTATTGTTCAGCACGTCCCATGCGCGGAAGGTAAGGCTGTGCGGACCGTCTTCAAGCGCAGGAAGCGTAAAGGCCACCGTGCCGCTTGTGGGGTCGCCAAACTCGCCCTGGTAGAAGGCATTCAGATTGTAAGTGTACTCGGCACGTCCGTCCACACAAAGGCTCAGGTCGTGGCCTATTCCGTTTCCGCTCACGTTAATTCCGCTTTCGTCCTGAAGGTGGGCCATAAAGTGGGGCTGCGAGGGAACGGCATCGCCTTCCTGGAAATCCTCATCGCCCAGGAATGCCATGATTTCGGGGCCTATGGTGTCCGTCAACGCCTCTTCGGCCGCAGACAGCACAAAGGAGTCGTTATATCCGTTGGCCTCGGCCGTCTTGTCATCGGAAATGGCATAGAACAGCATGCGGCCGTTGTTGTCGTCGTAATGGATGTCTACGGGTATGGTGAAGGAAATGCTGAAACGTCCCTGGCGCACGCTGTCCTTTACGCTGAACAGAAGGCTGTTCTGCTCCGTAAAGGTGTACGCCTCCGTTGAGCCGGCATTGTTATTGCACACCACACTGACGGGAGAATCGTACACACGGCAGGAGACAACGCCATGGAACGAGCTGAACAACCGGCTGCCGGCATCGTCTATGTGGCCCGATACGCTTACCCGAGAACCGGCCCGGAGAACGGCATCGGCCTTGCTGACGGGCTGTCCGTTGATGGAATCTACCACCACTCTCTGCAACGGCGCGCCAATGACCAGTGCGGGGTCGCCAAGAAGGGCATACTGGAGCTTGTTCTCCTTAAGACTGGATTCGCCGGCCGTGATAATGGCGTTCTTGGCCAGGCGGATGGCATCGCCGACGGTATTGCGGCGGCCCTTGCTGTCCGTGCCTAAGAGATACTTCATGAAATGGAGGTTCATGGCCCGGTTCTGTATGGCATAGACCGTGCGCGTGGTGCCGTAGAAGGCCAGCGCGCCTCCGTCGGGGTTGAGCACGGCCGTCTCGCCAATGTTGGGCGCACTGCCGTCGAAGGGCATCACGTCGCAGGCTGCTGTAACCCACAGCGGATGCGCGGTTCCCTTGGTGGCGGCAAAGTCTTCCAGTTCAAGCACATATTCGTGCGAGAGGGAGCTGGCGTTGGCATGGCCGGTATAGTTCATCACCAGTGCGCCCTCGTCCATCTGTTTCTTCAGCAGGGTCTCCACCTCGGGATAGGTGTTGCTCTTGGCGGTGCTTACGCGGGTATAGGCATCCCACATGACCTTGCGTACCTCCATTTGGGGATTGTAGCGTTCTATCTGGTCGCATACGTCATCGGCATACTTCATGTGTTCGTTCTCGTCTCCGTCGTCACCCATCATGCACACCACGTTCTTCCATGCTCCGGCATGGCGGTTCTCCATGTAGGCAATACACTTGTCCACCATTATGCGGGCCTCGGCATCGGTAGTTACCGGAAAGCGTCCTATGCCCAGGTCGCTCTTGTCGTTGAGCAGGTTCTTTCCTTCTCCGTCGTCCAGAAGGCCGAAATAGTCCTCCATGATATAGCTTCGCGTATCGGTCAGGCTGTTTTCGCTCTCGAAACAAAGCAGATAGTCCTTGGGCGAGGATGTGCGCCAGGCCGGACTGAGCATGCGGTTGTCCCACGCACAATCGCCCATCAGTATAAGGTAGCGCGGCGCCTGGTCCTTGCTGACGGCACGCTCGTAAAGCATCTTCATGAAACGGCGGTAGGCTGTGGCATCGGGGGTTCCGCTTGAGAACTCGTTATACACCTGGTCGGCGCGCACCACGGCTGTGCGGAGCCCGTTGTGGGCGGCGTGTGCATCGGCAAGGCGCTGTGCCTGGGCTGTGAGCTTGCCGCTCTCCGGCACAATGATAACCATGTCCAGACTGTCCATGGCATGGAGATTCTGATTATCAACGGTGCCCACCACCACCGGCTGGGGATAGGAGGCATAGGAAGGATTGAAGCAGACGTAGCGCTGTGCGGGATTGTCCACCACTGCCGTGAGATAGCCGTCCTGACTGGTGGTCTTTATCAGCTGGGCCGGACTTTCCGGTGTGCCGATGCGCATGACCAGCGCACCCTCGGGCGCCTTTATTCTGAAAGCGGAAATGCCGGAACCGTTTTGCGAGAAGGCCAGACTGGACTGGGGAACAGACAGTTCACGCGTGTAGTGGAAACTCAGATAGTCCAGCCGTGCATCGTTGCCCGCCGTACTGGACAGGCGTACCGTCCAGTCGCTTCCGCTGCTGTTCCGGCTCACGTCAAAGGTGCGCGTTACAGCCGTGGCATAAGTGTATTTGCCAATGGCGCCAAGCGTTACTTCGGGCATAGAGGCTCCGTTTACCGCTGTCTGCAATGTGGTGCGCGTCTCCGCGCCTGCGGTAAACGCTACGGTCAGGCGTTCGTCGCCCAGAGAATTTTCGGTAACAAACTTATAGGTGCGCGACCCTCCGCCTGAGAAATTCTGTGCGTCGTACAGGTTGCGGCCTACCGAGAACCAGGCAAAGTCGTCCTTTTCATAAAGAAGATGGTCTGTAAAGGAGGTATAGGTGTTCCTTACGCTCCCCTTCGGAGTCTCTGCTGTCGTCAGTTCAGAGGGTGAGTCCGCCTCGGTAAGGAAATAGCAGGCCTGGTTGGCATAAGGGTTGAATATGCGTTCGTCTCCCTGCCAGTACATCAGTCCGTTTGCCCAGAAAAGCCAGTTGTCATTTGCGGCATTGTAATAGAGCGGAACTTCCTGAAGGTCGTCGTAGACAGAAGAAAGCGTTTCGTCAATGCGATGTCCTCCGTAGCCGTAAAGACGCACATTCTCGGGTTTTGAAAAGCCCATCCTGCGCAGGGCCTGACGCGTAAGCTGGTAGATTCCGTCCGACGTAAGCGCTATCTTCACCCACTTTCCGGCGGAAAGTACGGAGTTTTCCGCATAGCGCGCAGCGGCGGCCCTTGCCATCTTTCTGGCGTTCGGCCTGGCACTGGGGATAATACTTATGCGGGCACTCAGCAGCTTGTAGAACCGTTCGTCACGGCAGACCACAGGCACAAATGAAATATCCAGCATGCCCTCGCCCCTTTGCATGCCGACATGGGTTTCCACCACAACCGAATCCGCCAGGCTGCCGGCATAACGCCTTGCCACGGCCGCCTCTTCCTTTGTAAGTTCGGCATACTGGGGATATTCAATCCTGACCGTATAGTCAAACATACGGCAGTCCGTCTCCAGAGGAACCACCTCGGTATAGACCGGAAGGACGGAATCGATGCGGAGAACGCTCCAATCCAGCGTGGTGAATTCTTGTGCGCGCAGGCACAGACCGTGCAACGCACAAAGCAAAAGAATCACATATCTTCTCATCTGATAGTCATTATTATTATCTCAGTATCGCCGGCCCCGCTTCAAGGCGGATGGCTGTAGCCAGACGGCCGTTGCTTTATCTCTCTAACACTTAATTACTTTACGTTGAACTCAAGGAGTTTCTCCCCCTCAAGATAGCCTTCCAAATGGTCGTCCAGATGCACGGCCCCCACTCCCGCCGGCGTGCCGGTAAAGATCAGGTCGCCGGTTTTCAGCGTAAAGAACCGGCTGATGTAGCTTACCAGCTTGTCCACACGATGAAGCATGTCGGCCGTATGTCCCTGCTGCACCACATTGCCGTTTATGGCCAGATGGAAATGCAGGTCCTGAATGTCGGCGAAACGGCTTACCGGGACAAAGCTGCCCACCACGGCCGAACCGTCGAACCCCTTGCACAAATCCCACGGCAGCCCCTTGGCGCAGAGCTGTTTCTGAAGGTCGCGGGCGGTAAAGTCTATACCCACGGTCACCTCGTTGTAATAGCGGTGGGCAAACCTTTCCGAGATGCTTCGGCCCAGATGGCTTATGCGCACAACCAGTTCCGTCTCGTACTCACACTGATTGGTGTAAGAGGGGATGAAAAACGGTTTTCCGCCACTCAGGAGAGCCGAGTCCGCCTTGGTAAACACAACCGGCTCCTCAGTATATAATAACGTATTATGCAGCTCTTTATTGTGTGCCGCATAATTCATGCCTATTCCAAATATCTTCATAAATGCAAAATGTCTTTGTCAGTAACCATTTCCGGCCTGCGGCTTGTGCTTGCGGTAGCCCGAAGCGGTCAGAACCGCCACAATCTCATCCCTTTCATCCGTAATCCGCACTTCGTAGAAGGGGACTCTGTGATGATCCGCCATTCTGCGGGCCTCGGCATATACATAGCCGTCGCTTACCGCACGGAGAAAAGTTATATTGGAGGCCAATGACACGGTGGTCTCGGTCTGCGTATTCGAAGCCGCCGCAAAGGCCAGATCGGCAAGGGTGAACAGCGCACCGCCCTGGCATACGCCCACGGCATTCAGATGTTCCGGCCCCACGAGCATACGCGCCGTGGCATACCCCTCGCCTATCTCCATTATCTCCACGCCTGCCTTCATGGCAAAACGGTCGTTCTCAAAAAATGCTTTCATCGTAAACCTTCTTACGCACTGTTATATGCTTTTGAATTACAAATTTAGCAAAAAGTTTTCATCCGATGAAGAAAAAGGCGCACGAATGTTCTTTTGGTCCGGCCGTCAAACGCCCGCTCCCTCTACTGTCTATCAGCTGGTTTTCTTTATTAAGGGTATGACAGAAAAAAATTGGGCAGGAGACAAACGCAGTCAGAAATGTTTGTCTCCCGCCCCATTATGTCAGGCCATCTGCGGGCAAGAGGGCCAGAAACCGGCAAAACGCTTATCCGGCCAGTCCGCCATCGTCTTCATCCTCACCGCTGTCAGGCTCGGGATCGGGAGTGGGATCGGGATCGGGAGTGGGATCAGGAGTTGGCTCGGGAGTGGGCTCGGTATCCGTGCCGTCCCCGGGAACGGCGGAGGTACCGCCGCCGGAAGAAGACCCTGCAGTGCTCTGGTTCAGGCAGTCCTGCTTATACTCCTTAATCAGGGCGTTCATGTAATCGATGTAGGCCGCATAAGAGGCGTCGCCCTCCACCAGCGCCAGCGCGTTTACCATCTCCACCATGCTGCGGTATGCCGCATCCGTCTGCAAACGGGCATCAGCCAGTGCGCCGGTTGTCATCTGCGAACGCTCCTCGGTTCGGGTGGAAGTGGCCTCAATAAGCTGGTCGTTGGCCTGTTTTAGCTTCGCCACATAGTCCGTCAGATGCAGTGTCTGCACATAGGCGGCATACTTACTGCCCTGCAGGTCGGCCGTGAAATTAAGCAGCAGTCCCGACTCCCGCTGCCGGTTGTCGCGCGGGTCGATACCATAGTCAATAATGTGCTGGTTCAGATACTTGTAAGCTTCCTGCTCAGGCTCATTGGGATACATCCTGTACGCTCCCACAATGGAACGGTAGCCACGGAACAGGCTATCGCGCAACTCATCAAGAGCCGCAATCTGGTCAGACGTAAAAAGCTTCTGCGAGAGTTGGAGGCACTTGTCCTCGTGCTGAATCTTCGCTCCCAAATCATTCACCAGCGCTGCTAAAGCGGGCTTCTGCATGAGGTTCTCATCGGCAACTGCCTTGTTGTACGCATCAGAAATGAACATGAAATGCGACCCTTTGTCAAGTTGTTCTGGGGTAATTTGACTAATCTTTTTCATAAGCTACTTTAATTTTTTAGGTTTGTATTCTTCTTCGTCGCTCACACACTGAACGAACTCGATTGCAAATATAACATAAATAATGTAGAAAGTAAACCACACTGGGAATTTTTTAGCAATGAAAGCCGTTTTTTGTGTAAAATGCCAAAGCGGTATGCAAAAATAAGCCTTCAAAAGCCTCCATGCAGCTTGCATGGAGTTACTAATGGCATTTTTTTTCTTCATGCAGCTTGCATGGAGCTACTTATGGCATTTTTTTCCTCATGCAGCTTGCATGGAGCTACTTATGGCATTTTTTTCCTCATGCAGCTTGCATGGAGCTACTTATGGCATTTTTTTTCTTCATGCAGCTTGCATGGAGCTACTTATGGCATTTTTTTCTTCATGCAGCTTGCATGGAGCTACTTATGGCATTTTTTTCTTCATGCAGCTTGCATGGAGCTACTTATGGCATTTTTTTTCCTCATGCAGCTTGCATGGAGCTACTTATGGCATTTTTAGCGTGAAACATACGTGTTTCAGCGTTCTGCCGGCTCATAAAAAGGCAGAAATGTGGCGCAAAAATGTATGAAAATGTACAAAATCCTCAGCTTTGCAAGAATACTTGAGGTCGCTTTTAAATCGTTGTCAGCCAATTCTCCGGATAACGTACTAAAAAAAAGATGCAGCCCCGCAATGGTGCTGCATCCCCGGTTGTTATGAAATACAATCTGTTTTTGCAAACAGATTATTCTGAACGCAAAGTAAAGCGCTTGAAGTCGGTAATGGTCAGTTCCTTGTCGATTGACTGCAGGTAAGAAGCCACGGTCAGGTTCTTGTCCCAGATGTACTCCTGGCTCAACAGACAGCTTTCCTTGAGGAACTTGTTCAGACGGCCCATAGCGATGTTCTTGATCATCTGCTCGTTCAGGTTGGCAGCCTTCTCTGCAGAAACGGTAGCGATGATTTCCTTAACCTTTGCTACGTCCTCTGCTGTAATCCAGCCCTTGCCCTGGTTGCTCTCCATGTGGTCCTCAGAATCGAAGTGAGCGGGGTTGTATCCGGCCTTCTTGATAGCGGCCTCTACAGCCTTCTGAACCTGTTCTGCCTTGGTCTTCTCAATGGCAACAGCCACTTCGTTGTCCTTTACAGACTGGGGAACTCCGCTTTCGTCGATAGCCACGGGGGCGGCACTTGCAATCTGCATGGCGATGTTCTTGCCAACGGTTGCGTCCTCAACGCTCTTGCTCAGTGCGAGCATAGTGCACAGAGAGTTGCGGTTCATGTGGTTATAGGTGGCGATGTTCTCGCCCTCGATAACGCAGTATCCGTCCAGCTCCATCTTCTCACCGGTGATACCGCTGCGCTCTGTAACGGCATCCTGTACATTTCCGCTGCCCATGGGAAGAGCCTTCACCTCGTCAAGAGTCTTGCACTTGTTGGCAACAGCAGCATCAAGGATTTCCTGGGTCAAAGCCACGAAGTCTGCATTGTTGGCAACGAAGTCGGTCTCGCACTTCAGGGCAATGATTGCGCCGAAGCCGTTCTCGGCCTTAACGAGCACACAGCCTTCAGAAGCCTCACGGTCGCTGCGCTTTGCAGCAACAGCCTGACCCTTCTTGCGCAGGTATGCAACTGCACCGTCCATATCCTCGCTCTCCGCCAGGGCCTTCTTGCAGTCTGCAAGTCCGGCACCGGTCATTTCGCGGAGCTTCTTTATATCATTCATTGTAACTTCCATAGTTCTTATCTGAATTATGAGTTTATAATTTTGTAAATATTACTCGGCAGCTTCTGCTACGGGTGCGGCCTCGCGAGCCTTACCACCGCGCTTTCCCTTCTTGGGCTGTTCGGCTTCGCCGGCAGCTTCCATGTCAACACGCTCAGCCTTACGCTCTTCCAGACCTTCTGCTACGGCACCGCAGCAAGCGTCAAGAATTACCTCGATGCTCTTGCTTGCGTCGTCGTTTGCGGGAATTACGAAGTCGATGTTGTCGGGGTTAGAGTTGGTGTCCACAATTGCGAATACGGGGATACCCAGACGGTTAGCCTCGCGAACGGCAATGTGCTCCTTCATTACGTCAACCACGAACAGAGCGGCGGGCAGACGGGTAAGGTCGGCGATAGAACCGAGGTTCTTCTCCAGCTTTGCACGCTGGCGGCTTACCTGCAGGATTTCGCGCTTGCTCAGGTTGCTGAAAGTACCGTCAGCCACGAGCTTGTCAATATTGGCCATTTTCTTCACAGCCTTACGGATTGTGGGGAAGTTGGTCAGCATACCGCCGGGCCAACGCTCAATTACGTAGGGCATGTTTACAGATGTAGCCTTGTCGGCAACAATCTGCTTAGCTTGTTTTTTAGTTGCTACAAACAGAATCTTCTTTCCGCTCTTGGCAATCTGCTTCATGGCCTCGGCTGCCTCGTCTACCTTGGCAACAGTCTTGTGCAGGTCCAGGATGTGGATGCCATTACGCTCCATGAAGATGTAGGGAGCCATTGCGGGATTCCATTTTCTCTTGAGGTGACCGAAGTGACATCCGGCCTCCAACAGTGTATCAAAATTTGTTCTTGACATTGTTTTTTTCTTTTTTTGTTTGTTTACTTTCCTTTTAATTCTATTTTCTTGATTTAGAACCAATCTGCGGGTAGTCCCGAAAGCTATGCCGCCATCAGGCGTCTCGCAAATTTAGATACTAAACTAAGCCGCACATTTCCACATTAACGCTTGCTGAACTGGAAACGACGACGTGCCTTGGGACGTCCGGGCTTCTTACGCTCAACTTCACGGCTGTCACGAGTCATGAAGCCTTCGGCACGCAGAGCCTTCTTGTCTTCGGCATTGATCTTTACCAAGGCGCGGGCAATAGCCAGACGAAGAGCCTGAGACTGGCCGGTGAAACCACCGCCGAACAGGTTTACCTTGATATCATATTTTTCAGCTACATCGAGCAGGTTCAGGGGCTGCTTAACAACGTACTGAAGGATTGAGCTGGGGAAATACTCAGTCAGATCTCTCTTATTGATGGTAATCTTTCCGGTACCCTCGGTTACATAAACGCGAGCTACGGCACATTTGCGGCGACCTAATGCATTAACTACTTCCATCGCTTATATTATTTATAGAGGTTAATATCAATTGACTTGGGGTTCTGGGCTACCTGGTTGTGCTCGGTTCCCTCGTATACATACAAGTTAGTAATCAGACGATCTGCCAACTTGTTCTTGGGCAGCATACCCTTAACCACCTTACGGATCAAACGGTCAGCACCGTTGGGCTTTGCCAGAATGCTGGCGGGAGTAGCCTCGCGCTGTCCACCGGGATAACCTGTATAAGAATAGTAGATACGGTCGGTCATCTTCTTACCGGTAAGCTTGATCTTGTCGGCATTGATAATAATCACATTGTCACCACAGTCTACATGAGGAGTAAACTCGGGCTTGTACTTGCCTCTCAGCAATTTTGCCACCTTTGTGCACATACGGCCCAGAACCTGGTCTGTAGCGTCAACCACAACCCATTCTTTCTTTACTGTAGCCTTGTTGGCCGAGATGGTCTTGTAACTCAAAGTGTCCATTTCTTTGTCTTTGTTTGTTGAACTAAAAAACTTATTTCATTGTCTCTCAACACGATTCACGAACTGTCCGCCTGGCCAAAGAACGAACTATTCACACATGTTGTCGGGCTTTTTCTGCCCTTTCGATAATAATCGGCGTGCAAAGGTACTACTTTTTCCGCAAACAGCAAAAGTTTTTCTGTTTTTTTCATTATTAGCTGTTTACGGGAGTCTGAAATCTGCGGACAGGTAACTTTTTCCCCTGTGCAGCCGGCCTGGGTTTACAGAATTCCCCCACGCACAAAACAAGCGGGCCAAAACCTTTGGCGGACACACTTCCGGCCCGATTGGTTTTGGCTCGCCTTATTATTCTATATAATATGTATTATGCCAGACTTGACAGCAATTGTGCGGCAGGGACCATCTGCTGTTCCCCGGTGGCCATGTTCTTCAGCGTGACCATTCCGGCGGCCATTTCGTTTTCGCCCACAAGTGCCACATAGGGTATGGACTTGAAGTTGGCATACTGCATCTGCTTCTTCATCTTTGCTGCATCGGGATATATTTCGGCACGTACTCCGGAAGCACGCAAACCGGACAGGATGGGCAGGCAATATTCCGTTTCCTTTTCGCCAAAATTGATGAAGAGGATTTGTGTGGCAGTTGTAACGGCCTCGGGATAGAGTTCCAACTGGTTCAGGACATCGTAAATCCGGTCCGCTCCGAAGCTGATACCCACGCCGCTTATTCCGGGCATACCGAAGATGCCGGTCAGATTGTCATAACGGCCGCCTCCGGTAATGCTTCCAATCTGAACGTCCAGCGCCTTCACCTCAAAGATGCATCCGGTATAATAGTTCAAGCCACGGGCCAGGGTGAGGTCCAGTTCCACCTGGGATGACAGTCCGGAAAGATGCTTCAGCACGAACTCCACTTCGTCCACACCCTTGAGCCCCGTCTCGCTCTGTGCAAGAACCTGGCGCATGGTGGCCATCTTTTCCTCGTTGCTTCCTGACAGGTTTATAATGGGCTGCAGCTTCTGGATGGCATCCTCGGAAAGTCCGCCGGCATGCAATTCTTCATTTACCTTATCCAGGCCAATCTTGTCCAGTTTGTCAATGGCCACGGTAATGTCCACAATTCTGTCCGCCTCGCCGATCATCTCGGCAATACCGGTAAGTATCTTGCGGTTGTTAATCTTTATGCATACACGGATTCCGAACTTGCAGAACACGGTATCGACAATCTGCATCAGTTCCACCTCGTTCAGCAGGCTGTCAGAACCCACCACGTCGGCATCGCACTGATAAAACTCACGATAACGGCCTTTCTGGGGACGGTCTGCACGCCAAACCGGCTGAATCTGGTAACGGCGGAACGGCAGGGTCAGTTCCTCGCGGTGCTGTACCACATAACGGGCAAAAGGAACCGTAAGGTCGTAGCGCAACCCTTTCTCGCAGAGCTGTGCCGCCAATTTTCCGGTGGCACCCTTGGCCAAGTCTTCTTCAGACACTCCGCGAAGGAAATCGCCGCTATTGAGAATCTTGAACAAAAGCTTGTCCCCTTCTTCTCCGTACTTGCCCATGAGCGTACCCAGATTCTCCATGGCCGGAGTTTCAATCTGCTGGAAGCCGTAAAGGGCATAGACTTCGCGAATGGTATTGAATATGTAATTGCGACGGGCCATCTCTTGTGGTCCGAAATCTCTTGTTCCCTTTGGAATATTGGGTTTTTGTGCCATTTTCTTTTTCGGTTTTTAAAATTGATGGCGCAAAGTTAGTGGAAAAATACGGGTATTACAAAAAAAAGATGTTATCTTTGCGGCAAATTTACCAGCAGATGAACTTTTTCGGAAAAAATAAAGATAAAAAGGCCAAGGACGTTCAAGAGTATACAGTTCCACAGCCACAACAGGAATGGGTAAGGCAAGAAACACTCAGGCAACAACGCCCGAGAGAGTTGATGACAACGGCGCAACTCCAGCGCACCCGTGAAGCCAAACGGCTTGCAGAAACCAAACGCAACAACCTGGAGGAAAGCATCAGAAGGCTTAACGACCAGCAAGAGTGGCTTCGCAAATACACCCAACTGACTTTGCGTCTAAAGGAAGAAAAAGACCGTCTGTACCAGCTAAACAAGGAACAGAACGCCATTTCCAAAGAAAAAGAAAGTCTGAACAGATACGAGTCTTTCGAGGTCATTCTGGGCGACTTTGAGCGAATGCTTATCCTAAAAAGGCTTGTTGAGGAAAACAGAAAGCAGCTAACCGACGTAGGGCACAAGGCGGACACCCTCCAGATACAATGGGAGGAACAGCTCAAACGCATGAAACAACTAATGGAAGAGCACGAAAAAGCCTCCATTATGCTGCACCAATCACAGGACCAGATTGCACAAGGACACTATCTTGACGGAATGGTAAGCTCACTTTCGGCAGAAAAAGACAATCTGCAAGAATTTATCGTACAGTTTGCTTCACAGAAAGAAGCGCTTGAGCAACAAGCAGAATCGCAGGCAGAAGAAAACGAAATTATGAAGGCCGAGCTAGAACGGCAAAGAGCCGGCAGGCAAAGTATTGAAATGCACGAAAGCATGATAAACCAGACTAAAAGCATTTTAATACAACTGGACCACCTAAGCGAGCTGAAGGCCAGTCTGTCAAGTTATGCAAACAGACAAAAAGAGCGTAACAAAAAGCAGAACGAGCTTAATGAACAGTTGGGCCGCACATTTACCCAATACCAAGAGGCAGAGGCCAAAATGCAGACATATAATGATGAGTTGCAGGTACACCGGAAAGAAATAAAAGGCCTGGACAGCTACCAGCTTCAGGAACGCGCCATGCAACTCAAAAGCCGCAGACAGATGCTGCTCTCGGCCATGTCTCTTTGGAACCGCATCTGCACCGGCTATACCATTATAGAGGAGAAAAGACAACTGTTGAATGCGCTCCGACTAAAAATTGACCATACCGGAACCAACCTGAAGGAACTTGAGACGGAGATAAACAAGCTGAGCCGCATGTGTCAGGAAAAGGAATACACCTATCTGCTCAGCAAGGGACAAGACATTATACAATTGAGGGCAGACCTGCAAGAAGGTTCAGGATGCCCCGTATGCGGCGCCACACACCACCCCTACCACAGCGACACCATGCTGGAACAGAGCAAGCTCATCAGTGAATTCAAAACCGAATTTGAATTACTGAATGCCGAACTCCAGAACAAAAAAGCCTTGAGAACGGATATGAGGTTAGAGCTCAGCGAAATGCAGGGCCAGCGCAAAGCGGAAGAGGCCACACTGCTCACTGCCCTACAACGCCAGGAAGAGGATGTTAAGGAATGGCAGTTGTTCAGCACGCTGGACATCAGTTTCCATGACTGCACGCCAAGCACCAACAGAGAAGCCCGAATGGCCATGATAAGGCAATTGGTTGTCAATGTGACTAAAGATGAGGAAGAGGCACAGAAGAAACTGGACTTCTTCAATTTCCGCCAAAACAGCATTACGGAACTGAGCGAAAAAATAGCCAATCTGGAGATACAGAAGAGCGAACTGAGCACCCGCCTGAATGAAGTCAACACCAGTTGCCAAGTCATGGCCGGACAGGTAGACTACATACAGGAAGACATTGACTACGCCAACCGCCACTTCAGACAACTGTATGAAAGCATAGGCGCAGCAATGACCATACCAGACTGGTTTACCGAATGGGAGAACAACAACGAGAATCTGAAACAGCGCATACTGCAACTTGCAGACGGATGGGAAATTGTCAACAGCAAGATAAGGAGCACAAAAGAAGACCTGCAAGAAGGAGAATACAACCTGGCCAAATTACAACTGCAGATCCAGGTTATCAGTCAGATAATTGACACGCTAACTTCCAGACAGAAAGAATGTACCGCAGACATACAGGAATGCCACAAACAACATGAAAAAGCTGTGGGAGAATCAGAAGCCAAAGATTATTATCTGAAACTGCACAAACTGGCGACAACCGCATACGATAATCTCTACCAGGAACAGGAACACACCCTGCAGATGCGAAATGAAATAGCTTCGCAACAGGGACTAATGAAAGCCGTTGCCCAATGGGGAGAGGACATAAACGAACGGCATTCTGCACAGAGACAGAAACTCGACTTATGGATTCACAATTATAACGCACAGAATCCCCCAGTACAATATTCGGAACTGGAACAGTTATTCCAAGAGCCAAACGACTGGGCAGCCATTCGTATGAAAGTACGGGAACTGCATACAGGCATCAGAATTTGCCAGGCCAGAATAGAACAGATACAGGCTGAACTGACTGTAATGCAAGCCGAAGGCGGAAGAATGTATATTCAAGAGGATAATGCCAATATGCAGGAAACATTGGTGGCGCAACGCGCCGGCCTCGAACAAAAACTACATGATATCACTCTGCAAATAGCCAAGCTCGACATTGCGCTTGAAGAACATGAGAAAGCTTCACTAGAGGGAACTGAAACAGAAAACATTACACAAGCAACCTCAGAACAGACAACGGAAGGAAACGCAGTTAGTCCTACCGGTATTTCCTGATAACTTCAAGGAAAACCGCACCATACTTTTTGCATTTGTAGTCGCCTATTCCTGGAGTTTCGCCAAATTCGTCCAGATTACAGGGCTTTCTTGCAGACAACGTACGAAGCACATTGTCAGAGAACACAATATATGGAGGCAGATTCTGCTCTTGAGCCAACCGCTTGCGCAAGTCGCGTAAGTCACCGAACAAAGCCTCATCCATAATCTGCGCAGAGTCCGTTTCCGGCAGAGCCAAATCCAGTTTGCGCTGTAGTTCTTTTGCAGTTTTCCTACGGCGTGGATGAGGTTCTTCCTCCCTTTGCGGTATTGCCAATGTCGCTGTCTGGCGTCCGTAAAGCACATCAAGGCCCGCATCTGTTATGCGAAGATAATTATAACGGTCATACTGAATTTCCACAAAGCCCATCTGTAACATTTGCAAAAGATAATCGTTCCAGTCTCGACGAGGCACATCGCGCCCCACCCCAAATGTTTTTATCGCATGAAGATTCTTTTGTCTGACTTCAGCAGAATAACTGCCACACAAAACATCCACAACCATTCGCAATGTCAATTCTGAATTTCCTCTTACGATGGCACTCAATGCTTTCTGAATCAATATGGTTCCGTCGAAACGCTGAGGCGGATGCTGGCACACATCACAATGTCCGCACTCACACAAATAGGGCTGGCCAAAATAATTCAGCAGGATACGCCGGCGACATACATTTGACTCGGCATACTCCTGCATTCGTCTGAGCCTTTCCATATTTATTTCGCGCTGGCCGCTATCCAGAGCAAACCTGTTCAATTGAATTATATCAGATACATTATAGAAAAGCAACGTGTCTGACCGCAGACCATCACGACCGGCACGACCGATTTCCTGATAGAAATTCTCTATACTTTTAGGCAGGTTATAATGTATCACAAAACGTACATTACTCTTGTTTATGCCCATTCCGAAAGCAATGGTGGCGCAGACTATCTGTACACGGTCGCACACAAAATCGTTCTGCGCCTTTTCACGTTCCTCCACAGTCAGCCCGGCATGATAAACTGCAGTTGTAAACTGATGGCTCCGCAAATAAGCCGCCACACTTTCTGTGGTTTTTCTGCTCATACAATATATTATGCCACAATCATGCTGATGACGTAACATAAATTGCAGAATAGCCTGGTTGCGTTCTTTAGTGTTCATTCCCCTTTTCACATCAAGATTCAGATTAGGACGGTCAAAAGAAGACACAAACATCCGTGCATTGGGGATATGAAGCTGTTCAAGTATATCCGTCCGCGTTACTTTATCCGCTGTCGCAGTCAATGCCACAATGGGCACATTAGGAAAGGTTTCGCGCAATATTCCCAACTGTGCGTATTCTGGGCGGAAATCGTGCCCCCAAGCTGAGATACAATGCGCTTCGTCTATGGCAAACAGGGATATCTCTACGTTCTCTTGCAAAAAAGGGAGCTCGACCAGCAATCTTTCAGGCGATACATACAACAACTTTATCATACCCTGGGCACACTCTCTGCGCACCAGCATATTTTCGGTTTCGGAAACAGCGCTATTAATTGCACGCGCAGCAATGCCATTGGCCTGCAAAGACTCCACCTGGTCTTTCATGAGAGAGAGCAAAGGAGACACCACTACGGTAACCCCATTCATCATCAATGCCGGCAACTGATAACACATGCTTTTGCCTCCGCCGGTGGGCATCAGTACCAAAGCATCTTTCCCATCAAGCAAATGTTGAATAATCTCACGCTGTTTTGGACGAAAAGCGCTGTACCCAAAATACTGCTTCAAAACATTTTCCATCATTCGAGCTCTGAATTTCGCTTTTTTATGACAAAGATATCATTTTTTTATGTTACAAACACCTATCTATAAAGTTTTTTTATTAACTTTGTAGCAAATAAATTTTATTGACAATCTTTTTAAAATTAAATAGCATGGCAAAATACAACCTCACTGAGAAAAAGAGCAAGGCTCCTCTTTATAGGTCGTTACTCAATGCTGACATGATAGAGGATTTGTTTGAAAAAATCATGGCAAAGTTTGTTGTGGAAAAGAAATATCGCGATCCAGAATATTCAGCAAAGGAAATGGCAGAAGAACTTGGCACCAATACACGCTATATCAGTGCTGTCATTAACATGCGCTATCAGGACAACTATTCGCAAATGGTCAATGAGTTCCGTATCCGTGAGGCAATGTATCTGCTAAAAAACTTTCAATCAAGAAAAATGACAATGGAAGACATTGCATTGAATGTAGGTTTTTCCAACAGACAGTCATTTTATAGCGCTTTTTACAAACGAACCGGAATGACCCCACGCGAATTCAGGCAACAAAACGAAACGGAACTGCTGGGAAAACTGGATGAAAGGCGGAAGAAAGTAAAAGAAAGACGTATACGGAAAAAGCAGGAAACTTCCGCATATCCAAAAGACGGACAAGAGGTACAATTATAATTCAGCAACCAAGGGAAACAGAATAAACACATTGCTTCTGTTTCCCAATCTTTTTCTATATCCCAAAAACAAAATGACAACCGAAGATACTGTTAAGGAAATAAAAAAAGCATTGCGTTCGGCCATGAACGGGGTGCTTTCAGCACAAATGCGACAAGCCGGAATGCCCTACCGGCTGGTTTTCGGTGTGGAGTTGCCACGGCTTACCGAAATTGCAAAAGAATTCTCTCCGGGCAGGCCATTGGCCCAAGCCCTTTGGAATGAGCCCATACGCGAATGCAAGATTCTGGCGTCCATGCTTATGCCTAAAGAAGAAATGTTTCCTGAAATGGCAGAAATATGGACCGAAGAAATGCCCACAGCCGAAATTGCGCAAACAACCGTCATGTACCTGCTGAGCAAAACATCATGGGCAGCCGATACGGCCTTCCAGTGGATTGCCGGAGAGCACCCGATGCGACAACTTTGCGGTTACCTGATACTGGCTCGCCTAATCTCACAAGGAACAGAATTTAACACTCCTTCCATCCTCGAAATTCAGGACCAGGCCGAAGCAACTCTTCCACAAGCAGACCTGCATTTACAAAAAGCCATCCGCGCTGTGTTAGACAGATTGGAGACATGATAAAAATGCTTTCCCAATCAAAAAATGTCTAATTTGGAAAATTCTGCCTCATTTCTTATTCTTCCTTAAAATAAATTCGTTATCTTTGTAGCCACTGATGGACAAGAAAGCGAACATATTAGAGCAGGCAAACGCCAAACTGACGGAATATCTGACGCTAAAAAGAATGCGAAAGACCCCCGAAAGATACGAAATCCTGCGAATTGTGGTTCAAACTAAAGGTCTGTTCACGGTGGACGAACTGACGGAAATAATGAGCAAGGATGCCCGATTCAAAGTAAGCCGGGCTACAGTATTTAACGTATTGGAACTGCTAAATGAAGCGCAAATCATTGTAAAGCACACACTGACCCGCGCTGCACAATATGAATGCCACCTACATGGCAAACCTCTCATCTGCCTAATTTGCGAAAACTGCGGGAAGGTTGAGAAAATGGAGAAAACAGAAATTGAAAACGTCCTAAAAAGTATCAGGTCCAGAAAACTGTCCATTAAGAAACAGATACTCTATCTGAATGGTATATGCAGGAAATGCGAAGCAAGCCAACGGAAACAGAGCAAAAAGACAAGCAAAAGCAAAACATTGCAAATATATAATAAAGAAAACAGAACAAATATAAAATAATGAACAAAGGAAAAGTGGATGCCCTTTTGGGTATTGTCTTCGGAGATGAAGGCAAAGGCAAAGTTGTAGACGTATTTACTCCCGGCTACGATGTAGTAGCCCGCTTTGCAGGTGGTCCCAATGCCGGACACACAATTATTTTTGAAGGAAAGAAATTTGTACTTCGTAGCATTCCATCAGGAATCTTCGATGAAGGAAAAATCAACATTATCGGAAACGGATGCGTCATTGCGCCAGACCTTTTTATGGCAGAAGCCATGGAACTGGAAACTGCAGGATACAGCATTAAGGAACGTCTTCACATAAGCAAGCGCGCTCATTTGATACTGCCCACCCACAGAGTTCTGGACCGTGCCTACGAAGCAGCCAAGGGAAAGGCCAAGGTGGGTACTACCGGTAAAGGCATAGGCCCTACATACAGCGAAAAGGCCAGCCGCACCGGTCTGCGTGTTGGTGACATTCTGGAAGGATTTGCAGAAAAATACCAAGCATTGAAAAAACGCCACGAGCAAATTCTCAAAGACCTCAACTATACAGATTATGACATAACAGAGGAAGAAGAGGCATGGCTGAAAGGCATTGAATACATGAAACAATTCCCCTTGACAGACACCGAAGTCGAAATCAATGCCGCATTGAAAGAAGGGAAAAACGTTCTTGCCGAAGGCGCACAAGGCACATTGCTCGACATAGACCATGGAACCTACCCGTTTGTAAGCAGTAGCAATACTGTTAGCGGCGGTGTTTGTACCGGATTAGGTGTTGCCCCCAATACCATTGGTGAAATATTTGGTATTTTTAAGGCATACAGCACACGCGTAGGCAGTGGTCCCTTCCCTGTTGAGCTGTTCGATGAAACAGGAGATAAGTTACGCGAGATTGGACATGAATACGGAGCCGTTACCGGACGTAACCGCCGCTGCGGATGGCTGGATATGGTAGCACTGAAATACGCCATCATGGTAAACGGAGTAACACAACTCATCATGATGAAGGCTGACGTACTGGACACCTTCCCTACCATTCGCGTATGTGTGGCATATGAAAAAGACGGGGTAACACTTGACTATATGCCATATGATACCGAAGGATGGAAAGCGGTGTACAAAGACTTCCCCGGATGGCAGACCGACCTTACCGGCATGACCTCTCCAGAACAGTTCCCCACTGAGTTGAAAGATTATATCCGTTATATTGAACAGGAGACAGGCATCCCAGTTACCATTGTCAGCGTAGGCCCAGACCGCGCACAAACTATTAACATGGTGTAAGACAGTTTTGTCCGCCGTAAATCATCACGGTTTACCAAATAAATAATCAGGGCATGATTCAGTAATCGAATCATGCCCTGATTATTTTATCCGAAGTTCCGTACTTCTATCCTATGAAATACACCGAACGGCGGCCCATAATGCGTTTTAGCAAAGCAATGGCGCTCCACGAACAAATCAGGATAACCAAAGCCGAAAACGGAATGCGCAAAGGAGCCGGAATCCGCAACCATTCACCTAAGTCAAAACCCAGACAAACAAAATAATAATGAACCATGTAAATGCCAAAACCACATTTGGTTAGATTGGCAAGCATACGGGCCGTTGTTGAGTTTGGAAGAATATACACTTTCAAAGCCAAAAGGAAAAAGGCGACAGTCATCATAGCCACGTTGGGTGTATTGTAGGTCCAGAAAAGTTCTATCTGTTCAGGGGTCCTCTCTGCAAGCGCCATAATATGACTGTAACCGGCATAGGTTATGGCAAAGCCTGCGACAAGCAGCGGAACGGCCACAACCAACGTGCGAATCCACCCCCACTTGACATAGTGTTGCATATAATGCCCCAGTAACAGGTATCCACTGAAGCCTGCAAAGTAATAAAATAGTCCAAAGCTATTCCATGTACATGTACCGAAAGCATACTGGCTAACGTATTCATTAAAATAAGGAAGCATTGTACTGCAAGCCCACATAACCAGGAATATTTCCTTCTGACGCTTAGTGGCACGTTCAACCCAAGCAGAAAAGACGGGCAAATAGAGGTAAAGTCCTATCAGCATATAAATATACCACATGTGTGAGGCAATGTAACTGAACGAATACGGAATTTTAGCCACAAGCGACAAACCGTCTGCAAGCGACTGGCTGTCAGATTCCGCCCAACAAAAAAGATGATGCACCGCACTGCTGTCAAATCCCATCAAGCCGGTAAACCATGGTGTGAGATAATAGATGACAGACCAAAGCACGAAGGGGAAAAACACCCGCGATATTCTTTTTTTGCAGAAACTTTCCATGGAAGACTTTACCGGCAAGGAAAGCACTCCGGTAAGCATGACAAACAAGGGGACGCAAGGGCGCACCAAAGAGCCCCAGATCATAGCCCACTGCAACAGATCGGGATCTATATTACTGTCTGCAGTGGCATAAGCCGCCGATGCATAGAAAGGATCAGCTGCATGGCAGGCAAAGAGCAGCAGGAAGGCTACAAGGCGCAAGGCATCACACCAAACCAGATATTCTTTTTTCATTTTGCAATAGTTTTTTTTGCAAATAACCTTATTTAATACCCTTCACAGCCTTTGGTGTCCAATTCTGGAAAAAGCGCATCACCTTCTTCGGGTCATAACTGTTTCCCTGTTCAAGATAGCCGGAATCCTGTATATGAACCACCTTGCCGTCTGGTGAAAGAACCACAAATACCGGAAAACCAAAACGACCGGGATGCCCAAGCATCTTCATTAGTTGTTCCGCCTGCTTGGCCTGGGGATTATCCGCATTATTGCGCGGATTATAGTTTGTATGAATAAATACAAAATTTTCATTAACAACTTTACTGATGGCAGCATCCTTGGCCATGAAATCGGCAAAACGCAGACACCAAGGACACCAGTTCCCACCAACCTGACAAATCACAAACTTGTCCTCTCTCTCAGCCTTCTGCAGAGCCTTGTCTATCTGCTCAATGGGATTGGCCTTTTCATCGTATACTTTCTTCAATGCCGTCTGTGCCCGCAAAGTAATGGAAAGCAAAAGGGCAACAGATGCAACAAACAATGTTTTTCTCATTTTTCTTCTTTTTTACATTATTGGATTACCAACACATAGTCCACCACATCTATATCCTTAGGCAACACAACGGCAATACCATTTGAGGTTTTCCGGTATTCCACCTTCTCGCCGCCAATGAATTCTGTTACAGATTTAACTTTACGGCTGAGCGGAAGATAAAGCACAGGATTGCCTCCATCCCCGGGAACAAGGCATTCGGGAGCAATGACATGCACATAAAGTTTTCCATCCTTCATGGTGGTAACGCCCCATGGCTGAGGTTTCAAATCGCCGGCATCCGTTCCATAAATAGACTCTCCATAGACTTTGGTCCATTCACCAAGCTCCTTCAGACGCTGCAATGCAACGGCAGGCAGTTCGCCATTAGGCTGGGGACCGATATTCATCAGCAGGTTGGCTCCCTTACCTGAGGTTTTAACCAGCAGTCTGATTATGTCGGCCGCAGACTTGTAATTGTTATCCGTTACCTTATATCCCCACATTCCGTTCATGGTTTCACAGGTTTCCAGAGGCAGACGACTCACCTCTGCTACAGACTTGGCAAATCCGGTTGTCATCTCGCCGGGAAGGTCACGTTCGAAAATCTGTATGTCCTCGCCCTCCATAGGGGCGCCATGATGGTTGTTTCCTACCAGACATGCGGGTTGCAGACGGTGGATGAGTTCATATTGTTCGGGCAACTGCCAGTCGAACGGCACGCTGTCCTCTTCGTGATCCCACCATCCGTCAAACCAAATGCTTCCAATGGGACCATATTCGGTCAGCAACTCAGTCAGCTGGTTGTTCATGAATGTATAGTAGCTTTTCCAATCAGACTTGTCACGGCTTTTGCCGCAATTGGTTCCCGTACGTCCCATTGGATAGTCATCCCGCATCCAGTCCAGATGGCTGTAATAGAAATGCAGGCGGATACCCTCCTCCTGACAGGCCTGCGAGAGTTCCTTGATTACGTCGCGGCCAAAAGGTGTTGCCTCCACAATATTGTACTTGCTCTGCTTGGTTTTCCACATGGAAAATCCATCGTGATGGCGACTGGTAAAACAGATGTATTTTGCACCGGCCTCCTTGAAGCTACGCACCCACTGGCGTGCATCGAACCGATGGGGATAAAAGGCGTCGGCAGCCTTGGCATATTCATGACGGTCCGGAACGGCATTCTGCAAGTACCACTCTCCTTGTGCAAAGGTGCTGTATATTCCCCAATGCAGGAATATTCCCAGTTTCATATCCCTGAATTCTTCGCGGGATTTAAGGTTGGCCTCGGTTGGTTCGTACTTAGTTTGGGCATTCACACCACAAAACGACGACAAGCCAATGGCTACTGCCAATAAAGTCTTTTTCATGTCCTGATTTTTTTTTATTTTTTCTATTTCGGCTACAAATATATATATAAATAAGGAAACGGCCAATTTTTAGTTATTCAAAAAAAAGGACCCTGCACATTTTCTTTTGTGCAGAGTCCCTTATAAAAATAACCTTTAGAATTCCCTCAAGGGGAAAAGTTTTTACTTCTTAGCAACAAGAGTCTTGGCAATCTGCTTCTTGGCCTTTTCTACAGCCTTCTTGTATGCCTTTTCTGCCTTGGCCTTAGCCTTGTCACCCTCGGCCTTCTTTACTGCATCGTAAAGAGTCCACAGGTTGCAAGCGGCAACAGCCTCTTTCTGAGCCTTGGTGTAAGCCTCGGCCTTAGCCTCTGCGGCAGCCTCTTCTGCTGCAGGAGCAAAAGCATGCTTGTAGCCTTTCACCTCGTTCCAATGACCACGGGTAAAGTCGGGGAAACTAACGGCAGCGCAATTGTTGTCCATTGAAAGGGCACCCAATTCTGCCAAACAGCACCATTCTGCCATGTCATAAACGTCCATATCCAGAGGAAGACCGTTCTGCAAACAGTAAACCAGACGAGAGTCCATTACGAAGTCCATACCTCCATGACCCAGGTCACGTCCCTTTTCCACATACTTGGCAAGGATGGGGTGATAGTACTTCTTCTCCAAGGCCTTCTTCTGCTCTGCATTCATAAAGCCGTGAGCGCTGAGGTTGTCCACCTTGGGAGCGCCAGTACCCTGAAGAACTTCGCCAGAGAGAGCATACTCGGGAGTGGGATACTTGGTGGCATAACCCTTGGTTCCGGTAAGCTTGAACAGACGGTTATAGGGCTGGGGAGTCATTACATTGTGCTGGATTTCAATCACCTTACCCTTAGCGGTACGCATCAGAGTGGTGGTGTGGTCGCCGTTACGGAATTCCTTGCATTCCTTACCTGTGGTCTTTCCTACCCAATCCTTACCAAAGAAGCTTTCGGTATCCATAGCCACCAGAGTTGTGAAGCGGTCGCCACGGTGAATGTCCATACACTGGGCCACGGGACCAAGGCCGTGAGTAGCGTACAGGTCGCCACGGTTCTCCTTGTTATACTTCAGACGCCAGTGAAGGTTGTCCTTGTCATTGTCATTGGGATCCTTCCAATAGCTCTTCCAGAAAGCGTCAAGTGCATGGATATAGGCACCTTCGGCGCGAATAACCTCGCCGAACACGCCATCCTGTGCCATGGCAAGAGCATTCATTTCATACTCGTCATAGCAACAGTTCTCCAGGATGAAGCAGTGGAGACGGGTCTTTTCTGAAAGGTCAATCAGGCTCCAGCACTGTTCCAGGTTCATTACTGAAGGAACCTCAACGGCAGCATGCTTGCCATTTTCCATAGCGCACTTGGCTACGGGATAGTGGTGATTCCAGTCGGTAGCAATGTAAACGAGGTCGATATCAGGACGCTTGCAAAGTTCCTCATATCCCTTCTCGCCAGAATAGATGTCGGCAGGCTTTAAGCCCTGCTCACGCAGAAAACGCTGGCATTCCTCGGCACGTCCGTACTCATAGTCGCAAAGAGCAACAATTTCTACACCGGGAATACGGCAGAAACGGACAACGGCACCATCGCCGCGCATACCAAGACCAACGAATGCTACACGCACGGTTTCCATCTTAGGAGCGGTAAGACCCAAGACATGCTTCTGACCTGCGGGACGGGCCGGAGTTTCAATAACCATTGTACCCTTATCCCAATGCCACTTGGTGCTGGGGCTAAGACTTTGCGCCACAGCAGTCACGCCCATGCACAACGCCATGGCCGATACTGATAAAAATTTTCTGAAATTCATGATAGTTTATTGTTATAGCTTAATTATTTGGTATTTTGGTGCAAAGATAAAACATTTATTGCAATAAACACAATGTAAGAATGTAAATTCTTCTTAAAAATTCGGTTTATGATACAAATAAAAGCATGTTTTTTAATGAAAAAGGAATATCTTTGCCACAAAAACACCACCCACATAATTAATATAGAGCCAAACAGGAACAACGGTCATGACAAAAGCAAAAGAAATTATCCGCAAGATGGAGTCCATGCATGACGAGGCGCAACGTAACATTCTGATGCGCTTCTTCAAGACCGGGCCGGGCCAATACGGCGAGGGAGACGAATTTCTGGGAATAAGGGTTCCGCAAACAAGAATGCTGGTAAGGGAATACAAGAGTCTGCCCTTGGAAGAAGTGCCCCAACTGCTTCTGAGCCCATGGCACGAAGTGCGTCTGTGCGGACTGCTGATATTGGCGGACAAGTTTGAGCGCGAAACACGGAAAAATATTTTCCTCGGGAGGGAAGAAACTTTACGTCGGGACAAAATTCTGAAAATGTACCTGCGGTATGCCCGCCAAGCAAACAATTGGGACCTTGTAGACCTGTCGGCACCCAATATTTTGGGGCATTGGCTTTTACTGCCCACAAGCCTCAAAAAGTCCAAACTGGAAACAATGGACAATCTGGCACACAGCCCCAATCTCTGGCTGCAAAGGATAAGTATGGTAAGCACATGGAAGACAACCCGTTCAGGCGACCCTTCATGGTGCCTTCGCTATGCCGAAACACACCTTGGCCATACCCATGACCTGATGCATAAGGCCGTGGGCTGGATGTTACGCGAAATGGGCAAGCATGCCGGCCTGGACCTGCTGCGCAGTTTCCTCCAGCTCCACGTTCACGACATGTCACGCACCACACTGCGCTATGCCATTGAGAAAATGTCGGAAAATGAGCGAAAACACTGGATGAGCCTTTGAACGGCAAATATCTTACGGCATTTTTCCGAATCTCGAATAAAATGCATACCTTTGCATAATAAAGTATGTGTAACAGAATGAATACAACGGTAAAGACAGCTCTTCTTGGACTGAACATGGCACAACTGAAAGATGTGGCAAAGGAAATGGGAATGCCTGCCTTCGCCGCCAAACAGATGGCACAATGGATATATGCCCATCATGTCAGCTGCATTGGCGAAATGACCAACATCAGCGCCAGGAACAGGGAACTGCTTGCCACCAAGTATGAAATAGGGGCCAAAAAACCAACAAACCGAATGTGCAGCGTGGACGGCACAGTCAAATACCTGTTTCCCACCGCTGACGGACAGCATATTGAAACAGTATTCATCCCCGACGGCGACCGGGGAACCGTATGCGTAAGCTGCCAGGTTGGATGCAAGATGGGCTGCCGCTTCTGCATGACCGGCAGACAAGGTTTTCACGGAAATCTGTCCGTATCCGACATCCTGAACCAGTTGTACAGCATTGAAGAGTACGAACGCATTACAAATGTGGTCTTTATGGGACAGGGCGAGCCTATGGACAATCTGGACGCAGTACTGCAGGCCACGCAGATTCTTACCTCTGACTACGGCTATGCTTGGAGTCCCAAACGTATAACCGTATCCACCGTTGGTGTAAAAAAAGGCGTTGAGCGTTTTTTGAAAGAAAGCGACTGCCACCTTGCCGTAAGCCTGCACAATCCCTTCCCCGCCGAGCGCAAATCCATTATGCCGGCAGAGGGAGGATACAGTATGACGGACTGCATTGCGCTTCTGCGTGAACAGGACTGGACCCACCAGCGCCGTCTGAGTTTCGAGTATATAGTTTTCGGCGGACTGAACGACTCTGAAATCCATGCCCGCGAACTGGTCCGTCTGCTCAGCCCTATAGAGTGCCGCGTTAATCTGATACGCTTCCACGATATCCCAGACACCCCGTTTAAGGGCGCATCGGAGAAGAAAATGATATGGCTGCGCGACTATCTGACCAGCCACGGAGTAACCACCACCATCCGCGCAAGTCGCGGACAGGACATATTTGCGGCCTGCGGATTGTTATCTACGGCAAAAGTTAACGACAGAATCTGACACAAAGGACATATTAGACGATGAATACAAAACAAAAAACAGCAGGATTGCTGCTACTGCTCTGCTCCATACTTTGCAGTTGCAATAAGGAACTGGTTTTCCCCGTAGCCAGCGGAAGACCATACGAGGTAATGGTTGTGCTGGACAGCGTTGTATGGAAACGGCCCGCAGGCCGCGCCCTGTTTAACGTGCTTGACACGGACGTACCCGGACTTCCGCAGAGCGAGCGTTCGTTCCGCATTTCGCAAGTGGAAGAAAAGAATTTCAACCGTTCACTGAACATCTTCCGCAACATCATCCTTGTCAACATAGATCCTATGCAGTTTTCGCAGACCAAGATGAAGTTTATACGCGACAAATATGCCCTGGACCAGATTGTACTGACCATCAACAGCCCCTCGGAAGAAGAGTTTGAAAAATTCTGCACCCAGTACCGACAGGATATAGTGGATTTCCTTACGAAAACAGAAATGAACCGCCTTATCAAAATATTGCAGAAGGAATATTCAAAAACCACCTACGACCTGGCTTGGCAGATATTCCAGTGCAAGTTCTTTGCCCCCAAGGAGCTGAAAAGCTACAAAAAAGGAAAGAACTTCTTCTGGACCAGCAACAACACGGCCTCGGGACTGGAAAACATCTGTATGTACAGTTATCCTTACGAAGGTCCGGAAACGTTTAACAAGAAATACATGCTTCACAAGCGGGACAGCATAATGAAACAGAATCTGCCCGGCGAGAAACCCAACATGTATATGGCCACAGACACTCTCTGCACAATGGTAAAGCCTATCGTGGTGCATAACGAATTTGCAATGGAGGCCAGAGGACTCTGGTATATGGAGAACGACTGTATGGGCGGCCCGTTCGTAAGCATAAGCCGTGTGGATACGGAAACCAACCAGGTAATTGTGGCAGAAGGCTTTGTATATGCCCCGGAAAAGATGAAGCGCGGACTCATCAGACGTCTGGAGGCCTCGCTTTATACCCTGGCCCTGCCTCACGAACAGCAACCCTTCGTTGAAATAGACGGGAACATAGAGGAGGAGAAGGATACCACACGAGCCCAGAAAGCCACAAACTGACTCTTCGAGAAGCAAGCTTAGCAATTCAAGACTACAAATATACAAACACACTTTTTAAAAGTACATCATTATGGATAAAATTAAAATAGGTATCACACACGGCGACACAAACGGAGTGGGCTATGAAGTGATACTGAAAGCCTTTGAAGACCCCACCCTATTGGAACTCTGTACCCCTATCGTGTACGGAAGCCCCAAGATTGCCACCTACCACCGCAAGGCCATGGAGCTGGGTACCAGTTTCAACACCGTTGATTCGGCAGAAAAGATAACCGAGGGGAAACTGAACATGGTGGATGTAATCAAGCAAGAGGTCAAGATAGAATTGGGCCAGGGCACGGAAGAAAGCGGAAACGCAGCCTTGCAAAGCCTCGAAGCCGCCATGGAAGACTACAAGAAGGGACTGATTGACGTACTGGTTACAGCCCCCATAAACAAACATTGCATACAAAGCGAGAACTTCAAATTCCCCGGACATACCGAATATATACAGGACCGTGCAGGAGAAGGAAACGAGGCCATGATGATTCTGATGAACAACATGATGCGCATAGCACTGGCTACCACACACCTCCCCCTGAACCAGGTTGCAGGAGCCGTCACCCAGGAAAACATTCTGGGCAAGCTGCGCATTCTCAACCTATCGCTCAAGCGCGACTTCTCCCTTTCCTCGCCCCGCATTGCCGTATTGGGTCTCAACCCCCACGCCGGGGACAACAGCCTCATCGGACAGGAGGAACAGGAAATCATCATACCGGCCATGCAACAGGCTGAAGAAGAAGGAATAAACTGTTTCGGTCCGTTCTCGGCCGACGGGTTCTTCGGTACGGCTTCGTTCAGACACTACGATGCCGTATTGGCCATGTATCACGACCAGGGTCTGGCGCCCTTCAAACTGCTTGCCATGGAAGACGGCGTAAACTACACCGCCGGACTACCCATTGTACGCACCAGCCCCGACCACGGAACCGCATACGACATTGCCGGAAAGGGAATGGCCAGCCCTGCCTCGTTCCTGCAAGCCATATATGCAGCCATAGACATATACCGCAACCGCATTTCGTATGACGAGGCGCATGCAGACCCTCTGCAGAAACTCTATCACGACAAGCGGGAAGACAGACGCCACACACACGTTGAATAGCAAGAAGCATCAGCACCATGGACATGAACAATGTTAAAATGCGCTATGGCATTGTCGGACAGGACGAGCAGCTCTACAAGGCGCTTGACACCGCAATCCAGATAGCCCCCACAGACCTCACCGTACTCATACAGGGAGAAAGCGGTGTGGGCAAGGAGGTATTGCCGCGCATCATACACGACAACAGCAAGCGGCGCAACAAGCGCTACATAGCCATCAACTGCGGTTCCATCCCCGAAGGCACCATTGACAGCGAGCTGTTCGGTCATGAAAAAGGTTCCTTTACCGGTGCCATCGGCGAACGCGAGGGATATTTCGGTGCAGCCAACGGAGGCACGCTGTTCCTTGACGAAGTGGGCGAACTGCCCATGAGTACCCAGGCCCGTCTGTTACGTGTGCTGGAAACCGGCGAATACATCCGTGTAGGAAGCAGCGAGCCGCGGGTAACCGATGTACGCATCGTGGCTGCCACCAATGTAAATATCCCCAACGCCATTCGTGAAGGCCGCTTCAGGGAAGACCTCTATTACCGTCTGTGTACCATCAACATCAAGATGCCTCCACTGCGCGAGAGAGGCCGGGACAGCGTTCTGTTGTTCAAAAAGTTTGCACTGGACACGGCTGAAAAATACAACATCCCCACCCCTCTGCGTCTGACCCCGGAAGCAGAAGAAACCATTACCTCGTACAAATGGCCGGGCAACGTGCGCCAGCTTAAGAACGTGGCGGAACAGATGAGTATCCTATGCACGGACAGAATCGTCACCCCTCAGGTACTGGCCCAATACGGAGTAGTGGCTAATCTAAGCGAAACCACCGCCGTTGCCTGTACCAAGCAACAGTCCGCACACGGAACACCACCCCGCGATTACGAAAACGAAATCAAGATGCTGGCCAGTGCAGTTCTTGAACTCAGGCACGAGGTGAGCGAACTGAAAAGCAGGCTGCAGCACGTCTCAGACCACGAAGAGCCCTCTACAGCCCTGGTACCTGCACAAATGCACGGCACAGGACTGCCCATTATTACGCAGTCCCTCTCCCCCGACATTGATATGCCAGCAGCACATATTCCCTCTCCACAACCGGTAAAGAGCGTACACACAAGCCTCCCCCCCGAAGAAGAAGACATCCAGACGGCCGAGGAGATTGTGGAACACGAAAGTCTGAACCTGATTGAAATGGAAAAACGTCTTATAATGAAAGCGCTCCAGCGCCACCACTTCCGTCGCAAGAACGCAGCGGACGAGCTGGGTATCAGCGAACGCACACTATACAGAAAAATCAAAGATTATGGAATTGAAGATTAAGGACAGAATCTCCAACATGGGAAAATGGTGTGCCAACGCGCTCCTATTCGTGCTGCTGTGCAGCGCTTGCAGCGTAAGCTACAAGTTCAACGGAGCCAGCATTGACTACGAAACAACCAAGACCATCCAGATTGACAACTTCCCCCTGCGCAGCGCTTATGTCTGGGCTCCCATGCAGAGCATCTTCCAGAACAAGCTTACCGACCTCTACTCCACACAAACCAAGCTGAGGCTTGTAAAGAAGAACGGCGACCTCCAGCTTGCCGGCGAGATTACCGGTTTCGACCAGTACAACAAAGGTATCTCCAGCGACGGATACAGCAGCCAGGTACAGTTAAAGATGACCGTAAACGTACGCTTCGTAAACAACAAGAACCACAACGAGGATTTCGAAAGACAATTCTCCGCCACCACGGAGTACGACTCCAGCCAGCAGCTTACCAGCGTACAGGAAGACCTTGTCACACAAATGGTCAAGGACATTACAGACCAGATATTCAACACAACTGTGGCCAACTGGTAGCCCACAATCCAAAACCATGCAGACATGATACATAAAAAATCGCTCAAAGCCTACATAGAACATCCGGATACGATGAATGAGGAAACGGTGGCCATGCTCAAACAGCTTACCGAACGGTACCCTTATTTTCATGCCGCACGCATACTCTACCTTAGAGCGCTGTATCAGACCCAAGACAACCAGTTCGATGCCGAACTTAGAAACTCGGCTCCGCTGCTGCCCAACCGCAACGCCATTTTCCGCCTTATTGAAGAGCACAACTATCTGCCACGCGAGGAAAAACTGCTGTCAAAGGCAGCACAGAAGCGCGGCGAGGAACACATGGACATTACCGGAAGCCTAATAGACTCGTTCCTTAACAGCCTGCCCAAGGAGAAAACCTCCACCAAAAAGGTCAAGGTGGACGCATCAGTGGACTATATGGAGTACCTGATGCAGACCGAACAGGAATTTTCGGAACTCGAGGAAAAAGTAGAACCCATGCCTGGCGATGACCTCATCGACAACTTCCTGAACCAGCAGGACGAGGGCAGAATCGTACTGCAGGACCTTCCCGAACAGGAGTTGCAAAAACCGGCACTCATTACAGAAACCTCTGCCGATACAGAGATTTTCACCGAGGCTTTAGCCCGAATTTACATCAAACAAGGCAAATTTGAACGTGCAATAGAAATTATCCGGCGATTATCCTTGAAATATCCAAAAAAAAATCGTTACTTTGCAGACCAAATTCGCTTTTTGGAGAAATTGATAATAAATAATAAAAATAAAAAAGAATAAAAAAACATGTACACTTCAATTGTAATTCTGGTAGTTCTGGCATCAATTCTTATGTGCCTGATTGTCCTGATTCAGGAATCAAAGGGAGGCGGTCTGGCAGCAGACTACTCTAACAACAACCAAATTCTGGGTGCGCCCAAAACAACCAACTTTGTAGAGAAAGCCACCTGGACCCTCGCTGCATGCATGATTGTACTGAGCATCATCAGCGTAGCATTCCTGCCCAGCACACAAAGCAGCGAATCAGTAATTCTGAAGCAGGCAACCGAGCAAAAGGCCGTAAACCCCAACAACATGCCCGGAATGACACAGCCCTCGGCAACAGAACAGGCAGCCCCCGCAACTGACGCTCCCGCTGCAGAACAGCCCAAGGCCGATACCGAAGCAAAGAACTAAAAAAGCTATGGAGAACTGCATACTGGTTGCAGACAGCGGTTCTACCAAAACAGACTGGATACTCCATTCCAGCAAACATGGCATCTTTGAATATCACACCGCCGGAATCAATGCGGTAAGAGATAGCGAAGATGCCATGTTTCTTGTTTTGCACGAACAGCTGATGCCCGCACTGCCTCAAACGGCACAGATCAAGCACATCCATTTCTATGGAGCAGGCTGCATCCCCCCTTACAGCCAAAAGCTCAGACAGAGCCTTGCCCGCCTTTTCCCCGAAGCCCATATCAATGTAGAGTCAGACTTGCTGGGAGCTGCCCGCGCCCTTTGCGGACACAACAGCGGCATAGCCTGCATCCTTGGCACAGGTTCCAACAGTTGCCTTTACGACGGAACCCGGATCATAGCCAACGTATCTCCCCTTGGATTTATACTGGGCGATGAAGGCAGCGGAGCCGTATTGGGAAAGACGCTGTTAGGACAGCTTCTGAAAGGAGTGCTGCCTGCATCGTTGAAAGAAGCATTCCTTACCGAATACAGTCTGACGCCCACAGACATCATAGACAAAGTGTACCGTCAGCCCCAGCCCAACAAGTTTCTGGCATCTCTGGTACCCTTCATCCACCGCCACCGCCAGCACCTGGGCATACACACACTGCTGGTGGAACAGTTCCGCCTGTTCATCACACGCAATGTGGCACATTACGGCCATCCCGAAGCGCCCGTCCACTTCACCGGAAGCATAGCAAAGATATTCACTCCGGAACTGCAGGAAGCATTGTCAGCCGAGGGGTACAAACTGGGGAAAATAATCCAAAAGCCCATACAAGAACTGGTAAACTTTCATACATAACGCAACCAATAACGCAAATACAGACAAATAACAAAGTTTATGTTGTACAACATATAAAAATAGTTGCAGAATGTAAAAAAACACAATAACTTTGCACTCGTTATCCTGAAAACAATCTTTTTACCTTAAACAAAACTAATGCCTAAAGAAACTTGGATAAAAGGGCGCTGAGAAGCGACCTTTTATTTTTTTATGTCATAGAACGGCAACTACCTTAAAAGCCAAATCGGTCAATAGACTGTTACACGCTGACCGATTTGGGTAAAACCAAAAACGCACTATGGTGCGATGGCAAACTCATGCTGTTGAGATGACCATCGGACTACGTTGCGTCGGCCATCGCAACAGCATGAGTTAAAACATGGATAATTCTGCCCCTTTTTATGGAAAATATCAGGAAATAGGGAATTTCCCCAAAAGATTAGGGAATTTCCCCATGACTTTTTAAAACTAAACCATTATATTTGTGCCATAAAAGTGCATTTCTTCACTAAAAAGGCTTACCATAATGATTACTATGGCATTTAGACTTTGGTTTTCTACCTTATTGATGTTAATCTGCAGTTGCCCTTTGCTTGCGCAAATACAGATCAAAGGTCGGGTGGTAGATGCCGAAACCGGTGAACCACTCCCCTATGCCAATGTATATGCCGACGACAAGAACGGCACGCTGACCAATGCCGACGGCTACTTCCAGCTGCTTACCAGCGAAGGAGCAAGGGTAAGGTTCACCTACATCGGCTACCAGCAGATGACACGCCCCGCACAACAGGCCCAGGGCACACTGCGCATGCAACCACTGAGCATAGACCTGGGCCAGGTAACGGTGCGTCCCTATGACCCGGCGGAACTGGTGAGAGAGATTATCCGGAAGCTGGACGAAAGCTACAAGAAGGGGCGAGGCGAAAGAGGACTCTACTTTTACCGCACCACCTTCACCAACGGCAAAAGGAACGAGCTGGTGGAGGCTTTCATGAAGGCAAACTCTGCCGTAAACCTGCGCAAGATGGCGATAACGAGCGGCGTGACGGGCAGCGACATCACCGACGACAATGCCCGGCTGGGCATCACCTACACCAACGTACACCGGGTGATGCAGGTAGGAGCCAGAACGTATGACAGCTATCGTTGGAAATCGTGCATAAAGCCGTTTGACAAGGTATCTGTATTCAACCGTTACTATGATGCCAAAGCCATCAGTCTGGGACAGGGTGAAGAAGAAATTATCCGGATAGAATTCAAGGAAAAGGCCGGTGGGCCAGACCGCAAGGGCAAGGGATTGATGGTGGGCACGGCCTATGTGCGTGCCGCGGACAAGTGCCTGCTGCGCTTTGACGGAAACGTGCTCTACCAGTTCATGCAGTCCGGCCTCTCCCGCGTGCCCGAAGAAATCAAGTTCAGCATGCAGTATGACTACAGCCGAGGCTTTGCCGAGCTGTCAAGCCTTTCCATAGAAGGGGGCGGAGAGTTCCAGCCCAACGTACTCTCCCACCTCTCCACCCTGCGCTATCGCACCATCCTTTTCCACATCCCCAACGATTCTCTGGAACGCCAGAAGGAGTACAGGCTGGAGACGGACATGATGGCCGCCGTACAGAAGGCGGGATACGACAGCCAGTTGTGGAACCGCTATGAGGTGATCCGGCGCACGGAAAAGGAAGAGCGCATAGTATTCGGAGAAAACCTGATGGCACACCGCAGAACAAAGGCCAAGGACGGGCAGGACTATATCCCACACATGGACAGCACGGAAAACCCGCGGCTTTCGGAACTGTTGCAGCGCCACAAGCGCTTTGCCACCCTCATTCCACAGGAGAAACTGTATGTACACATGGACAACACCTGTTATTTCCAAGGAGACACCATCTGGTTTGCCGCCTATACCCGCAAGACCAACACAGACCGCCCCTCGGACATGAGCAAAGTCTTATATGTAGAACTGCTCAATCATGACGGCTATATGGTGGAACGCAAGATACTCAAGATAACCGACGGACGGGCAGACGGTTTTTTTGCCTTGAACAAGGAACATTCCTATAGCGGCTACTATGAACTGCGTGCCTACACCCGATGGCAGCTTAACTGGGGTGTGACGGAACGCCCTCATTCTGTCGGCAGCCGGCGCTGGTTCATCAGCGAAGAGACGGAACGGAGTTTCTTCCGCGACTACGAAAAGCTGTACAGCCGTGTATTTCCGGTGTTTGACCGCCCGGACACACCGGGAGACCACACGCCTCGCATGACGTTGCGCCCCCTACGGCGGCCTGCCTACCGCAATAAAGAAAAAAGTCCGCTCAGACTCACATTCTATCCCGAAGGTGGAAACCTTATACAGGGACTGCCGTGCAGAGTGGCTTTCGAGGCATGCCGCGAGAACGGCGAGTGGGTTGAGGGCACACTCAGTCTTGCCGAAAACGGAGCCGGCACAGGCAAATCCTATGCCACACGCCACAGGGGAAGGGGATGTTTTGATATCACGCTCCGGACAGACAAACAACAGCACATACAGTTCACGTCAAAAGACGGCGAACAGGTTACTGCCGCGCTGCCTCGTGCAGAAACAAGCGGAGCTTCGCTCAGCGTGGCACAGCAAGGTGAAGGCTGGACTATGCATTGCCGCCTCTCAGCCGACATACAGCCCTTGGCTGTAGGACTGACAGTGAGTTACGAAGGAAAGGTCTTAGGTTTCTATACACTGAAGGGACACAACGAGCGCCTTACCTTTGCACCGCCTCAGGGAATGAGCGGCGTATACCAGGCCACTCTTTTTACCGAGGACGGAAAGGTGCTTGCCGACCGCCTCTTCTTCCACCGCACGCCCGGCATGGCGGTGGCCCCTCTGCAAGTGGAAGGCCTGCGGGCGGAATATGCGCCGTACGACTCCATCCGCATATCTGTACAAGGCAAAGACACCCATCACAACTCCCTTCTTTCGCTGGCCGTCCGCGAAAAAAGCACCTCGTTTGGCAACCATGATACAGGCAACATTCTTACCGAGATGCTGCTGGCAAGCGAGATCCGAGGCTTTGTGCCCGACCCGGGATGGTATTTCGAGCAGGACGACTCCGTTCATCGTGCCGCTCTGGATCTGCTGATGATGACACAGGGCTGGCGTCGTTTCCGCTGGCAGGACATGGCGGTGAAGGGGGCGTTGGAACAGACACAGCCGCGCGAGAAGCAGCTCATGCTGAAGGGGCGCGTCTATCCTTCCAATCCTGCCGACCCGCGTCTGCGCGAGCTTGAAGACCAAAACAGGGTATTGCAGTCGGGCAGCGAAAATACGGGAAAGGCACAAAGGGAAAGGGAGAAAAGGCAGAAGGAACTGAGGGATTGGGCTGGCGCAGACCCGAAAATCCAACAATTACAGGACGAATCCGACCGTTGGGAGAAGGCAAGGCTCACAGCAGAACGCGACAGGTTCTTCCTTCAAAAACAGAAATCGGGACGCAAGCGCGACTCGCTGCAGAACGACTACAATCTGGAATATTATCTGCACGCCATGTTGCAGGACAGCGACAAGAAATATCCCTTCGAGGACATGAGGACACACAAGCAGGGAACCTTCGAGGCGGTCATGCCCGACTTCTATGGCGAATGCATTCTCTATCTGGCTGCCACACCGCTCAAACGCTACAGCCCCTACCGGCAGTTTGAATGGAAGGAAATGCAAGACCCGGAATACCTTACACCAAAACAATTGGCCAAAAGCATTATCGCTCCGTCAAAAGCCCAAGTATTGATAGACCATCACTATCCAAGATTTGTCAAGCCATACACTTATTACCAAGAAAGATTATCGCAACCTAAATGGCAAGGAAAAATAGAAAAAGAAAAAGAGGCAAACGTCACACAGATGCCCGAAGTTTCCGTAACAAGCGAATTTAAGGGCCAATTCCGTTTTAACAACCAATTCCCCGCATTCATTCTGGATCACATGGATGCACTCAATGCGTCTATTGATGCCGGCCTTTATTACGCCCCAAACATACAGATGAAAACATATCTCGGAGACATGGGGTTAGAGGGTATCAATGGAAGGGAGGAAGAACTGGCGGACTTCTTGATTGAAAGAGATGATGAAGACAAATTTTTAAAGACACCGCCTGCAATAAGACACCGTCTTGGTGTCACATCAGACCGCCGCATAATGGACACCGGACACGAACCCTCCGCAGATTCACTCTACAGCCGGGAGAATCTGAAATCAATATCCACCGATGCGTTCATTTCCGACGGAGAATTGCGTCAGTATCTCGGACTGGGCGCAATAGACAAGACAGTATATTACACAGACTACAGCCCCCGGTTCTCTGGTAGCCAACAATACAAAAACGATTTCCCGGAAGTGAATATCGTACACTATCCCCATGCCAACGGCGGACAATACCCCGTCTATGCCGACCGCTGCCTCCGTCTTCCCGGCTTTGCCCTCCCAGCCGAGTTCTACAGTCCCGACTACAGCAAGCAGACACCACCCGACAGCGTAAAGGACTACCGCCGCACGCTCTACTGGAACCCCAACGTCACGTTAGACAAGGACGGCAAGGCCACCATTACCTTATATAATAACGCGCGCACGAACCAAATCAGCGTGGATGCCCAGGGACAGGCTGCGGACGGAACACTCTTATGGGGGGAAGCCCCCCTCTAAATTCCCTCCGTCGCACAGACACCTGCGCTCCCCTCACTTTGGCACAGAAGCACATTCAGTGCTTCTTCTACGGCCAAGTTCGCCCCCTCTAAGGGGAGACTTGAACAGTGAACGAATAACTTGTTTAACTTATTCATGCTACTCTCGTCATGCTGAACTTGTTTAACTCAGTTCAATTTGCTCACGCTCTGCATAGCTCAAGCAAGCTTGCTCTGCTCTCGCTCAATCGCAAATTTCAGCATCTGTCCGCGGTGAGGTTATAGAAACGGCTCGCTATGAGATCCTGAACTAAATTCAGGATGACGTATAGAATGAAGTATGGTCAACATGACTAAAATAGCGCAAGCAATTTGTATAAAGTCAGTGACGTAAAACGGCAGCGGACTTAAGACAGGTGAACGAATGGACAAAGACGGGGAACGGGCAAAATAATTCCGTTTTTCCAAGAAGCTATCTCCTCAGAGCAAACAAGCTATCTCCTCAGAGCAAACAAGCTATCTCCTGAGGCCAAGTTAGCTATCTTCGTTTTTCTTCCATATTTTTGTCTTGAAAAAACGATGGTTATTGCTGCTGATTTTATTCTTTGACAAAAGGACATAAAGACATATTATACTCTTTTGTTCTTCTATATAACAAATGACGATAGCCCAGAGTAGATGGTCATCCTGAACTTGTTTCAGGATCTGTCCGCGGAGAAGGACAAGATAAGGCTCGCTGCCAGATGCTGAAACAAGTTCAGCATGACATTTGGAGGCA
>JAGBGU010000081.1 GCA_017935785.1 Bacteroidaceae bacterium
ACTGTGTGCCAATAGCCAATCACTAAACACTAAACCATAAACACTAAACAAATTTCTCTTTTAACCTTATTCAAGTAAAAACGCACTATGGTGCGAAGGCAGACTCATGCTGTTGCGATGACCATCGGACTATGTTGCGTCAGCCATCGCAACAGTATGCGTTAAACCCAAATCGGTCAACTGGATGTTACGCGCTAATAAAGCCATCTTTTTGTCATATGTTTCGTCGCTTCTCGGTTACAATGGAACCCCATTGCGCCCTCAAACCGGCAAAACATCTGTTCAAGAATAAAGGATATTATCATCATAACACTAATGACCGATTTGGGTTTAAACATGGATAATTCTGCACTTTTTTAAGAAAAATATCAGGAAATAGGAAATTTCCCCACAAAAATAGGAAATTTCCCCATGATTTTTTAAAACTAAACTATTATATTTGTGCCATAAATTTTGGTATTACCATAAAAAACAGGCTTATGAAGAAGATTCTTTTCACTTTGACAATCTTGCTGGCCTGCTGCATACAGTTATTTGCGCAGCCAAGAGACTACACCGCCATGGTGGTGGATGCGGAAACGGGGGAGGCGTTGCCTTATGTAAGCGTGTATGCAAAACTGAAAAATGGCGGTACATTGACTAATGAAGAAGGTTATTTTCGTATAGCGACCATACAAAATGACACTTTGGTTTTCACTTGTATGGGATATGAACCGTTGAGACTCTGTGCGAAGGATATAGGTGATAAGATAAAAATGGTGCTGGTGTCGAACATACTACAAGAGGTGTCCGTAAAAGGTTCCGACGCCTTACTGCAAAAGATTGCTACCACTTGGGGGCATAATTATAGGGAGAAGAAGCAAGAAAAGAGACAATACTTTATGCGTCAGACAAATAGGATTGACGGCGAAACACAAATGGTTGAAGCCTATCTCAATGCCCATTCTGTCATTAGCGTAAACAGACTTTCCTTTTTGGCTGGGCGGCACTATAAGGGACAGGACAGTTCTAACGATGATGATTCCGGGCTGCTGTGGTTCTCGAACCTGCATCACCTCTTAAGCCTTTCGCCAATGGTTAAGAATGAAGCATGGAACAGTGTTCTTGTTACCCCGTTCAATCCTTTGCCCGGAGCTGTTAAGGGTTATGGATACAAAAAAAGGTATAAGGCAGACACAGAACGATTAAAGGATACGGAAGGGAACGAAATCATAAAGATTATCTTCAAAAAGGATAATATCAAGCCCGATGACATAATCCTGTGTGGCAACCTTTATGTAGATGCCGCCACTTACCAGCCAATTGCCTTTGACGGTCATCTTGAAAACTTCAGGATGAAAGTCTGGAGCGGTCTGTTTGCCAAAGAAAGGCCAGCCCAACTGAATGTGCACATTAATTATGCACGGGGGATAAAAGCATATCAGGTTGCAAGTCTTGCCTACACCCTGCAATGTCAGGACATCAGATGCCAGACCATTTTATATGCGTTGGATAAAGAATTGCCACAACTGAACAATACCGGGAAGAATTATGAGAATATGCTTGTTGCCATAGAACGTAGTGCCAATAATGACGGACTGTGGCAAGAAGAGGTAGTGATGAAGACGCAACAGGAAGAACGGATTGCTCGCCGTAAACTTACGGACGTTTTATCAGGAACAGCGGACGGCCCGATGAAAGAATGGCTGCAGAAACTTCTGAACAGGGCAGACACAATGCCTCAGGAAAAGGTTTACCTCCATCTGGACAACAATTCGTATTTCCTGGGGGATACAATCTGGTTCAAGGCCTATGTAAGGCAGACAGACACTTCGGCTCCATCCACAATAAGCCATGTACTGTATGTGGATCTGTTGGACCACGACGGATACCCTGCAGAGCGCAAGGTCATCCAACTCAATAATGGCGAGGGGTATGGCGAGTTCGCATTGAAGACCGACTCTTCTATGTACAGCGGTTTTTATGAGATCAGAGCCTATACGAAATGGCAGCGGAATTGGGGACGAAGTGTGCGACCGCATTTCGCAACCGCCGACAAATGGTTCTACAACAAGAAGATGGCAGAAGAATTCTTTGTGGACTATGATAAAATATACAGTCGTGTTGTCCCTGTATATGACAAGCCTTTGGCAAAAGGGGAATATGTGCGCGACATGACCCTTAGGCGCACCATGCGCTATTTTGGCAGACAGGAAAAGGAAGACGCTCCGCAGATTGGGTTTTATCCGGAAGGCGGCAATCTGGTTGTAGGCGTTCCATGCCATGTGGCCTTTGAGGCCCGAACCGCAGAAGGCGAGTGTCTGGACGGCCATTTGCAAGTGGGTGGACAGGAAGTAAAGACCGTACACAGGGGAAGAGGAACATTTACCATTGTCCCGCAAGACACAAGACAACTGGCCGCAGTCTTCCGCTACGGCGATGGCAAGACAATGGAAGTAAAACTTCCCAAGGCCATTGAGACAGGCATCTCAATCCATGTAGAACAGAATGCCGACTCTTGTCTGGTCTACATCAATCCTGCCGGGGAGGATGTTCCCGACACATTGGGCGTCAGCATCATGCACGAAGGAAACCTTCTCGCACACAGCATCCTTGAGTACAAGGCGCAGAAGAAAGCCTTTGCCATGGAGTCGTTTTCATGTGGCGTAAACCAGATAACCGTATTCGACGGGAACGGACGCGTGTGGGCGGACCGTCTTCTTTTCAAGACAACGGATAGTATAGTCATGCCCACTATCCAAGTAAAAGCAGACAAAACCAAATATGAACCGTTCTCCGCAGTCCACATCACGCTGTCTTCAACATTATCCACGCAAAAGCCAACGAGCTGCTCTGTCGCTGTAAGGGACAAATCAACCGAAGGAAGCACCCATGACAACGGAACCATACTCACTGAAATGCTTTTGTCTTCGGAGATAAAAGGCTTTGTGCCCAACCCTGGCTGGTACTTTGAAAAGAACGATGAAGAGCACCGCCATGCCCTGGACCTGCTGATGATGACACAGGGATGGCGCAGATTCGATTGGACAGAAATGGTGCAGCCACGCACGGATACCCTGTTGCCTGAAAAGGAATTGAGAGTGGAAGGCGAAGTGCTCAAATATCATGTCTATCACAAGGAGAATAAGATTGAGCGGGACGCCATGCTGGATATGCTGATGATGGCGGACAAAACAGAACCTCAGAAGGATGAGGAGGGAAAGGAAAAGACACCAAGTCTGCTTGAAACACGCGAAAAAGCTGACAGAAGGAAGTTCCTGGAAGAAATTGTAGATGCAGACTACAACACATTAGGCCATAGGGATGCCACCTATAGGGGAACAGGATATGGGAAAGTGCCAGAGGGGACAATAGTTCATGCTGAATTTGTCCAGGGGCGGCAAAGCGTAGCCCGTGAAGCAAAGGTAACAGACGGAAGTTTCTCCTTTGCCTTACCTTTCCTGCAAGACCAGAGCATAATGCACATAGCCGCCAGTGACACCACCAAGTGGAAAAACGGATACAGACACAAGTGGATTAGTCCCAACGAAGACGAATACCCCGAATTCTTCGTAAAAATGAAGTCTCCATTCATTCACAGTGTAAAACCATACGATTTCTATCACACCCATCTGCCAAAGACAAAGGTAGAGGCGGACGAAGCTACGGACGAATACACAATGAAGCAAGTATCGGTCTATGGTAAGAATGGCCGACTGATCAAAAGAATGTTTGTTCCGCCGGCCTTGAAGACTGATGCCTACGAGGCCTTCAACCTTGTGTCTGACGCAGGTCTGCTTGATGGATGGATGACCGGGAAAACTGCTTTTTCAAAGGCTGTTGCCCACTATTTCATTGGCGACATGGGAATTCATGACAGTGACACTATTATCATCCTGCCCCGTCAGTCGAGATGGGATGCCGGCACAAGGGATGGCAAATCGTTGTTCCTATCCTCTGAGTTCATACATGAAGAATACAATAGTGATGAAAACGGACAGGATCTCAACAATCTCTTCTCAATTGATTCCGTGTACGTCTATACGGATTTTGCACCCAGAAGAATGGGCAATCCTCAATATAACAAGCCCAATGTGCCGGAAACAGTTGTTTTGCTTAAGCGTATCAAGGATGACGGTAAGCGCGCAACGTATCGTGACCGTTTCACAAAGGTTCAGGGCTTCTCTACAGCCTCTGAGTTTTATTGTCCCGACTACAGCAAACAAAGACTCCCCGAAAGCCGGCACGATTACCGAAGAACCCTTTACTGGAACCCCAACCTGATGCTGGATGAAAATGGAGAAGCCACCATTACATTATATAATAACGCGCGCACGACACAAATCAGCGTGGATGCCGCAGGTCAGGCTGCGGACGGTACCTTGTTGTGGGGGAGAGAACGATGAGCGAATGGACGTCTGTTTACTCTGGTCCTTGCAAGAAAAAAAGTTTGTTTTTTCTTAAAGATGTTGTTTTTTTTCTATTTGTTCTTTACCGTCCCGGCACCTTGGGTCCTGATGTATATAGTTTTTGTCGAAAAGTTGTTTTTTCCGTA
>JAGBGU010000082.1 GCA_017935785.1 Bacteroidaceae bacterium
GAGATGTTCAAAAAGCACCCCCACAACCAATACTTTTTAGTTAGGGGGGCTTGCTTTTATCATGAAAAAGTCCGAATCCTTAATTATAAAGGAGTTCGGACTAAGGTTTTGTGCTATTTTGAGTTTTACCGGACAGCAATATTTCAGAATGAAACTCCTGTCGGTCTGTCGCTAAAGTGGTCTCCGGGAGGGTTTTTAGCGGAGTTGCTTAACCTTTTTTATCCCCCGGGCGTCGTACACCTCCTGCAGTTCCTTCCTGTTGCAGTCCGAGACGACGGGAGGGCGGTCTTCCGCAGCCGGTTCCGTATTCCCGCTTCAGGCGCTGTCCGGTTCCGTTTCCGGAAATTATTCGCGGTTGCGGGTAAATAGCTTGAAGAATTCGCTCAGCGCCAGCACACCGGCCGACAGCCCGGCAACAATCCACCACTGTGCGGCTGTCAGCGAGGTAAGCCTGAAGAGGGACTGCATGGCGGGTACAAGCATGACAAGCAGGGTAAGCGCCGTAACAAGCACGATGGTGGCCCAGAGCCAGCGGTTGCTGAAGAATCTTTCCGTAAACCAGTTGTTGCCGCTGCGGATGCTGAATATCATCGTAAGCTGCGAGAAAATCATTACGCCAAAGGTCATTGTACGGGCCGTTCCGATGGAATGTTCCAGACCAATCAGGTAGGCGGCAATGGTCAGACCGCCGATGATCAGGGCCTGTATCGATATCTTTGTCGTAAACGGTTTTGTAAAGATGCCCCGGTTGGGGTCAATGGGCTTGCGGTTCATGATGTTCCTTGCGGCATGGTCCACGCTCAGCGCCAGCGAAGGAAGGCTGTCGCCAACAAGGTTGATGAAGAGCAGCTGGATGGGCAGCAGCGGCATGTCGAAATTGCAGAGCACGGCCACGAGCAGCAGCACTATTTCGCCAAGGTTGGTGGACACCATGAACTGTATCGACTTGACCAGATTGTCATAGATTCTTCTGCCCTCGCGTACGGACTGTACGATGGTGGCGAAATTGTCGTCGGCAAGAACCACGTCTGCCGCCTCTTTGGAAACATCGGTGCCCGTTATGCCCATCGCCACGCCGATGTTGGCGAGCTTCAGGGCCGGAGCGTCGTTCACGCCGTCGCCGGTCATTGCCACCACGTTGCCCAGCTTCTGATAAGCCTCTACGATGCGCACCTTATGTTCCGGCGCCACACGGGCGAAGACCGATACGCTGCCGGCAATGCCGCGCAGCTCCTTGTCGCTCATCTTCTCCACGTCGCTTCCCGTGAGCACCTTGTCCGCAGTGCTCATTATGCCGAGGCTCTGCGCTATGGCCGAGGCGGTAATCTTATGGTCGCCCGTAATCATTACCGGTTTGATGCCTGCGGCCTTGCACTGCTCAACGGCCACCCTGGCCTCCTCGCGCGGAGGGTCAATCATTCCTGCCATACCGGCGAATATAAGGTCGCGCTCGGCATTTGCGGTAAGCGTTTCCAGCTGTCCGGCATCAGGCTCAGCCGCAATGCTTGTTTCGGCGTATGCCATACACAGCACGCGCAGCGCCTTCTGTGCCATCGCCTCGTTTACGGCGGCAAGCGCTTTCAGGTCGCTCTCTTCAATGCTGCGTACGTTGCCTTCGCTGTCGGCAATGCGGTTGCAGCGTGACAGCAGCTCGTCAAAGCCGCCCTTTGTGGCCACCAGCAGGGTGTGCTCGTCCTTGCGGTGGAGAGTTGTCATCAGCTTGCGCTCAGAGTCGAAGGGAATCTCCGACACTCTTGGCATTGCCGCCTCCAGATTCCTCTGCAAAAGGTTGTTCTGCTCGGCAAAGGCCACAAGGGCGGTCTCGGTGGGGTCGCCTATCAGCTCGCCGTCTGCGCCTTGTGTGGTGTCGTTGCAAAGCGAGCCGATGGTCAGTATCCTCTCTGATGCGCTGGGGTAGCACTCCACAACGGTCATCTTGTTCTGGGTGAGCGTTCCTGTCTTGTCCGAGCATATAACCGTGGTGCTGCCCAGGGTTTCCACAGAGGGCAGGTTGCGCACAATGGCGTTCTGCTTGGCCAGCCGCTGTACGCCCAGCGCCAATACAACGGTGGATACTGCGGGCAGACCCTCGGGGATGGCTGCCACGGCAAGCGTCACGGCGGTCATGAACATGTCCATCAGTCCGCGGCCGTAGCACAGGCCTATGACAAATATGACAAAGCATACGACAAGGCTTATTACGGCAAGAGCCTTCCCCAGCTTGTCCAGACGAATCTGCATGGGGGTGCGCATGTCGGGCACGGACTGGATCATTGCGGCAATCTTGCCCACCTCGGTCTGCCCGCCCGTGGCCACAACCACGCCCACACCGCGGCCATAGGTTACGCTGCACGAGCTGAAAGCCATATTTGTCCTGTCGCCTACAGGCACATTCCCCTGTATGGCAGCCGTATCCTTCTCTACGGGAAGAGACTCTCCCGTGAGCGCCGCTTCCTGGATTTTAAGATTCACACTCTCAACCAGGCGCAAGTCGGCGGGGACGCTGTCTCCCGTCTCTATCTCCACTATATCGCCTACGACCAGTTCCCGGGAAGCGATGACCTTATGCTCTCCGTTGCGGACAACCTTGCAGTGTGGGGCGGAAAGTTTCTCAAGCGCGTCAAGGGCGTTTTCCGCTTTTGCCTCCTGGAATACGCCTATGATGGCATTGACTATAAGTATGGACAGGATGATAATGGCATCGGTAACGCCCTCGCCGTTCATGTATCCGGTAATGCCCGATATGACGGCTGCCACCAGCAGCACTATAATCATAAAACTCTTGAACTGCGCAATGAACTTCTGCCACAATGTGGTGTGTTTTTTCTTGGCAAATTCATTAAAGCCTTCGCGCTTTAGCTTTTCACGCACCACATCGTCGGTCAGGCCCTTGTTGAGGTCTGTTTTGCACATCTGAACCACCTGTTCGATGCTTTTTTGATAGAAATCTTGGGTCATAATCTTATTATTAATTGTTTTTCTGGTGCAAAATTACTGCATTATAAGTAGGAATTTATTACATTTGTGGGCGTTTTTATTTATCAAATATCGCTTATGAGTGAAGAAGTAAGGAAAATAGATGAACTGGATATAGCAAGTGCCATAAAAAGCAGGGGCGGCAACGATTTCATGATAGACTTTGATGCCGCTTCGCCGGAAGTCGGTTCGGATGGCAGATTGTTAATCCGGAACGGTATTATAATAATGTTGTGCAACGGCGATGGCGGGCGTGTTGTGATAGACGGCAAGGAATATGTCCTGTCCCGTAACAATATCGTCATACTGCCGGACAATCATATTGTGGAACACATAACCCGGAAACTCGTCAACCACAAGTGGGTTATTGCCGTAACGACAGATTACATCCTTAATATGCCCTCGCCTATAGACACAAGCATATTTAATTATTCCCGCTACATGTCCGTAATAAAGGTGTCGGACGAAAAGTTTGAAGACCTGATGAGCTATTACAGGTTCATCTACAAGGAAGCCACAGAGGAATGCAAATACAAGACGGAAATAATCAGTTCGATATTCTACGCCCTGATACTCGAGATCATCGCCGAGTATGAGAAAGTGTGCAGCGCGGATACCATTCGCGATATCAGACACGATAGTTTAAGCGACAGCTTTTTCAGACTGCTCGCCATAAATTATAAAAAGAACCGCTCGGTAAAATTCTATGCCAGCCAACTGCACCTTACTCCCAAATATCTGGCCAAGGTTATAAAACGGGCAACAGGAAAACCTATCCTTGACTGGATACACGAGGCTGTTCTTATAGATGCCAAGATGCTCTTGCACTCCACCGATCTCACGGTAGAGCAGATTGCGGACCGGCTCAACTTTTCAAGCCCCTCCGCTTTTGTCCAATTTGTCAAGAAACATACGGGCAAGACTCCCCGAAAGCTATGGTAAATGGAGTAATTCCTATTATAAAGGTGTTCCGCCAAGAAAGAATTAGTCTGTCCTTGTATATGTGTCTGATGCCAGATTTCTTGTAGCTATAAGGATAAATGCCGTAAATGACCCGGATGATTTTTTACCGAATCCGTTATTTGGAAGCTTTCTTTGCAAGTTTTTGGTAGAAAGACATTTTCTTCCATTTTTTATCGTTTTCAATCCTATAGTCTAATTCGCGAGGGTAGGAATTGCTCTTGATGATATCAGCCAAATACTGATGTACGGGCTCAGGATCTTTTATTTGCCAGATGACCTCGCAAGTGCCGTTCCAGATAATTCTTGCCAGGAACAATGCGTTGGGGTCGCTGCCCTTTATGTCTTTGTCTAATTTTTCAACGTAATCAATTACGTAATTATATTCTTCGTTTGTCGGCACACCGTCTTCCGTCATGTCTTTAAAACTGATGACAAGAGAACATGTCCATCCGTATGCCTTTTTATGCTTGAACTTTTTCAGGGCAGAATTGAGCATAACAGTTACGGGCTTTCCCTCTGATGAAAGGGCGAAAAGCGAGAACTCCTCTTCTGGGATAACGATTGGTTTGCCTTTGGACTGGGCAAATGAACAGAGATTGAAAAGCAAGCCCAAGATAATCAGATTTAATGTTTTCATTGTTTGATTTTGATTGTTTGTTCAGGTGGAATACGATTGCAAATTTAATGAAAAGGTGTGAATGTGCAAAAGGAATGGGGCAATTTCTTTCTTTTTTCTGTATTTGTAGGATTGAAAACATCATTATGGCATACTATAAGGGATAAAAGAAGAATCATATATGGATGAGGTGTTATATTTATCCATTTGGCGAGATTCGCAGGTTTCGCGTGAGGAAAACCAATGAAAACAAGCCTGATAAATGTTTCCGTTTTGTACGTTTCAAGGGCTATGAAATAAAGCACAGTTAATACATTCCTGAAACATAGTGCTTAAATTGTTGTAGCACAGTGGTGAAAAAGTTTTTTCTCTGTGGTGAAAGTTTTGTTTCAGCAGCTGGAACATGTATTTCAGCCGCTGAAATATGTATTCCAAAGGCTGAAACATGTATTCCAAGTGCTGGAATAAACTTTTTACCGTTGACTGAAAACTTTTTTAGTTAATAGATAAAACAATTTCACTTGTATATAACATAAAGATAACACTTCGTAGATGGTCATGCTGAACTTGTTTAACGTTGTTCAATTTGCTCACGCTCGGCAAAGTTCAAGCAAGCATGTCTCTGCCCTCGCTTAACCGCAAATTTCAGCATCTGTCCGCGGTTAAGCATTGATATAGGCTCGCGGTGAGAACCTGAAACAAGTTCAGCATGACAAAAGGTGTAAGCTATAGAACGAAGTTAAATAAGTTTTTCGCCTTCGCTCATCGAACACATCTTTAATTGTATAAGGTATGGTCTGCATGACCATCTACTTTGGGCGTCTTTTGTTATATAGAAGGGCAGTACAAGTTTTCCGTAAAACAAAAAGCACCGAATCTCGTTTGAAATTCAGTGCTTTAAGTAGGTCGGGATGACAAGACTCGAACTTGCGACCTCACGCCCCCCAGACGCGTGCGCTACCAACTGCGCTACATCCCGTTCCTGTTTTGCGAGTGCAAAGGTATGCCATTTTTTTGTATTGACCAAATTTTTTCATAATTTTGTATTTAGAAAAGTAAATTGCAGATGAAAATTACCATAAAATCCCCCAAAAACCTGCGTGCAAGTATAATGCTTCCATCCAGTAAGAGCATTAGCAACCGGGCTTTGATAATACATGCCTTGAGCTGTGCGGAAGATTGTCCGGGCACGGAGGACTGGGACGGGCTGAAGAATATTTCGGATTGCGACGATACGCGGGTCATGCTCAATGCCTTGGCAGCAATGCCGGAAACCATTGATATTATGGCCGCCGGTACCGCCATGCGTTTTCTGTCGGCCTTCCTGAGTGTGCGTAAGGGAACTCACGTAATTACCGGTACGGAACGGATGAAAAACCGGCCTATCGCTATTCTGGTGGATGCCTTGCGAACGCTGGGAGCTGAAGTGGAATACGTGGAGAAGGAGGGTTTTCCGCCGCTTCGTATCACCGGCGGCAGGCACAAGGGCGGCCAGGTAACGCTCTCGGGCAGCGTGAGCAGCCAGTATATCAGCGCTCTGCTTATGATTGGTCCCGTTTTGGAGGAAGGCCTGGAGCTGATGTTGGAGGGCCGGATTGTGAGCCGCCCCTATATTGAAATGACGCTGGACATTATGCGCCGTTTTGGCGCAAAGGCCGGCTGGACGGCAGAGGACCGCATTAGTGTGGAGCCCACCGGATATAGCTTTACGCCCTATTATGTGGAAAGCGACTGGAGTGCGGCCAGCTATTGGTACGAGATGGTGGCTTTGTCTGAAGATGCGGAGGCGGCAGTGGAACTGCCCGGACTGTTTGCCCATAGTCTGCAAGGCGATTCGGCGGTAAAGGAACTGTTTGCCCGTTTGGGGGTTGGCACCGAATTCTATCTTTCGGCAGAAGGGCTGGAAGGTGTCCGCCTGAGAAAAGAGGGCGGGGCGCCTGTGCTGCTGGAGTATGACTTCACCCACCAGCCCGACCTGGCGCAGACATTAGTGGCAACATGTTGTGCCATGGGCGTGCCGTTCCGTTTTTCCGGTCTGCATAGCCTGAAGATAAAGGAGACTGACCGCATATATGCCCTGCGTACCGAGTTGGGCAAACTGGGGTTTGGCATTGAGGAGCCGGCAGAGGGAGAGTTGTGCTGGGACGGCAACAAGGGCAAGGCTTGTGCCGATGCCGTGCTGGACACCTACGAGGACCATCGTATGGCCATGGCGTTGGCGCCGCTCTCCATGAGACTGGGCAGTCTGTGCATGAATGACCCAGAGGTGGTGAGCAAATCGTATCCGCAATTCTGGACGCACCTGAAAGATGCCGGATTCTGTATCGGAGAGGAGGGCCTATGCTGATGCTGTATGCTGTGGCGGCAATTGCCGTGTTGGGCGTGATAGCAGCTCTGGCACACTGGGTGCGGAGCCGGTATTATGAGCGCAAGCTGAGACGCGGGGAAATCTCTCCGGAGGAAATTCCGCAGGAGGTGAATCCGGTGGATATGGAATGTTGCGGACAGCACGAGGTGTGCGAGAAGGACAGTCTGCTGGCTGCGCTGAGCAAGGATATAGAATACTATAACGATGAGGAACTGGACCGCTTCAGAGGGCGCGAAGGCGATGAATATGCGCCCGAGGAGGCAGACAAGTTCAGAGATGTGCTTTACACGATGCGCAGCGACGAGGTGGCCGGTTGGGTCAGGAGCCTGCAGTTGCGCATGATAAATCTGCCTGACGAGGTAAAGGATGAGGTTTTTCTGATTGTGGGCGAAAGAAGGGTTTCCCATGCACAATAAAACGGCAGTGTCTGCGTTCTAATATAAATATGTATAATAATAAAGTAGGTATAAGCGCAAAACGTGTGTGCCGGTGCGCCGTGGCAATGGTGGCGGCACTGGTGATGTTGTGCGCTTGTTCTACAAAGAAAAACACCGCCGGAGTGCGTTTCTATCATGCCACCACGGCACGCTTCAATACGTTCCACAACGGACTGATGGCCTTTGAACAGGGTTCTGAAGCGCAATACAAGGGGCACAAGGAAGATTATACGCAGTTGCTGCCCATGTATGTGAGTACGGAGAAGGCTACGCAGACCCTGGGGAAATCCAATTTTGAGACAGCCATAACAAAATGCGAGAAGGCCATTAAGGTGCACAGCATAAAGAAGCGCCCCGAAACAAAGGGCAACAAGCGCATGACACCCAAGGAAAAGCAGTATCTGGCGCGCAAGGAGTTCAACCCTTTCCTGTACCGTGCCTGGCTGCTGATGGCGGAAAGCCAGTTCCGTAAGGGCGACTTTATCGAGTGTGCCAGCACCTGCAGCTACATCATGCGTCTGTATGCCACACAGCCCGAGGTGGCCAATGTGGCGCGTGCGCTGCTGGCCCGCTGTTATGTGGCGCTGGAATGGCCTTATGATGCAGAGGATGTGCTGTCCAAGATGTCGAGGGACAGTCTGGCCGTACAGGCACTGAGGGAGAAAGAACAGACCCAAGCCGCTTTCCTGATAGAAACCCGCCAGTATAAGGAGGCCATTCCCTATCTGGAACGCAGCATCAAGTATGCAAAGGGCAAGTTGCAGCGTTCGCGCCTGAAATTCCTGTTGGGGCAATTGTATTACGAGACAGGGGACTATGGCATGGCCTATAAGTCTTATGGCCGTGTAATCCGCAGCAACCCGCCATACGAACTGGCGTTTAATGCCCGGATAAAGCAGACCGAGGCCGTTACGGGCGACCGTTCCAGACAGATGATAGGCAAACTGCGACGCATGGCAAAGAGTGACAAGAACAAGGAATACCTGGACCAGATTTATTATGCCATGGGCAACATCTATATGGGTGCGCAGGATACGGCCCGCGCCATCGGCGCCTACGAAAAGGGAGTGGAGGAGAGTACCAAGAACACCACCGCAAAGGCCGTGCTGCTACTCAGGCTGAGCGAGATATACTGGACACGCGAGAACTACATAGACGCCGCACGCACCTATATGGCCTGCGTGGCTGTGCTGGACAAGGAACACGAACTTTATGATGAGGTGAAACACCGGAGCGATGTGCTGAAGGAACTGGCCCCCCATCTGACAGCCATTCATCTGCAGGACAGCTTGCAGGCCTTGGCAAAGATGGACGATGAAGGGCGGAATGCGGCTATAGACCGTGTGATTGAGGCTTTGAAGAAAAAGGAAAAGGAGGAGGAGAAAAAGCGCGAGGCTGCCGAAGCGGCACAACGTGGCAACCAGTCGGCCAGCACACCGAGCCGCCCCAAAGACCAAGGCGTTACTGCCGTGAGCAAGACTGATTGGTATTTCTATAATCACAATACCCTGGAGCAGGGGCGTAAAGAGTTCCAGAAACGGTGGGGAAAGCGACAGAATGCGGACAACTGGCGCTACAGCAGCAAGGAAGGTTTGCCGGAGAGCGCGTCCGTTGCGCAGGATTCTGCACTCAATGAGGTGGTTAAGCCCGATTCAGTGATAGATGTGACCCAACTTAGGGAAGACTCAATAGCCAAGGCTGAGGCACTGAAGGACTCATTGTCCAACGATCCCCATCACCGCGAATATTACATGAAGCAGATTCCGTTTACGGAGGAGCAGTTGAAGGCATCCAATGACGCGCTGGCAAAAGCACTGTACCAGGGAGGCATTCTGGAACAGGAACGCCTGGAGAATTTCCCCTTGGCCAAACGTACGCTGGAACGCCTGGTGAACGACTTCCCCGGACAAGAGAACATGGACAATGTCTACTATCACCTGTTCCTGCTCTGCGGAAGACTGGAAGAGAACGATGCCGCCAGTTACTATCGTCAGGTATTGCTGGATTCCTTCCCGGAGAGCAAGTATGCCATAACGGTGGGCAACCCCAACTACGAATTACTGGCACGCAAGGGCGCACAGATGGAAGATTCGGTTTATGCGGCTGCATACGAAGCCTATTCGGCATCGGATTATGACAAGGTGGAGCAGGCTTATCAGTGGTATACACAAAACTTTGAGCAGGGGAAACACCATGCCCGTATGCTCTTTGTCCGTGCCATGAGCAATCTGTATGCAGGACAAAGGGACACCTTTATGGTTACCCTGAAAGAGGTTGTAAAGAGGTATCCCAAGGAAGAAGTGTCCGAACTGGCCAATGCCATAGTGAAGGGCGTTTCCGAAGGCCGTCAGCTGATGAACGACCGCCACGATGCCAGCAGTATCTGGGAAATGCGGACACGGCCCGAGGGGGCCGATACCGCACAGGCCAAGCCGGTGCTGAAGGAAGAGCGCTTCGGGAATTTCGCCTTTGTGCTGGCATACCCGACAGGCGGTTTGGACGAGAACCAACTGGTGTTTGAAATGGCCCGCTATAACTTTACCAACTTCATGGTGCGCAACTTCGATCTGGAAATCACCGAGCTGAAGGGTCTTACATTCATGGTCGTAAAGGGATTCCAGTCTTATGACGAGGTACATTCCTATGCGCAGCAACTTTATGCCGACGAGCACATGGCTCCGGTGGTAAAGGGTATACGCAGCATGCTGATATCCGAAGAGAACCTCAAACTCATCGGAACGGATTTCAGTTTCGAGGACTATAAGAAGTTCTATGAACAGAAACTGGCCCCCATTGAATTGCCCGAAAACATCTTCCTGGACGAACCTACGGATGTACAGATAAAGGACTTTGAAGACGTGGAGGACGAATCGCCCGAAGAAGAGGAAGAGATTGAGGAGGAAGAGGAAGATGACTTCCCGTTTGGTTTTTAACCCCTTAATACGGAACGCATGAATTACAAATTGTTATGGGTGGATGACGAGATAGATTTGCTTAAGGCGCATATCATGTTTCTTGAGAAGAAAGGTTACGATGTGACTACCGTAACCAATGGGTACGATGCTCTGGACAAATGCACCGAGGTGGATTTCGATCTGGTTCTGCTTGATGAGAATATGCCGGGCATAAGTGGGTTGGAGACATTGAACCGTCTGAAGGATATACACCCCAGCATGCCTGTGGTGATGGTGACCAAGAGCGAGGAGGAAAACATCATGGACCAGGCCATCGGGGCACAGATTGCCGACTATCTGATAAAACCGGTTAATCCTACCCAGATTCTGCTTACGCTGAAGAAGAACATTCATCACCGCGAGATTGTAACCGAGGTGGCGCAGACGGCTTACCAGCAGGACTTTGGAAAAATTGGACTGCAGATAAACGATTCCCTCACGCTGGACGAATGGATTGAAACCTACAAGAAACTGACCTATTGGGAACTGCAACTCTCAGAAACGGACAGCGGTATGATGGAGATGCTGCAGATGCAGCGTGAGGAGGCTGAAAAGGAATTTGCCAAGTTTATCCGCAGAAATTATCTGGGATGGATGGAACACCCCGAAGACCGTCCCATTATGAGTCCGGATATTTTCAAGAAGAAGGTGTTCCCGTTCCTGAACAAGGGCGAGAAGGTTTTCTTGCTGGTAATAGACAATTTCCGTTACGATCAGTGGCGTGTGCTGTACAATGAGATTGCAGACTTATTCACTATAGAGGAGAATCTGTATTGCAGTATCCTTCCTACTGCCACGCAATATGCGCGTAACTCAATCTTCAGTGGCCTGATGCCCAATATCATAGCCCGGATGTTTCCGGAACTTTGGGTGGATGAGGATTCGGAAGAAGGAAAGAACCTGAACGAGGCCCCCCTGATAAAGACGCAGTTTGACCGTTACCGCAGGCACAATACCTTTACATATCATAAGATAAATGACTCCTCTGCTGCGGAAAAACTGATACAGCAGCTTCCCAGTCTGTGGAAATATGACCTGAATGTGGTGGTGCTCAACTTTATTGACATGCTCTCGCATGCCCGTACAGAAAGCCGCATGGTGCGCGAGCTTGCAAGCAACGAGGCCGCCTATCGCAGCATTACACTCAGCTGGTTCCGCCATTCGGCTCTTGCCGACTTGTTCCGCGCTCTGGCGTCAAGTGATTACAAGATATTGCTGACAACGGACCACGGCAGCATAAAGGCCGGTAATGCCATAAAGGTTATCGGTGACAGGAACACCAATACGAATCTGCGTTACAAGGTGGGCAAAAACCTTACCTATAACCCCAAGGAGGTATTTGAAATTAAGAATCCCGCCCAGGCTGGTCTGCCCAGTCCTAATCTTAGCTCTGCCTATATCTTTGCCACGGGAAAGGACTTTTTTGCCTATCCCAACAACTATAACCATTATGTGCAGTATTATAAGGATACCTTCCAGCACGGAGGTATCAGCATGGAGGAAATGCTGATTCCGTTGGTTACCATGCAGGCAAAGAAAAGGGGATAAGGAAGGTCAGTTTCTGACAAAATGAGGGAATGAAGCTTCTCCAAGCTGGGGGCAGAATTCAAACCCTTCGTAAGCGAAGGCGTGCAGGGCTTCCGGTTTGGTTATGCGTTCCCTGATGATGAAACGTGTCATGGCACCTCGGCAAGACTTTGCCCATACCGCTTGCATCTTCAGGCCTTTTTCCTGTCTTACGTAGAAAAGAGGCTGTATAACGGTCAGTTCTTCGCAAACCCTTTTCCAATTGAAAAGATGTTCGTATTCTTCTGTGGACAGATGTATGAGTATCCCGTCATCGGCCTTTGTACGGCTGATGAGGACATCCGTGAGCTTGTCTTTCCAGAATTGGTTGATGGGCCGGTTTTGCGTGGATTGCAGAATGGCGCAGTGTTCCATCCTGTAGGGCACAATCCCGTCCATTGGGCGTAACAGACCATAAAGGAAACAGGTAATCCAAAGATGTTTTTGGGCGAATTCCAAGTCTTCTGTTGTCAAGTCTTTAGCGCGGAGATGCTTGTATGCCTGTCCGTTATAGGCCATAATGGCGGGGATCTTTCTGGCTGTGAAGAATTGTTGGTAGCGGGTCCAGTTTTCCGCGGCCAGCTTTCTGCTGCAATCCAGTTGTTTTTCCAGTTCTTCTATGTCCATTGCAGCCATTTCCATTGCCAGTGTGTCGGCAATGGTCTGAAAGCCTGGTTCCGTCAGCGGTGCTGTTCCGGTTTCGGCTGACATTATTTTGGCGTTGGCCAGAAGAATCTGCATGACTTATTGAATGGTAATGGTACGTGTGCCGTCTTCCTCTTCTGTAAGTGTTATGCGCACGGCATCTTCGGGCAGAAGTTCTTCAATCAGTTCGGGCCATTCCAAAAAGCATACGACTCCGCTGTAGATATAGTCTTCGTACCCCATGTCATATGCCTCTTCCACTTTCCTTATGCGATAGAAGTCGAAATGGAATATCTGTTCGCCCGAGTCTGTCCGGTATTCATTGACAATGGCAAAGGTGGGCGAGGTAATGGTGTCCTGTACGCCAAGCACTTCGCATACGGCCTTGATAAAAGTGGTTTTGCCCACACCCATGGGGCCGAACATGGCAAAAACCTTGTTCTCGCCCATGGCATCGACAAATTGTCTGGCGGCATCAGCAATGCCGTCCAGACTATTAATCTTGATCTCTAACATAATTCCGTCAATCGCTCAGCCCCTCGCCGTATTCCAGTTCGCCTTCTACAACCCATCTCAGGTCTTCGGGGTCGAATTCTCCCATCTTGTCTTTCTTTGCCTGTTTGGCCAGATAGTCCGAGATGGCGTCAATGTCAATGTCGATATAGCCGTCCTGGTCGGGGTTAACGTCCAGTATACCGCTGGTGGCATAGTATTCAACCAATACGTCCAGAAAGTAATACAGGTCGTCTTCCGTAAACTTCTCCTTAATATCCTGGGGCAGATAACGCTTTATGTATTCAACGGTCAGTTGGTCGTCCTCTGCATCTTTGAGCAGTTCTTCATCCAGATTCATACTTTTCCCTTCTTTTAGAGTATTGCTTTCAGTTTGTCTTCAAGTTCTGCCGGTTTGCATAGTCCCACTTGTTTGTCCACAATGGTGTTGTCCTTTATGAAAAGTATGGTGGGCACGTTTCTTATGCCATATTTTGTGGCCAGGTCTTCCTCTTCTTCAATGTCAATCTTTCCAATGATAACCTGGTCTGCATATTTTTCGTCCAGTGCGTCCACAATGGGAGCCAGACGCTTGCAGGGACCGCACCATGAGGCGCTGAAGTCGAGCATCAGGGGCTTTCCGCTTGCTAACAGTTCGTCAATGTTGTCAATAGAGATGTTATGTGCCATATTCTTAAATATTTAATGTAGTGAATGGTTGTTATTGATGTATTGTGTATGCAAATATACTCAATTTATTTTAAATGACATGCCTGTTTGCTTTTCTATAAAGGAAATTAACTCCTTTTTAACGGTTATTCGCTTTTTCTGGCTTTGCATGGCCAGTGTGTTGCCTTCGGCGTCGGTAATACACATTCTCAGGGTTACCGGCCCGTTTTCGGCCGTAAGTTTTTGCAGCGTACACACCAGGTCTTTGCTTATGGCATGGACGGGCATGTTGATGGTAATGTTCTCTATGAGCTTGTCCTTTACGTCGGAAAGAAAATCTATTCTTCCTATCTTCAGCTCCAGCTTGCTGCTGTCATATTGGCGTGCCTGGCAGCGTGCGGTAATGTAGAGCAGGTTGCCCTCAATCATGAAGCTGCTCCATTGTACCCAGTCATTGCCGAAAAGTGGAAGCTCGTGTGCTCCGCTGTAGTCTTCCAAAGTGACAATTCCGAAGGCGGAACCGCGTTTGGACATGCCCTGCCTTACTCCGGTTACAATGCCGCCGAAGTACAGGTCCTGATTGGCAAAGGGCGCCAGGTTGTCCATTTCGCCCAGGTGCAGGTTACACACCTGGTTCAGGATGATGGAGTATTCGTCCAGCGGGTGTGCGCTCAAGTAGATGCCCACCAGTTCACGTTCTTTGTTCAGTTTTTCCAGTGCGCTCCATTGTTCAGCCGCAGGAATGTCGGGTGTGTGTATTTCCACTTCGTCCACACCGCCGAACAGACTGTTCTGTGCCTCTTCCATAGCCACCTGGTATCCGGTTGCATAGCGGATGAGCACGTCAATGAAAACCTCGCCTTTGGCATTGGGGGCAAAGTATTGTTCGCGTTTTATTTCCTCAAAACAGTCCAGCGCGCCGCTCAGCACCAGACATTCCATTCCGTTTCGTTTGATGGCAGACATGGGAATGCGGTGGACAAAGTCGAACAGGCTTTTGTACGGGCCGTTCTGCTCTCTTTCCTTAATGATGATTTCAACAGCGCCTTCGCCCAACCCCTTTACGGCACCCAGTCCAAAGCGGACGTCACCGCCCATATCAACGCTGAATTTGCGGAAACTCTTGTTCACGTCCGGCCCCAGGCACAGAATACCCATGGCCTTACATTCGCTCATCAGTTTGGTGATTTCGGAAATGTTGGACAGGTTGCGGCTCATATTGGCGGCCATGTATTCGGCCGGGAAGTTGGCTTTCAGGTAAGCGGTCTGGTATGCCACCCAAGAGTAGCATGTGGCGTGGCTCTTGTTGAAGGCATAAGAGGCGAATTTTTCCCAGTCGGTCCATATTTTCTCCAGCTTGTTGGGGTCATGTCCGTTGGCCTTTCCCTGATTGATGAATTGGGGCTTCATCTCATCCAGCTTTTTCCTCAGCTTCTTACCCATGGCTTTTCTCAGCGTGTCGCTTTCGCCTCGGGTAAAGTTGGCGAGCTGTCGGCTCAGAAGCATCACCTGCTCCTGGTACACTGTAATGCCGTATGTGTCCTTCAGGTATTTCTCCATGCAGGGGATGTCGTATTCCACGGGTTTGCGGCCGTGCTTGCGGTCAATGAAGTCGGGGATGTAGTCCATGGGTCCGGGACGGTAAAGCGCGTTCATGGCAATGAGGTCCTCGAATGTGGAGGGCTGCAGTTCGCGCAGATACTTTTGCATTCCGGCCGATTCAAATTGGAACGTGCCGATGGTACGTCCGTCGCAATACAACTTGTAGGTGGCGGCATCCTCAATGTCCAGCGTGTCTACATTCACGTCCATGCCCAGACTTTCCTTTATGTTGGCTACGCACTCCTTTATGGTGGATAGGTTCTTCAGGCCCAGGAAGTCCATTTTTATCAGTCCGGTATCTTCAATGACGGAACCTTCGTATTGCGTACAGCTCAGTCGCTCCCCGGTTTCCTTGTCTTCTGCCGTACTGATGGGCACCCAGTCGGAAACGTCGTCACGGCAGATGATTACTCCGCAGGCGTGAACGCCCAGATTGCGTACATTGCCTTCAAGCATCTGGGCATATTTTATGGTGTCTCTGATGGCCGGGTTGGGCGAAGCCTGTGCCTCTGCCAGTGCGGGGACGCATTCCAGGCAGTTCTTCAGGTTCATCTTTCGGGGGTTTCCGTTACTGTCGTCCGGCAGACGGTCGGGGATGGCCTTGCACCAGTCATTGGATATGTTCAGCGGAACCTTCTGTACGCGAGCCACATCCTTGATGGCCATCTTGGTGGCCATGGTGCCGTAGGTGATGATGTGGGTCACCTTTTCTTCGCCGTATTTCTGCGTTACCCATGACAACACCTTGCCTCGTCCGTCATCATCGAAATCCACGTCAATATCGGGCAGCGATATACGGTCGGGGTTCAAGAAACGCTCGAACAGCAGGTCGTATTTTATGGGGTCCACCTTGGTGATTCCCAGACAGTATGCCACCTCGCTTCCGGCCGCGCTTCCGCGTCCGGGTCCCACGGATACGTTCAACTCGTGGCGGGCGGCGTTAATGTAGTCCTGCACAATAAGGAAGTAGCCGGGGAAACCCATGGTCTTCATAATGTGCAGTTCAAACTTCATGCGTTCTGTCACCACTTCGGGCAGCGGTTCGCCATATATCTTTTTGGCTCCTTCATAAGCCAGATGTGCCAGGTAGTCAGCTTCCAGCTTCAGACGGTAGAGCCTCTTTACGCCTCCCAGTTTCTCCACTTTCTTCTGGGCATCCTTGGCAGACATTATTTCATTGCCGTTTTCGTCATGGGTAAACTCGTCGAACAGCTGTTCGTCGGTAAACCTCTCCATGTACTCTTCTTCCGTACCAAAATCTTTGGGTATGGCAAAGTTGGGCATGATGGGCGGGTGGTCTATGCTGTAGAACTCAACCTTGTCCAGTACCTCGCAGGTATTGTCCAGCGCTTCGGGTAGGTCGCTGAAGATTTCGTTCATCTCCGCCTTTGTCTTGAACCATTCCTGCTTTGAGTACAGCATACGGTTCTGGTCGTCCACGTCGCGGTTGGTGCCCAGACACAGCAGACGGTCGTGCGCTTCTGCATTTTCCTCGTCCACAAAGTGCGAGTCGTTGCTGCATATAATCTTTATGTCCAGTTGCCGCGCTACCTCCAGCAGCCCTCTGTTTATGTCCATTTGCAGGGGGTAGATGTCGCGGTTGGCGCGTATGGCCGGATTCTTTACCTCGTGTCTCTGCAGTTCTATATAATAGTCGTCGCCCCAAATGCTCTTGAACCACGAAGCCGTCTGCAGCGCGCCCTCCATGTCTCCGGCCTGTATTTTCTTTGGCAGTTCGCCTCCGATACATGCCGAGCAGATGATAAGCCCTTCGCGGAAACGCTCCAGGTCTTCGTGGTCAGTTCTCGGGCGCATGTAAAAACCGTCCACATACGATCTTGACACCAGCTTTATCAGGTTGTGGTATCCCTTTTCGTTTTTGGCCAGTACAATAAGGTGCCATCCGCTTTGGTCAATCTTTTCGCTCTTTTTTTCCTTTCCTCTGCGGGCGCAGTACATTTCACAGCCAAAGATGGGCTTGAACAGCCGCTTCTGGGCTTCCTTAATTCCGTTACGCAGTTCCTCAATGGTTGTCGCATCCGGATTTTCCTCTTTCTCCAACTTGGCAAGCTGCTCTTTCAGCCCCTTTATCTCGTCTTTGACCGGACCGTTTTTCTTGTTGGTGTAGTTAAACAGTTCCTTAACGCCCATCATGTTGCCGTGGTCGGTAATGGCCATGCCGCGCATGCCGTCCGCAATGGCCTTGTCCACAAGTTTGGGTATACTGGCCATTCCGTCAAGCAGGGAATATTGGGAGTGTACGTGAAGATGTACAAAATCTTGCATCTTGAAATCCTTATGTTTGATGTTTGAGCCATAAAGATACGCTTTTTTTCGCATTTGCTGTCAATCCTATGCTGATTTTTTGGAAAACCATGACAAAATGTTCGGTGTCGGCAGATTTTATGTGGAAAACTTTGCAGTATGACAAATTTCTCTTATCTTTGCATGAAACAAGCAAGAAATTAAAGAAGAAAAGTAATGGGAAACAGGCTTAAGAAGCTAAAGAAAATAAAGAAGATAAGACTCCATCACGAGGGTGTGAATACTTTGGTCCTTGGAGCAGTATGCCTGTTGCTTTTCAATGCTGTCCTTTTTTATGTGTGTCCCAATTGTATCCCTGTTTACATTGTGGCCGGAATAAGCCTGGTGGTTTATCTGATACTTGTCAATTTCTTTCAGTGCCCTATCCGTGTGTTCGAGGGTGATACCGAAGGTGTGGTTGTAGCTCCTGCGGACGGACGTATTGTGGTTATTGAAGAGGTGGAGGAAAAGGAGTATTTCCACGACCGCCGTCTTATGGTCAGCATATTCATGAGCCTTTTCAACGTGCATGCCAATTGGGTTCCGGTAGAAGGTACCATAAAGATGGTGCGTCATCACGACGGTAATTTTATGCGTGCCTGGCTGCCCAAGGCCAGTACGGAGAATGAGCGCAGCACCATTGTCATTACCACGCCTGACGGTACGGAAATTCTTGCCCGTCAGATAGCCGGAGCCATGGCCCGCCGCATTGTCACCTATTTACAGGAGGGCGATTCCTGTTTCATTGATGAACATCTGGGCTTTATCAAGCTGGGTTCCCGTGTTGACCTCTATTTGCCTTTAGGAACAGAGGTGAAGGTAAAGATGGGACAGAAGACGGTTGGCAATGAAACCATTATTGCCCAGCTTGGAAACCACGGCAACGGGTAATCTGCGCATTTTTCTATTCACTACAGACTATCAGATATGGCAAATCTCATTACCCGTCACATTCCCAATTCCATAACTTGTTGCAACCTTATTTGTGGCTGCATGGCCACAGGGGCAGCGTTCCATGGCCAGTACCACTGGGCGGTTCTGATGATTGTGCTTGGTGCGGTGTTCGATTTCTTCGATGGGATGACTGCCCGTGCCTTGGGTGTCTCTTCGCCCATAGGAAAGGAACTGGACTCTTTGGCGGATGTGGTTACCTTTGGTGTGGCGCCCAGTGCCATTATCTTCTATCTTTTCCACGAGGTGGTTTATCCCGAGATACTGCTTCCTTTCAAAAGCTATATTCCGTACAGCGCCTTCCTGATAGCCGCCTTTTCGGCCTTGCGATTGGCCAAGTTCAATCTTGACACCCGGCAGAGTAACCAGTTTATAGGTTTGCCCACTCCGGCCAATGCGCTCTTCTGGAGTTCGCTCATTTTAGGCGAACACGCATTTTTGGTATCTCCCCGTTTCAATGCCGTGTTTCTGTTCCTTTTCATGTTCCTCTTCTGCATGCTTTTGGTGGCTGAAATCCCTCTCATAGCTTTGAAGTTCAAGGACTATTCTTGGGCCAATAACCGGGCCAAGTACATTTTCCTGGCTGGTTGCCTTCCCTGTTTCCTGTTGGGTACAAGCTGCTTTGCCGCCATAATCATGTGGTATATGGTTATGTCTGTGGTAAGCAACAAATACCGTCTGTAGGCTTTTCCCGGTTTCTGAAAGTGTCTCTCTAAACCCTAAACAAAGATGTTCCCCGTCTTTGCGGTTTTGTGTGGAATCATATAAAACCAGAGGCTTAAACCCAAATCAGATATTAGTGCGTAACAGTCTATTGACCGATTTTTAACGCATGCCGTTGCGATGGCCAACGCAACATAGTCCGATGGTCATCGCAACAGCATGACTTTCTCTTCGCACCATAGTGTTTTTTTCCTTGATGTAAAAACAATAGAGACAAAAGAGAAATTTGTTTAGGGTTTATGGTTTAGTGATTGGCTATTGGCACACAGTAATCTAAGGTCGTAAAGTCATCCTGACCATACTTCATAAAAAATAAAAGATGTTTTCGATGAGCGAAGGCGAATAACTTGTTTAACACTGTTCAATTTGCTCACACTCGGCATAGCTCAAGCAAGCTTGGCTTTGCGCTCGTTCAATCGCAAATTTCAGCATCTATCCGCGGTGAACAGTTCACCTTCGTTCATCGTCTAACATTCACCGTTCATCCTCATAACAGGGCAGAGTTCCTTCTATGGCATTGATGTTGGTGGTAGGGTAGCCTTGTCTGTGTATTCCTTAATACAAAAGAATCCCACGAGGCTTTTACTGCGTGGGATTCTTCATCTTGTCATTTGCTCTGGATATAGGCTCACTTGATCTCAATGGCGCGGTGTGCTTTCTCTTCGGCTTCCTTGTCGCGCTTTGGCAGTGCGATGCTCAGTATGCCGTCTGATACCTGGGCTGAAATGTTGTCGGCATTCACGTCTTCGGGTAGGCGGTAGGTCTGCTGATAGTTGCTATAGTAGAACTCACGGCGCAGATAACGCTCCTTGTGGCCTTCCTCCTTCTCCTCCTGCTTGTGCTCCATCTTGTTTTCGATGGCTATCTGCAGATTGCCATCGTTGGTCACGTGCACACGGCAGAATTCCTTTCTTATACCCGGTGCGGCCACTTCCATGGTGTAGCCTTTTGTATCTTCCTTCACGTTGATGGCAGGTGTGGTGTCGTTCACTCTCTGCATCCAGTTTTTTCCGAAGAACTCGTCAAACATTGCCGGCATCCAATTGCGGTTGTTAATCATCATTGGTAACATAACTAAATCTCCTTTTACCTTTGGTTAATAATATAATGTGTTTTTTCTCTTGTAGGCCTGTCGCCATGCGTTGTGGGCCTACACCATTATATTCGCAATTGTTGTGCCAAAGCACTGAGTGTTAAGGAGTTTAAAAAATGGATAACATTCTGTCAGTTGTGTTAATTGGTTTAACACAGGTACTGACGTGCTGTCCGTTTCCTTGCCAAAGTGGTTTGTCTGGACAGTATTGACGGGTTCTGTTGCCATTGACTCGGTAACACTTCTATTCTTGAGTTAAAAGTCTCCAGCCTTATCAGAACCTTTGCATTCAATAAGGTTTTGTTTCATAAAGGTGTTGAATTGGGACGTTTCAATCAAAACTTTTGTCAAAAAACATAATCCGTGTGCCATCAAAATTCTTTACAAAACCATAATTCCGTAGAAATCCAGCTGGAAAGCCGGAAATGCCCTGTTGGAAAAATATTATTTCCCAACAGGAAAATTATTTTTTCTCAGTTGGAAATTTATTTTTTTCCAGCAGGGCTGTTTTTTGAAGTGAATCAGGTTTGTTTTTGAACTGTTTTTAAGTGGTTTTCTGTTCATATTGAAACCATGTGTAATTGGCGTGCAGAAGTAAAAAAGTTTGACAGTGGGTGATGGGATTAGACAAAAGAACATATTTTTGAGTAACGTGTGTTGTAGTCGTTGCCGTTTTGCGTCTTCCAGACTCAGTTTCTTGATTATTCCTCTTTATGAAGGTGGGGGCGTCTGAAGAATGCGATGCCCGTAAGGGCGAATAGCCGCGGGTTCTTGAATCCGTGGGATAAAAACGTACGCATTGGTAATGCCGCTTGGAAGACGGGAAACAGCGATTGTTATCTGTATAGAAGTAACCTTTCGTACGTTGTACGCACAACTGACGGTTGACAGCTAACACGTTAATTATTCTTAACCGCAACATTTTTTAACGGGAAATAATGTGCTCTCTATTGTGAGAAAACGTACATTTGCGCAGTGTTTTGTTAGTGATGGTTTAATTTAATTGGCTTTAAATTATGAACGTCTTTACCATTCTGATTATCGCAGTTTTTGTGGTAGGTTACCTGAGCATAGCGCTTGAAGGTGTGACCAGAATCAACAAGTCGGCCGTTGCCTTGCTGATGTGTGTAGTATGCTGGGGCTTTTATGCCACCGGTGGTTATGTGGAGGGGGCGGAAGCGCTGAACGAAAGCGTGCTGCGCAATCTGGGAGAAACCGGAACCACGCTGTTCTTCCTGATGGGAGCCATGGCCATAGTGGAGATTGTGGACCGTTATCAGGGTTTCTCTTTTGTGCAGAAGGTACTTCGGGCGAGAAGCAAGAAGGGGCTTTTGTGGAAGATTGGCTTTATGACTTTCCTTTTGAGCTCGGTGCTGGACAATCTGACCACCTCCATCGTAATGGTTATGATTATGCGGAAGCTGGTGGCTGAACGTGCGGACCGTCTATGGTATGCCTCCATGATAGTGGTTGCCGCTAATGCCGGAGGTGCTTTTTCGCCAATCGGGGATGTTACGACAATCATGCTATGGAACGGTGGAATGATTACGGGGGCGGGGGTTATAAACCATGTGATTGTGCCTTCGCTAATGGCCTTCCTCATCCCGATGGCTATTGTGCATACCAGGCTGAAGGGAGAACTGCAGCCCCTGGATGGCCAGTCTGTTGAGAATGGGGGATATGGCATTACCGCCTTTCAGCGCGATGTGGTGTTTGTACTTGGCGTGGGCGGATTGTGCAGTGTGCCTGTCTTTCATAGTCTTACGGGACTGCCGCCTTTTGTAGGCATACTGTCCGTATTCGGTCTGCTCTGGTTTACTACAGAAGTGATGTATTTCCGCAAGGACCCTCAGGATGAATCGCCTGTGCGGGTAACCCGGCTGCTGCCCAAGATTGATCTGGCCACCATCTTTTTCTTTCTGGGCATACTGATGACGGTTGCCGTGCTGGCCGAAATCGGAGTCTTGGCTGATTTGGGGAGCTGGCTTCAGCGGACGATAGGGAACAGTTATCTTGTTGCCGGAATAATTGGAGCGGTGTCTTCCATTGTGGATAACGTGCCTCTTGTGGCCTGTGCCATGAAGATGTATCCCATTTGCCAGGCCGGAGCAGATTTCTGCATAGACGGGCAGTTCTGGCAACTGCTGAGCTATTGTGCCGGAACAGGAGGTTCCATCCTGATTATCGGTTCGGCCGCCGGTGTGGTGGTAATGGGATTGGAGAAGATTTCCTTCGGGTGGTATTTCCGGAATATCACGCCTATTGCGTTGGCGGGTTATCTGTCGGGCATACTGTCATACTGGCTGCTTCATGCTTTGTAAGGAACTGTGCCACTCTGATGCCGGAGCGTCTGACATTGTCCCATGCTACATCGTGGCGCATGGCCGTTTGCAAGGGTTGGTTTCGGTCGTTGATGCAAAGTATGGAGGCGAATCCGCTTTGGCTGAGAGCGGTGCAGGGAACCACCTTTCCGGCAATGGCAATGACGGGAATACCCTTTCGGACAGCGACGTTTAGGATTCCGGCCGGAGCCTTTCCCATGAGAGTCTGACTGTCAATCTGCCCCTCTCCGGTAATTACCCAATCGCACCCCTGTATGGTCTCGTCGAACCGGATGGCACGAAGTACCATGTCTATCCCCCTTTCAAGGCGGGCGCCCAGCAGCGCCGCCATTCCTCCGCCCATTCCTCCGGCAGCACCGCTTCCAGGCAGACGGGTAAGGTCGAATCCGTTGTAATCCCGTATAACGCGGGCGAATGTGCGCAGTCCTTTGTCCAACTTTTCCACGGCGTTACGGTCTGCGCCCTTTTGCGGTGCATAGACATAGGCGGCTCCGTTGAGGCCGAAGAAAGGGTTGTCCACATCGCAGGCGACCGTAAAGCGGGCATCCTTGAGTGAAGGCATAATGGCGGAACTGTCAATGCGTACAATCCTTTCCAGTATTTCTCCGCCTCCGGAAAGTTCGTTGCCAGACTTGTCGAGAAACCGGAAACCAAGGGCACGAAGCATGCCGGTTCCACCATCGTTTGTGGCACTGCCGCCAATGCCGATAAAAAAGTTTCGGCATCCTTTCCCCAATGCGTCTGCTATGAGTTGTCCTGTGCCGAAGGTGTGTGTGCTTAACGGATTCCGTTCTTTGGCAGAAAGCAGGGTGAGACCACTTGCCGCCGCCATTTCGATAACGGCGGTACGGCCTTTTTCCACTATACCGTAACGTGCTGTTATGCGGCGCCCTAAAGGGTCGCATACTTGGGCATGTACAAATTCTCCGTTCAGGTTTCTAATCAGCGCTTCTGCCGTACCTTCTCCGCCGTCGGCTATATATACCTTTTTTATATATAGGCCGGGAAGAACGGAACAAAGCCCTTGGGCAAAGGCATCGGCCACCTCGTCTGAACGGAGTGAACCTTTGAAGGAATCAAAGGCGAGCGTAACGGTCATGAATGTAGGTTTTCGAGGAATCTAAGCTGAGCCTCGAGCATTTCCAGACACGGCATACTGAAGCCGGCCTTGTGTGCTTCGGCTATGGCTCGGGTGTAAAGATAGTCAATCTCCATTGGCCGGTGGAAATCGTAGTCGAGTTTCATGGAGGGGGAATAAGGCACCATGTCAAGGGTGTTCTCTATCATGCGGTCGGCAAACGATTCGTCAATATTCTGCACGCCAAGGGCACGGGCCGCACCGATTACTTCCAGCATCTGCCGACGGATGAGGCTTCGGGTGGACGGATGTTGCAACAGTTTGTCTGTCTGGGTATTCATTGCTACGGTCATGCCGTTGAAAGGCATGTTCCAGACGGCCTTCTTCCAGCGTGCCTCATGGTATTCCACTTCGGCAGCCTTGATGCCGGAGGCGTTGAAGTCGGCAACCAGTCTTTCCATTACTTGCTGGTCGGGACAAGAATAGTTGCCAATGCTGATGTGGCCGTAGCATTGGTGGCTAACCCTTCCCGGTCCGGTCTTGGCCGAACAGATGAAGGCCAGGCCGGCGGCAAGCCACAGGCCGGGGAACATCTTCTGTACATCAGCTTCCAGTCCGATACCGTTCTGGATGAGCAACACCAGCGTTTTGGGGTGAAGCAGGGGTGGAAGCAGTTGGGAAAGCAGGGAATTGCGGGTGGTTTTGAGGGCCACGATAACTACGTCGGCCTGGGGCATATCCTGTACGGAATTGTAGATGTTGGGGCGGGGCAGATGGAACGAACCGTTGCACGATTCTACTTGCAGGCCGTATTCCCTGATATGAGCGTAGTCGCTATGCAGGAGAAAATGCACATCGTGTCCTGCATTGGCCAGCCGTCCGCCGTAATATCCGCCTACGGCACCGGTTCCTATTATTGCGTATCTCATTGTTTCTGTCTTTGATAAACAAAGAGGATGCGTTTCCGGGCATCCTCTCTGATTGTTTTATCCGCAGTGGAAGAATCTGTTTACCAGTTTGAGCATCTCTTCCTGGTTGCCGTTGATGTCCGCCCGGAGGGTCTTGTCACCATAACTGCGCAGTTTTCTGATGATGCCGTCTATCATGGCAGGGCTGAAGACGTTGTGCTCTTCAAATACGGCACGTTGCTTTTCCAGGCAGTCGGCACTGGCTTCGCAACTGTCTGGCAGCTGGGCCAGGTCTTTCAGTCTGTCGGCATTCTCCTTTTGGTGGATATTGACATTGACGTAAGTCTTTTCTGCCATGTCAAGCGCATTTTCCATTTCGAAACCATGGCGGCACGCTACGGCCAGACCGGCAATGAGCTGGTAGATGTCGGCCGAACCGTCGGGCGAGCGCATCTCCACGGTCTGCTTCTGTGTGGTGTCGTAATTGCTTTCGGCCTCGAGCGGATTTGCTATCTTGCACATATCGCTCTTGGCAGCCCAACCCAGCGGAACACGCACCAGAACGGAACGGTTGCGGTCGCCCCAGCAGATATTGGTGGGAGCTTCCTGATGAGGTACCAGACGGAAATAGGATGTCGGATTCGTGTTGCCGAAGGCTGTAATGGAGGGCGCCAGTTCCATCATGCCGGCAATGGCACGGCGTGCGGTAGCAGACAGCACACCGCCATCGAGCATCTGGTTCTGTCCGTCCTTAACGATACGCATATGGATGTGCAGACCGGAACCGGCCTTTCCGGCGGTAATCTTGGGCGCGAAGGTAATGTCGTATCCCATTTCGTAAGCCAGGTTGCGGATAATCCACTTGGCAATCATCAACTGGTCGGCGGCATCCTCGGCGTTGACAGGCAGGAACTCAATCTCGTTCTGTTCGTAAATCATGCCGTCTATGGTGAAGTTGCCCACCTCGGAATGCCCGTACTTGATTTGGCCTCCGGCCTGGGCGATGTAGGCCATGCATTGGGTACGGAACTCGTTGAACTTGGCGTACGGAGCCGATTCGTGATAACCCTTCTGGTCTGTTGCAGGGAACATTTCCGTATCGGGGGCAATCACATAATACTCCAGTTCGCCCATGGCCTGGAAGTCCATTCCCGTTACTTCATGGAATGCACGGCAAGCCTTGCGCAGGGTGTTCTCGGGTGAGCTTTCCAGCGGTTCGCCGTCTTTGTTGAAGTAGGAGCAAAGCATGGACAGGGTGGGAATCTCGGCAAACGGATCCAGGAATGCCGTACTGAAGCGGGGCAGTACATAGAGGTCGCTGCTTCCGGCTTCGATGAAGGGGAAGAGCGAGGAACCGTCCACGCGTTCGCCGCAGGTAAGGATGGCATCGAGATACGCTATGTTGTTGATGACGAAGTTGAGTGTCTTCAGCCGGCCGTCTCCAGCGGGATACATGAAGTTGACCATTCTTACTCCGTTTTCCTGGATGAAGCGGATAATGTCCGCCTTTGTGAATTCCTTGCATGGTTTGCCCAGGAAGGCAACCAGTTTGTTAGGATTCATTTCGAGTTCTTTGTTCATTGTTGTATATTCCTTAATTAAATTAAATTCACATGATATCAGGTTGCAGATATGCTTCTTATCTCTCTGCAACGGACAAAGTTACAAAAATAAAATAAAAAGTGCGATTAATTTTTTCCGTTTTTACTTGAAAGTCTGTCATATTATCCTACTTTGATAATATGCGTAAAATCCAACACTCCTTCGTTAGCCTCTTTTTATGGGGCTGCGGCCCGGAATTTTACTTTGCCGCCAGATTCTTCCAACAGGCTACAAGACTTATTATTACAACCTTTTTAGAACACCCCTTTTGTCTTTTTTGCAAAATTGCAAAGTGAGATTCCGATGAAAAGGCAGCCTTGTGCCAGGAAGTAGGGGATAAGTATCTGGAGGCGAGCCATCTCCACGGGAGAAACGAAGCGGTTCCAGGCCAGAATGAAGTCGGAAATGAGGAAGAGGGTGGCGCCAATCTTTATCCAGTAGGACTGATGCATCATGGCCAGATTCCACATAATGAGTATCAGAATGGAGTAAACGGAAACACCGATGGAAAGGACTCCGGCGGGGACGTTCGGAACAATCCGGGTAAATACCACCGCCAGCAAAGCGAGGCTGGAGAGCAGTTGGAAATAGAACCCGATCCGATGAGATGAGCACAAATCCCGGAACCGGTCCTTTATAGTCCTGAACGGCATGGCCAGATAGACAATGAGCATGATATGCGCCGTGGCAAAGGCTCCCATTTGCGGAAGAAACTGGCCGGTGGCCCCTCCCCAGTCGCCCAAAGCGGAGAACAGGAAGAACAATGTGGCTACAATGGGGCAGACAAACAGGGAAAAGAGTGTGAGCAGTCCGACGGGAAAGGGAAGTTGGATGGGGCTGTCATGAAAGAACAGATGCATGATGATGAAAACAGCATAGGCCAGCCCAAGGGGAGCGAGCGTGAGGGGCGACTTGAGAATGTGATTCTTCATTGTGAACGGATGGTTTTATGTAATGACAAGTTAATGCTGCAGCCAGGATGCGGACTCTCTTCTGAGCGGATAGTTGTTTCTTATCCGTTCAAAGTCTTCGGGACAAGCTTTTAGCCGACTGCTGTCGGAACGGGGGTCATAGAGCTGCAGGGCGAGTGTCAGAGGATCGGCGGAATGTATGAATGTTTCGGGCAATGAGGGTGGCTCAACCTTAAAGTCGGCCTGAATACCCATCCATTCGCAAAGTGCAGTAAGCACCATCTGAGTGGCGTGGGCCTTTCCGTCGGCGCTATAGCCGGCAATATGCGGTGTGCCGATAAAGACCTTCTCCAAAAGGGTACGACTGATGCGAGGCTCTCCTTCCCAAGTGTCAATGACGGCTTGCCTGACCAGGCCGTCAGCAAGCGCCTTTTCCAGTGCGTCATTGTCTACAACCTCGCCGCGACTGGTATTGATGATGACGGGGCGTTGCTTCAGAGCGGAGAAGAAAGAGGCGTCGGCCATGTGCAGAGTAGGCCACGGCCCCTCCGTAACCAGAGGCGTATGGAAGGTTATTACCTGGCATTGCTCCATCAGTTCCTGCAAAGAATGGAATTGGCCGCGGGCATTGCCCTCTTTCTGTTCCCGGGGAGGGTCGCAAATGAGACATTTCATACCCAGGGAAGAGAGTTTTTTCTGCACATCAGTGCCCACATGGCCGGCACCTACAATGCCCACGGTTGTTGTCTGGAGTTCCAAACCGGTTTCCCGGGCCAGCACCAGCATGCAGGAGTGGATATATTGTCCCACGGACGAGGCGTTGCACCCCGGACAGTTGGTCCATCTTATGCCCGCTTGCTGAAGGTATGCGGTGTCCAGATGGTCATATCCGATGGTGGCCGTGGCGATGAAACGGACGCGGCTTCCGTGCAGCAAAGACCGGTTGCAGCGGGTACGGGTACGCACTATAAGGATGTCTGCGTCGCGGACATCCTGAGCGGTAATCTCTGCACCGGGCAGAAACACCGCTTCATCCACCAATTTGCTGATAAAAGGACGGATATAGGGTATTTTATCGTCTATAATTGCTTTCATATCTTGAAACTGAGCCTCAAAGATAGTTTTTTTCTTCGGTATCTAAAAAAAATAATGTACTTTTGCTCGAAAATATGCGGAATTTATGAATAAAGTATATGCTTTTATAGCCTTTTTTGCAGTTTTATTGCTGGGAGTAAATGCTCAAATACAGGATCCGGTACGCTTTGTCGTAGAGCAAAAGAAAACCGGAACCAATGAACTGGAAGTCCGTTTCAAGGCTACCATAGACGAAGGGTGGCATGTGTATGGAGCGGATGTGCCCGAGGGCGGCCCCACGGCAGCGGAACTGACTGTTGAGAAAATTCAGGGTCTGAAGGCCAAGGGAGGCCTGAAGGTGGAAGGCAAGCTGCATCGTGCCATGGACGAGATGTTCGGGATGGAGGTTTCCTATGTAGAGGGTACGGCAACCTTTCTCCAGACGTTTGAGATAACGGAACCGGCGTACGAGGTTGCGGGCTATCTGACTTATGGCGCCTGCAGCGACCAGAACTGTATGCCCCCCACTGATGTGGAGTTCAGTTTCAGCGGAAACGGGGCTGTGGCAGATTCTCCGGCTGACACCGCCGCCGAGGCTCCGGAAGAAATCTCTCCCGAGGAAAATGAAACTCCCTCGGGAGGAAAAATTTCTGAGGGGCATGAAGACTGGTGGAAACCCGTCATTGACGAACTGCAGTCTTTGGGCGAAGAGGAAAGCGCAGCCCAGAACTCTTTATGGGGTATTTTCCTGTTAGGATTCCTGGGAGGTTTTGTGGCCTTGTTCACCCCCTGCGTATGGCCCATCATTCCCATGACCGTGAGTTTCTTCCTCAAACGCAGCCAGGACAAACGCAAAGGCGTGCGCGATGCCGTGATGTACGGAGTGAGCATTGTGGTAATCTATGTCCTGCTGGGGCTTTTGGTAACGATGATTTTCGGTGCAAGTGCCTTGAACGCACTTAGTACCAATGCCGTCTTCAACATATTCTTCTTCCTGATGCTGCTGTTCTTTGCCGCCAGTTTCCTGGGCGGATTTGAGATAAGCCTGCCCAGCAAGTGGACCAATGCAGTAGACAAGAAGTCGGAGAGCACAACCGGTATGCTGAGCATCTTCCTGATGGCCTTTACCCTGAGTCTGGTAAGCTTCTCCTGTACCGGTCCCATTATAGGATTCCTGCTGGTGGAGGTGAGCACAACCGGCAGCGTGGTGGCTCCCACCATTGGCATGCTGGGCTTTGCAGTGGCTTTGGCATTGCCCTTTACGCTGTTCGCCCTGTTCCCTGCCTGGCTGAAGAGTGCGCCGAAGAGCGGAAACTGGATGAACTGCATCAAGGTGTGCCTGGGCTTCCTTGAACTGGCCTTTGCGCTGAAATTCCTTTCGGTGGCAGACCTGGCCTACGGATGGCGTATACTGGACCGCGAGGTGTTCCTGAGTCTGTGGATTGTACTCTTTGCGCTGTTGGGCGCATATCTGATCGGCTGGATCAGATTCCCTCACGACGAAGACGAATACGACGAGATGGGCGAGGTTGTGGTAAACCACCGTACCTCTGTGCCCCGGTTCTTTATGGGTCTTGTGTCCTTTGCCTTTGCCCTGTATATGGTACCGGGCCTGTGGGGCGCACCCTGCAAGGCGGTAAGCGCCTTTGCCCCTCCCATGACCACACAGGATTTTAACCTTTATCAGAACGAGGTGAAGGCCCGTTTCCACAATTATGAAGAAGGCATGGCATATGCCAAAGCAAACGGGCTGCCGGTTATGCTGGACTTTACCGGTTACGGATGCGTGAACTGCCGTAAGATGGAGGCTGCGGTCTGGACCGATGTAAAAGTGGCCGAACTGCTTAATGAAAAGTATGTGCTCATCACCCTTTATGTGGATGACAAGACTCCGCTGGCAGAACCCGTCCTGGTGAAAGAGAACGGAACGGACAGAAAGTTGCGTACCGTGGGCGATAAATGGAGTTATCTGCAACGGAGCAAGTTCGGAGCCAATGCCCAGCCCTTCTATGTGTTGCTGGACAACGAGGGAAAACCGCTCAACGGCTCGTATTCCTTCAACGAAAATGTGGCAGATTACGTCTCTTTCCTGCAGCAGGGACTGAAGGCTTATGCCAAATAGGATTAAGAAAAAGCAAAAAGAGTTAAATGGAGAGAAATAAAGCTGTTTTTCCATTCCGCCCCATTGCTGTTTTCCCTAATTTCGTGGTGAAAATCCATGTAAAAGAGAGAATATTGAAAGTGAAACAAGAATAAAAATAATAAATATATATATGGAAAAGATACAAGAACTCACCGAGAAGATTTATCGTGAGGGTGTAGAAAAAGGTCAGGCCGAGGCAGACCGCATCATTGAAGAAGGCCGCCAGAAGGCCGCTGATATTGTGGCTGAAGCAAAAAAGCAGGCAGAGGCGCTGCTGGTGCAGGCTAAGAAACAGGCAGAAGAACTGGATGCCAACACAAAGAACGAGTTGAAGCTCTATACCAACCAGGCTCTGAACGCCCTTAAGAGCGAAGTGGCGAATGTGCTTACTTGCCAGGTTGTGCAGAAGACCGTAGGCGGACTGGTGGCAGACAAGGATTTCCTGGGCCAGTTTGCCGTGGCGCTTGCCCAAAAGTGGGTGGAGAACGAGCCCGTGGTAATCAGTAGCGAGGAAGCAGAAAGCCTGAAGGCCTATTTTGCCGCTCACGCAAAGGAACTTCTGGACAAGGGCGTAACCATCAACAAGGTAAACGGAAAGGATACCCTGTTCACCATTTCACCCGCAGACGGAAGCTACAAGGTAAATTTTGGCAAGGAAGAATTTGAAACCTATTTCAAGGAATTCCTTCGTCCGCAAATGATTGAAATGCTGTTTTAGTGTGAAGGACGGTGTGTAAGGTTTCCCCTTTGGGAAGCCGCCCTACACATTATTTATTATATATAGGTACAATATTGACCCTATAAAAAGAATATGGGAAATTACTATTGCATGATGGCAGGTGCTCCTGACCTGGAAATGGGTATAAAGCACATGGACTGCACTTTGCCTGAATTCAAGGAGCAATGCGAAGAGGCGCTCTCTCCCGCAGACAAGAAGCTGATTTCAGTCTTCTTCCTGCGCTATGACTGTCTCAACATCGTAAGACTGCTTCGCAATCCCGATGCCGAACTGGAGGAGCTGGGAAACTATACGAAGGCACAGTATCATGACCTTCTGACCTCGGCCCGCGAAATGAATTTCAATGTTCACCGTTATCCGTCGTTTATGAGCGTGTTTGCCCGCCAATATGCCTATAACAAGGATTTGGAAGGCTATTTCCCCGAGGACGAAATGATGGGCGCATATCTGGAGTATGCCTCAAAATGCCCCAACAGGATGATGTCCAAATGGTATAGGCTGATACGGGATATCAACAATATCCTTACAGCCATGATTGCCCGCAAGAACGGCTGGAACGTAGCCGACTACATTCAGGGCGACACCAAGGTGAATGAAATGATACGCAACAACAATTCGCGTGACTTTGACCTGACGCACGAATATGACTACGTGAAGGACCTGATGAAGATTGTTGACGAAGAGGACCCCGTACAGAAGGAGCGTTACATAGACGCCTTCAAGTGGGTATGGCTCGACGAGCAGACTTTCTTCAACCCATTCAGCATTGAGGCAGTGTTTGCTTACCTTTGCAAACTTGAGATGCTGCAGCGTTGGGAACGTCTGGATCCGGAAAAGGGAAAGGCCACCTTTGAACGCATCATCGACGAACTGCGTGGCGAGGCCCGTGTGCCGGCAGAATTTAAAGTGTAATATAAATAAGACAAGATATAATTATGACAAAAGGAACGGTTAGTGGCGTAATCGCCAACATGGTCACCCTGCGAGTGGACGGCCCTGTGAGACAAGGCGAGATTTGCTACATCACCACAGGCGGAGACCGCCTGATGGCTGAGGTAATCAAAGTTCTGGGCCAGGACGTATACGTACAGGTGTTCGAGAGCACCCGTGGCCTGAAGGTCGGCGCCGAGGCTGAGTTTGTCGGACACATGCTGGAGGTTCAGCTCGGTCCCGGTATGCTCAGCAAGAATTATGACGGTCTGCAGAACGACCTGGACAAGATGGACGGTGTATTCCTGAAGAGGGGACAATACACCGAACCGCTGGATGCGGATAGTGTGTGGGACTTTACTCCGCTGGCAAAGGCGGGCGACACCGTACAGGCCAGTGACTGGCTGGGACAGGTTATCGAAAACTCCCAAAAGCTGAAGATAATGGCACCTTTCCAGATGGAAGGAACTGCCACCGTAAAGAGCATTGTTCCCGCCGGACAATACAAGATTCACGATGTGATAGCGGTTCTTGCCGATGAAAAAGGCAACGAAATCTCCGTAGACATGGTTCAGCGCTGGCCGGTGAAGATACCCATGACACAATACAAGCACAAGCCCCGTCCCTTCAAGCTGTTGGAGACAGGCGTGCGCACCATTGACACCTTCAACCCCATCGTAGAGGGCGGTACCGGCTTTATCCCCGGACCCTTCGGAACGGGAAAGACCGTGCTCCAGCATGCCATTTCAAAGCAGGCCGAGGCGGATATCGTGATCATTGCCGCCTGTGGAGAGCGTGCCAACGAGGTTGTGGAAATCTTTACCGAGTTCCCCGAACTGATTGACCCCCACACCGGACGCAAGCTGATGGAACGTACCATTATCATCGCCAACACGTCCAATATGCCCGTGGCTGCCCGTGAAGCGTCAGTTTACACCGCCATGACCATGGCCGAATATTATCGTGCTATGGGTCTGCGCGTACTGCTTATGGCCGACTCAACCAGCCGTTGGGCACAGGCCTTGCGCGAGATGTCGAACCGTATGGAGGAACTTCCCGGTCCCGACGCCTTCCCCATGGACCTGGGAGCCCTGGTGGCCAACTTCTACGGCCGTGCAGGATATGTTTACCTGAACAACGGAGAGGTGGGAAGCATCACCTTCCTGGGAACCGTATCTCCTGCCGGTGGTAACCTTAAGGAGCCCGTGACAGAGAACACCAAGAAGGTGGCCCGCTGTTTCTATGCGCTGGAGCAGGACCGTGCGGACAAGAAACGCTATCCTGCCGTAAATCCCATTGACTCTTACAGCAAGTATCTGGAATATCCCGAGTTTGCGGAATACATAGGCAAGCACATCAATGAGGAGTGGATTCCCAAGGTGCTCAACCTGAAGACCCGAATGCTGCGCGGTAAGGAAATTGCCGAACAGATTAACATTCTGGGAGACGACGGTGTGCCCGTGGAATACCACGTTACGTTCTGGAAGAGCGAGATTATCGACTATGTAATCCTGCAGCAGGATGCGTTTGACGAAGTGGACGCCGTAACACCGCTGGAACGCCAGGAGGAGATTCTGAATCTTGTGACAGCGATTTGCGAAAAGGAATTTGCCTTTGAAACCTTCCAGGATGTAATAGACTACTTCAAGAAGTTGATCAACCTGTGCAAGCAGATGAACTATTCTCCCTACAAGAGCGAACAGTACGCCGGCTTCAAGCGTCAGGTAGAGGAGATGCTTGGCGCCGACGCATAATGGCGTAAGGCACAGGCTAAGCTTTAAACATTATATATATTATAATATACAGATATGGCTACAGCATTTCAAAAAGTATATACAACCATCAGCCAGATAACCAAGGCCACCTGCAGCCTGAAAGCCCGTGGCGTAGGTTATGACGAACTGGCCACCATCAACGGCAAGCTGGCCCAGGTGGTAAAGATTATGGGCGATGAGGTTACGCTGCAGGTCTTCGAGGGTACGGCAGGTATCCCCACAGACGCCGAGGTAATCTTCCTGGGCAAGAGCCCCACACTGAAGGTGAGCGAACAGCTGGCCGGACGTTTCTTCAACGCCTACGGAAATCCCATTGACGGCGGACCCGAGATTGAGGGACGCGAGGTGGAAATCGGCGGTCCCAGCGTGAACCCCGTGCGCCGTAAGCAGCCCAGCGAACTTATCGCAACCGGTATTGCCGGTATCGACCTGAACAACACCCTGGTTTCCGGCCAGAAGATTCCCTTCTTTGCCGACCCCGACCAGCCTTTCAACGAGGTAATGGCCATGGTGGCCATGCGCGCCAAGGCCGACAAGATTATCCTGGGCGGTATGGGTATGACCAATGACGACTATTACTTCTTCCGCAATACCTTCTCCAATGCCGGTGCGCTGGACCGCATTATCTCGTTCATCAACACCACAGAGGACCCCGCGGTGGAGCGTCTGCTCATCCCCGACATGGCACTTACCGCCGCCGAATACTTTGCGGTGGAGAAGCACGAGACCGTACTGGTACTGCTTACGGACATGACCTCTTATGCCGACTCGCTCTCTATCGTGAGCAACCGTATGGACCAGATTCCCAGTAAGGACTCCATGCCCGGTTCGCTGTATTCAGACCTGGCAAAGATTTACGAGAAGGCCGTACAGTTCCCCGAAAGCGCCGGCGGCGGCTCCATTACCATCATTGCCGTAACAACCCTGAGCGGCGGTGACATTACGCACGCCGTACCCGACAATACCGGATACATTACCGAGGGACAGCTCTATCTGCGCCGCGACTCCGATGTGGGCAAGGTGGTGGTAGACCCCTTCCGCTCGCTTTCCCGTCTGAAGCAGCTGGTGGCCGGAAAGAAGACCCGCAAGGACCATTCACAGGTTATGAACGCCGCCATCCGCCTTTATGCCGACGCCGCCAACGCCAAGACCAAGCTGGAGAACGGATTCGACCTTACGGACTACGACAACCGCTGTCTGGACTTCGCCAAGGACTATGCGTCGCGCATTCTTGCCATTGACGTGAACCTTGATACGGACGAGATGCTCGACGTTACATGGGAACTGTTCCGCCAATACTTCAAACTGGAAGAGGTTAATATCAAGAAAGAGTTTACAGACATTTACTGGAAATAAATGGCCATTAAATTTCAATATAACAAAACGTCGCTCCAACAGATTGAGAAGAACCTGAAGATGCGACAGCGCACCCTGCCCATTATCAAAAGCAAGGAAACGGCGCTGCGTCTTGAGGTGAAGAAATGCAAGGAGGAGGCCGAACTGCTCGAGGAAAAGCTCCAGCAGCAGATTGCCGGCTACGAATCCATGTATGCGCTCTGGGGAGAGTTCGATACATCACTGGTGGCGTTGCGCGATGTGGAACTGGACACCAAGAAGATTGCCGGTGTGCGTGTGCCTGTGCTCACGAACATCCGTCTCGAGGTGCGTCCTTTCGGCATATTCAGCGCCCCCAAATGGTATTTCGACGGCATCAATCTGCTTCACGGCCTTGTAAAGACCGCAGTGGAACGCGAGTTTGTCTTTGCCAAGCTGCATCTGCTGGACCATGCCCGCAAGAAGACCACCCAGAAGGTGAACCTCTTTGAGAAGGTGCAGATTCCGGGATTCCAGGAGGCCGTGCGCAAGATAAAACGCTTTATGGAGGACGAAGAGAACCTGAGCAAGAGCTCGCAGAAGATTCTCAAGTCGCTACAGAACAAGAGAAAGGAGGCTACGGCATGATAGAGAAAATGAAAAAATTCACTTTCCTGCTCACCCATCGCGAGTATGAGGGCTTCCTTGAGCAGATACGTGAACTCGGAGTGGTGCATGTTGAGGAGCTCCAGCAGGGAGCCACCAGCAGCGAACTTCAGCAGGCAATGGATACGGTTTCGCGTTACCAGGCTGCGCTGCAGCTTTTGTCCAATGCGGCCAAGACCTATGTGCCCGACGCAAACGCCGGCGTGAAGCTTGCCGACTGCAAGCCCTCCGCACTGCTGGAGCGCGTAGAGGCGCTGCAGGCTGAAGAGAACAAACTGCTGCACGACATGGACTCAACGCGCAAGAACATTGCCCGTCTGGAGCCCTGGGGCGAATTCTCCATGCAGCAGGTGCGCCGTATAGAAAGCGCCACCGGCCTTCGCGTCCATTTCTTCAGATGCAGCAGCAAGTTCTTCCGCCAGGAGTGGGCAGACAACTACTTTGCCATTCCCGTGAACGAGTTTGAGAAGAGTACATATTTCCTTACGTTCAGTACCGCGTGTCCCGAAATTGCGGCAGAGCAGATTTTCCTGCCCCAGGAATCGCTCGGCCATTACCGCGCCCTGATGCAGCAACAGCAGGACCGCGTTGACGCCATCCGTCAGGAGTTTCTGCAGATCAACGGCAAGCAGAGCCTGCTGCTGAAGGAAGGGCTGAAGGATGCCCGCAACGACATGTCGCTCTCGCGCGTGCATTTGTGCCACGAGGATGTGGCCGGCAACACGCTACGTCTGCTCATAGGATGGGTGCGTGCAGACAGTACGCAGCCTCTGGTGGACTATCTGGAGCAGGAGCGCATCTTCTACGAGATGGAGGATCCGGCCTACGAGGACGATGTGCCCGTGCAGATAACCAACGGACGCTTTGCCAAGCTTTTCGAGCCTGTGCTGCGCATGTATTCGCTGCCCAGATATACCGACCTGGACCCCTCTGCCTTCTTTGCGCCCTTCTTCATGCTGTTCTTCGGCCTGTGTATGGGCGATGCCGGCTATGGCCTGCTTATTCTGCTTGTCGGACTGTGGCTGGCCTTGGGTAAGAAGGCCGACCTGAAGCCTTACGGACAGCTGGCGTGCTGGCTGGGCGGATGCACCGTAGTCTGCGGCCTGGCCACGGGTACGGTATTCGGCGTGGACCTTAACGCGCAGGACTGGGCGTTCCTTGCTCCCGTAAAGCCCTATTTCCTCTCGGACAGCGGTGTGGGCAAAATCTTCGGGTACACCCCCATGATGGTCATCTCCGTCATCATTGGTCTGGTGCAGGTATTGCTGGGAATGATTCTCAAGGGCTGCAAGGCCATGAAGAATTACGGCTGGCCCTATGCCGTGGGCACTTTCTCATGGGTTGCCGCGCTTGTGGCTGCCGTGGTGCTGTTCGGCCTGCCGGCCTGCGGCGTGGCGCTTCCCGCGTTTGCCGAGTATGCCCTGTACGCCATCATTGCGGTTGCGGCAGTGGGAATATTCTTCTATAACAGCCCCGCATCGTACAAGCGGCCCGCACTGGGTCTTCTGAGCAACATCGGTACGGGCCTGTGGGACACCTACGGCATGAGCACCGGTCTGCTCGGCGACCTCCTGAGCTACATCCGTCTGTTCGCGCTCGGACTGACCGGCGGCGTGCTGGGCGGTGTGTTCAACTCACTGGCGCTGGACATGACTGCCGGCCTTCCGCTGGTTGTGCGCATCATTGCCATGGTTGTAATCCTGCTGTTGGGCCACGGCATCACCTTTGCCCTGTCCATGATATCCGCGTTTGTGCATCCCATGCGACTCACGTTTGTGGAGTTCTTCAAGAATGCCGACTTTGAAGGAGGCGGCAAGGAATACTCCCCCTTCAGGAAGGAATAGGACAAGACGAGAAAATTAAGAATGAACAAAACAATAAAATCAATTAAATAAAACAAACAAATGGAAATCTTTTTAGCTTATTTGGGCGTAGCCCTTTGTGTAGCCCTGTCCGGAGTGGGCAGTGCGTACGGTGTGACAATCTGTGGCAATGCAGCCATCGGTGCTTTCAAGAAGAACCCCTCTGCCAGCGGTTCTTACATGGGTCTGTCCGCTCTGCCCTCTTCTCAGGGTCTGTACGGATTTGTGGGATTCTTTATGCTGAACCCCAAGGTAACTCCCGAAATTGCGATGCCCACTGCCTGCGCCATCTTCGGTGTGGGTCTGGCACTGGGTCTGGTGGCCCTGTTCTCTGCCATCCGTCAGGCCAAGGTTTGCGCTAACGGTATCAGCGCCATCGGCGCCGGCCACAACGCCTTCGGTACCACCATGGTATTGGCCGTGTTCCCCGAGCTTTACGCCATCCTGGGTCTGCTGGTGCTCATCCTGACTGCTACAAACCTGTAAGAGACAGGCTGGGATAAAGACAAAAGAAAAGAGAGAGAGAGCCCTTTGCCGGAACATTACGGCGGAGGGCTCTCTCTCTTCTTCTATATAACTGCCCGGGGCAGACGGTCATGCTGACATAATGCCGGATTCTGTATGAAGGCAGGCTTGCAGGCTATTCGTCCTGGCTGCCGTTGCGCCTGGGGCGCAGAAAGTTATCCTTGTACTCGCGGATGAGGGTGTTCACATAGTCGATGAAGCCGGCATAGCGCTGCTCGCCCTCCACTACGGCAAGCGCGTCCACCATGGCTGTAAGCGAGCGGTATGCCGCATCCGTTTCCGCGCGTGCGGCGTTCAGCGCGCCGGGCTGCCTTGTCATCTGTTCCTCGGTGCGGTTTATGCGTGTGGCCATGTAGTCGTTGTTGGCGGTCTTCATCACCTGCAGCACGGGTTCCAGATGAAGGGTCTGTATCTGCGCGGCGTATTTCCGTTCCGCGTCGTCAATGAAATTGGTCATGTCGGCCGTTTCAGACTCGCGCTGCATGCGCACGTTTATCCGATAGTTGCCTATGAGCCGTTGCAGGACCAGTGCAGCGGGGCGCATCACGTCGTCGGGCACCTTGGCATAGGCCGCCACCAGCCCCTTGAATGCCATGTACGCCCGTCCGCGGTTTGTGTCGAGCGTGTTCAGCTTGTCCGTGAAGCTGTTCTTGCGGCTTATGACAAAATACTTGTCCTCGCGTGCAAAGCTTGTTTCAAACTTGGCCATCTGAGGGGCCAGCGCTGCGTTGCCGGCTATCGCCTCGTCTGTCCTTGCCCGTTGCAGCACTGCGTGCATGAAGCTGAAGTGTGCGCCCTTGTTCAGCCTTTTTAGTCTGAAATGCTTAATCTGTCTCATGGCCGTGTGGTTTTTACATTGAATTACATGGCAGAAACCCGTCGCAAGGATGAGTCTCCCTTGCAAATATAGTGTTTTTTGCTGTAAAACGGTACCGTAAGTCTGGAAATTGGTCTCGAAAAGTGACATTTTGCTATTGCAGCATTGCATCTTGTAATTGTCATGCGGCAAAATTGTGTTGCAGTGTTGTATCTTCTTAATGTCATGCGGCAAAAATGTGTTGCTGTTCTGCATATACTCTATGTCGGCTGACAAATTGCGGTTGCAGTACTATATCGGTATTATGTCAATTGACAATAATATGTTGCATCCCTGTATCTGTATTATGTCGGCCGACAAATGTCAGTTGCAATGCTGTATCTTATATTTGTCAAGCGACAAAGAGGAGTTGCAGCGCTGCATCTTGTTTTTGTCAGGTGGCAGAAAGCAGTTGCAGCGCAGCATCTCTGTTCCGAACGTAATCGGAAGGCGGATGCTGCGCTGCAACATGAGTGCGGCCGGCGGCGGAAGGGCCTTGCGGCCTTGCGGCGCCGGTGCGTTATTCTACGATAAGTTCCAGTATGCCCACGGTGGCGTCCTTCTTGGGCTGAATCTTAAGGCGCAGGGCGCCGGTGGTGATTTCCTCGCTGGGGTGGACCATGTTGAACTGGTCGGCGGCTGTGCCGAAGCGGTCGGTTATGTAGGGCTTGAACTCCCTCCATTCGTTGCCGGCCTTGTACTCCATGCGCCAGCTTACGGGCAGCTGCACGCCGCCCTTGTCGTCGTACCAGTAGACGGATACGCTCTCCACCTTCTGCTCCTTGCGCAGCGTAATGTCCACGGTCTGTTCCTGTCCCTTCTGCGGGTACGATGTCCAGCGCGGTATGGTGGTGTCGAAGGAGTGCTTGGGCTGCTTGCCGTCGGCAATGGCGTAAACGTCGTCGCTGCCGTAGGTGTGGGTGGCTGCCACGTTGCGTATGTTGCCCACGGTGCGCACGGTGCCCTCAATGGCGGTCTGGCTGTCGCGCGCGAACCATACGTTCATGGTGGTGTTGTCGCCGCGGTTGTTCCATGCGTAGTAGGGGATGAGGGTCAGGGGCGCCTCTGTTGCCGCGGGTTCTTCGGCCCCGTCGCCCGTCACGGCCTGTGCGTTCAGTGTGATGCGGCTGATGCCTTTCAGCACGCCCTCTGTGAAGGCTTCCACGCGGCCCTGCTGTCCGGTCTGGGGCAGAATGTAGAGCGATGTGTGGTGGGCGTTGTCGGGCTGTTCGGCACAGTAGACCAGCGGTCCGCGGGTGATGCAGACGCGGTTACGGTCGGCCTTCACGCGCTCGTCGGCCACCGAATAGCGCACCGGCATGGGCAGGTTCAGCTCCACCAGGTCGCCCTTCTTCCACGCCCGGCGCACGGGCAGATAGCCGTCGGAGGGCTCTGTGCGCACGCGCTTTCCGTTCACGCTGGCCTGGGCCTGGTATTGTCCTGCATCGGCATAGGAATAGAGCTTTCCGGGCACAAACTGGCTTCCGCACCAGGTGGGGATGCGCAGCCACAGGGTGAACTCCTGTCCGTCATGCTCGGGGCTGACGGTGATGGCCACCTTGCCGTCGAAGGGGTATTCCGTCTGCTGCTTCAGGTCCACGCTGCCGGCCTCCAGGGGCACGGTGGTGGAGTTTCCGGCATAGAAGACGGTGTAGATGTCGTCGGCGCTGTGGGCGTAGGTCATGCCCGAGATCTGCGGTATCAGGCGCGCCATGTTGGAGGGGCAGCAGGCTGTGCCGAACCAGGGTGCGCGTCCGGCCGTGCCGTGGTTGAAGGGGCGCCGTCCGTCGGCCTCCAGCACGTTCACGTAGAAGAATCTGTTGCCCTGCAGGTTCATGCCTGCCAGCACGTTGTTGTAGAGCGCCACCTCGGCCACGTCGGCATACTTGGCTTCGCCCGACATCAGGAACATGCGGTAGTTGAAGAACACGTTGCCCACGGCTGCGCAGGTCTCGTCGTAGGTGTTCAGGTTGGGCAGGTCGTATGCCGGCCCGAATCCCTCAATGCCGGGCACGGCGCCCAGTCCGCCGTTGATGTGCATCTTGCGGTCCACAATGTCGTGCCAGACGGAGTCGAGCGGCGGGAGCAGCGTGGTGTCGCCCGTCATGGCAGTCACGTCGGCCATTCCGGAATACAGGTATGTGGCGCGTACGGCATGTCCCACGGCCTGGGTCTGCTCCCTCACGGGGATGTGCGCCTGGGCATAGTAGCGGCTTTCCATGCGCTCCTGTCCGCGTATGTCAATGAACTTCTTGGCCATCTGCGCGTACAGCTCGTTTCCGGTGGCGTGGTACATCTTCACCAGCGCCAGCTCAATCTCCTCGTGTCCCGGAGCCTGCATCACGGGCTTTCCGCCGTTGTAGGCGGAGTCGCCCTGGAAGAACACCCTGTTGACGTGCTGTGCGTTCTTCTCGGCCACGTCAAGCCACTTGCGCTTGCCCGTAGCCTTGTAGTAGGCTATGGCGCCCTCGTACATGTGGCCCATGTTGTACAGCTCGTGGCTGTGGTCCACATAGGAGTAGCGGCCGGGGCCCGACCCGCCTTTGTGGTGGTTGTTGCGCAGGTGTTCCGGCAGTATGTGCACCTCGTAAAGGTAGCCGTCCTTTTCCTGCGCCTCCGCAATGACGTCAATGATGCTGTCCATCTGCGCCTCCAGCTTCTCGTCTTTTTCCAGAATGAGCAGATAGGCCGCGCCCTCCATAACCTTGAAGAGGTCGGACGCCACGTAATAGGGGCCTTCAAAGCCCTTGTCCAACTTCTCGCCCCTGAGATACTGTCCCGTGCGTCTCAGGTTTTCCACGGCGTATGCGGTCTTCTGCAGGGAGAAGGGTACCAGCGTCTCCTTCTGCGTCTTCAGTCGGGGCAGCCAGAAGTTGTCTTCCAGCGCCACTTTCTCAAACGATACGGGCGTAAGGGGTTCCGCCTCGCGCTCTATGCGCTCCGGCTGGCACGATGCCAGTGCAACGGCTGCCAGGGCGGTGCATAAAAACTGTTTTTTCATATTTTTTGTTTTAAATTTTATAGGGTGTCGGATGAAAAATGTGTTCTTTTATATAACAGCCCAAAGCAGACTGGCATTGGGGACTGATAGACGGATGGCGGAGTACCATGCGCCAGGTTGGCCTGCATGCAAAACTTGCGTTCTCTCTTTATGTCTGTCTGTTTCTTGAAACGGAAAAAGGACCTCTGTTCGCAGAAGTCCTTTTTTCCTTGGTAACCCGCTCGGGGTTCGAACCCGAGACCCCTTCATTAAAAGTGAAGTGCTCTACCTACTGAGCTAGCGAGTCAACCTAATGGGCTATAAGCTTTTGCTTTAGCGGGTGCAAAGGTATGAATTAAAATTGTATTGCACAACTCTTTCTGTCATATTTTTCCAAAAAAGTGTCATTTTGCCTTGTTTTCAAGGGATGCGGCTGGGCCGAGCGAAGTCTCGTTCAGCACAAACCGGCGGTAATAGGAGAGGAGCAGGGTGGTAAGGGGAAGGGCTATAATCAGTCCGATAATGCCCAGCAGACTGCCCCAGACGGAGAGGCTGAGCAGGATGATGGCCGGGTTGAGCCCCATGGCCTTGCCCATGATTTTGGGCGTCAGGTACATGTCCTGTATGAGCTGGACAACGGCAAAGACAACTCCCGCACTGAGCAGGATGAGCCAGAAGTTGCCGCCCGTCTCGGCCGCCTTGAGCAGCGCCAGCAGAATGGTGGGCAGAAAGGCGATCAGCTGCAGATAGGGCACCAGGTTGAGCAGCCCGATGAACAGCCCCAGGCCTATGGCAAAGGGGAAGTCTATGATAAGGAAGCCTATGCTGAACAGGATGCCCACAATGAAGGCGATGAGCGACTGGCCGCGGAAGTAGGCGTTCATGCCGTTCTTTACGTCCTGGACCAGCGTAACGGCAAAGTCGCGCTTACCGGCCGGAATCAGATTGGCCCATCCGTCGCAGATGAGTTCATAGTCGAGCAATATAAAGAAGGTGTACAGCAGGACAACGAAGCTGCCCATCACGCCTATGGCCAGATTGATGGTGCCCGTAATCAGATGCCACAGCTGGGACAGGATGGTGCGGGCAAGCTGGCTCAGGTCGCCCTGCTCGGCCAGTTGCGAGATGGTGTTCCCGTCTACATAACGCTCCAGAAAACGGTGGGCGTACTCGGTTAGGTGCTGATAGCCGATGGCCTCGTTCACAATTACGTTGAGCAGGCCGTGAACCTTGCCGAACTCCTGGATGGTGGGGGGAACCACCAGCACCAGCACGCCGGTGATTACCGAGAACACCACCGCCAGAGCGGCAACGATGCTCAGGATGCGGCTCCGCAGCCTTGCCTTGTACTGGAGAAAGCATACAAGCGGATAAAGCATATACGCCAGCAGCCATGCCACAAAGAAGGGGATGAGCACGGTGCTGAGGCGCCCCACCATATAGATGGACAATACAACAATGGCTACTACAATCAGACCGCGGATAAAGAGGTCGAAGGTGATTCTCTGGTTCAGCATGGCTTTTGAGTATTTTTGCTTGAAGTTAGTGTATGGCTGGGAAGTGTGTCTGTCCCTGCTTTCCAAAGGCTTTCCCGACCGGACTTTTCCCTGCCGGTATGGCCTATTTCCCCACAAATTTACGATATATAACTGAATAATAGAGTGAAAAAGCCTTAAATTTACGTCTGACGGGAAAATATTTCGTTTTCGGCAAGGAAAGTATTTTTTTTATGAGTAAATTTGTTCCCAAATAGACAAGCGATGGGAACACTTTACGTTGTGCCTACGCCCGTAGGCAATTTGGAGGACATCACATACCGTGCCCTGCGGATCCTGAAGGAGGCCGACCTGATACTGGCCGAGGATACCCGCACGAGCGGCAATCTGCTGCGGCATTTCGAGATAAAGAATGCCATGCAGTCGTACCACAAGTTCAACGAACACCAGACGGTGAGCAGGGTGGTGGAGCGGCTGCTGGCCGGCGAGACGGTGGCTGTGGTGTCTGATGCCGGCACTCCCGGCATCAGCGACCCCGGATTCCTTATTGTCCGCGAGGCCGTCAAGGCAGGCATAGAGGTGTGTACGCTTCCCGGAGCCACGGCCTTTGTGCCGGCACTGGTAAGCAGCGGCCTGCCCTGCGACCGCTTCTGCTTCGAGGGTTTCTTGCCGCAGAAGAAGGGCCGCCAGTCGCGCCTGGAAGCCCTGAAGGACGAGACGCGCACCATCGTCTTTTACGAGTCGCCCCACCGGCTGCTTAAGGCATTGGTGCAGATGGCCGAATGCTTCGGCGAGGACCGTCAGGCAAGCGTGTGCCGCGAGATAAGCAAGCTGCACGAGGAAAGCGTGCGCGGAACCCTGAAGGAGGTAATCGCCCACTTCCAGGAACATGACCCCAAGGGAGAATTTGTCATTGTACTGGCCGGATGCGAGCCTGCGGTAAAGAGCAAAAAGACACAAAGGGAGCGGGAAGAGGAATGACGCCCCCCCTTCCGTTTCATTGAGATAAAAGAGTAACGAATCATAAACGTAAGAATTGAAGATTATGAAGAAACTATTGATTTTGGCAGTGGCAGCTCAGATGCTGAGCGCCTGCTTTATGGGTAATGAGGCCAAGGAACAAGCCATGCAGAAGGAAAGAGACTCCTTGCAGAAAATCATTGACGAGAAGGATTTTGAACTGAACGACATAATGGGGACCATCAATGTGGTTCAGGAAGGAATCAGCAAGATAAACGAGGCCGAGGGCAGAGTTACCGTGGCTGACGGTTCGCGCGAGTCGGCAAGCAACAAGGAGGTAATCCGCGAGAACATGGCTTTCATCCAGGATGTGATGCAGAAAAACCGCGAAATGATTGCCCAGCTCAAGGAAAAGCTGAAGAAAAGCGGCATTCAGGCCGAAAAGCTTAAAAAGACCATTGAAAACCTGCAGGCACAGGTGGAGAGCCAGCAGGCACGCATTCAGGAACTGGAAGCCGAACTGGCCGAAAAGGACATTCTGATAAGCGAACAGGGCAAACAGATTGCCGACCTTCATCGCAACGCGTCCGAACTGGAAAAGGAGAACAAGGACAAGGCCCGCACCATGGCTGCCCAGGAGAAGGAACTCAATGCCGGCTGGTTTGTCTTCGGCACCAAGTCGGAACTGAAGGAACAGAAAATCATTGAGGACGGAGAGGTGCTGAGAGGCGACTTCAACAAGGGCTATTTCACAAAGATTGACATCCGTTACGACCGTACCATACGCCTGTACAGCAAGAGCGCAAAGGTGCTTACCAACCATCCTGACGGCAGCTATTCCCTGGAAAAGAACGATGAGGGGCTGTACGAGCTGTATGTGAAGGATATCGAGAAGTTCTGGGGCGGAAGCAGATATCTGGTTGTTCAGGTGAAATAACCCTCTCCCTGCCCCCAATTAGTTAATCACACAGACAAAGACCGTAGAAGAAATTGAGAGAATTCAAGGAAAAGCGCAATAGCGAGATCATTACCGAGGCGCAAGCCGAAACGGCCATTCTGGTGGGACTGATCACACCCAATCAGAACGAGCGCAGGACAAACGAGTATCTGGACGAACTGGAGTTTCTGGCCACTACGGCCGGAGCCGTCACGGTAAAGCGTTTTACCCAGCGTCTGGCCGGCCCCAGCAGTGTAACGTATCTGGGAATTGGAAAGCTGCAGGAAATACGTGAGTACATTGTGCGCGAGGAGGATGCCGAGCGTGAAATAGGTATGGTAATCTTCGACGACGAACTCAGCGCAAAGCAGTTGAGAAACATTGAGAAGGAACTGAAGGTAAAGATTCTGGACCGTACCAGCCTCATTCTGGACATCTTTGCCATGAGAGCCCAGACGGCAAGTGCCAAGACCCAGGTGGAACTGGCGCAATACCGCTACATGCTCCCCCGCCTGCAACGCCTGTGGACCCACCTCGAACGCCAGGGAGGCGGAAGCGGCTCGGGAGGCGGAAAAGGTTCCGTGGGTCTGAGAGGCCCTGGCGAAACCCAGTTGGAGATGGACCGCCGTATCATCCTGAATCGCATGAGCCTGCTCAAACAGCGACTGGCCGAGATAGACAGGCAGAAGACCACACAGCGGAGCAACAGAGGCCGGCTGATCCGTGTGGCCCTGGTGGGCTATACAAACGTGGGCAAGAGTACGCTTATGAACCTTTTGTCCAAGAGCGAGGTCTTTGCCGAGAACAAGCTCTTTGCCACACTGGACACCACAGTGCGCAAGGTGATAGTGGACAACCTTCCCTTCCTGCTTTCTGATACGGTAGGCTTCATCCGTAAGCTGCCCACAGATCTGGTGGACTCATTCAAGAGCACGCTTGACGAGGTGCGCGAGGCCGACCTCCTGCTGCATGTGGTGGACATCTCGCATCCCGAGTTTGAAGACCAGATAAAGGTGGTGGAAAAGACACTCGCGGATCTGGGCTGTGCCGAAAAGCCGGTAATGATAATCTTTAACAAGATAGATGCCTATACATGGGTGGAGAAGGATGCCGACGACCTGTCGCCCGTAACAAGGGAGAACATATCGTTTGACGACCTGTCCCGTACCTGGATGACCCGTCTCGAGGGCGCTTGTCTCTTTATCTCGGCCAAGGAACGGAAAAACATTGACACCCTCAGGCAGGTGCTCTATGACAAGGTGCGCCAGCTTCATGTGCAGAAGTATCCCTATAACGATTTCCTTTTCCAGCAGTACGATGAAAGCGGAGAGGTAAGATAAGGCCTGAACAAGAAGAACAACTAATAACCACATCAATAAATTTAAACACAGAAACACAATGGCAAATGTAGAATTCAAGTATGCACCCATGTTCCAGAAGGGAGAGGACACCACTGAATACCGTCTGCTCACCAAGGAGGGCGTCAGCGTTGGCGATTTCGAGGGACATGAGATGCTTAAGGTTACCCCGGAGGCCCTTACACTGCTTGCACAGCAGGCGTTCCACGATGTAGAGTTCATGCTCCGTCGCGAGCACAATCTGCAGGTGGCTTCAATACTGAACGACCCGGAAAGCAGCGAAAACGACAAATATGTGGCTCTGCAGTTCCTGCGCAATGCCGAGACTGCCGCCAAGGGAGTGCTCCCCTTCTGTCAGGATACCGGAACCGCCATCATCCATGGCGAAAAGGGCCAGCAGGTATGGACCGGTTTTGAGGATGAGGAAGCCCTCTCGCTTGGTGTGTACAACACCTTTACACAGGACAATCTGCGCTATTCCCAGAATGCGGCACTGAATATGTACGACGAGGTGAACACCCGTTGCAACCTGCCTGCCCAGATCGACATTGAGGCGGTTGAGGGTGCCGAGTACAAGTTCGTCATGGTGGCAAAGGGAGGCGGTTCGGCCAACAAGACCTATTTTTACCCCATGACCAAGGCCACCATCCAGAACGAGGGAACCCTTATCCCCTTCCTCGTAGAGAAGATGAAGAGCCTGGGAACAGCCGCCTGTCCTCCTTATCACATCGCATTCGTAATCGGAGGAACATCAGCAGAGAAGAACCTGCTTACCGTTAAGCTGGCTTCCATTAAGTATTATGACGGTCTGCCCACAACCGGAGACGAGACCGGACGCGCTTTCCGCGACATCGACCTGGAGAACAAGCTCCTTGTGGAGGCTCAGAAGATTGGCCTTGGCGCACAGTTCGGCGGAAAGGCTCTGGCGCATGACATCCGCGTGATCCGTCTGCCCCGCCATGGCGCTTCCTGTCCCATCGGTATGGGCGTAAGCTGTTCGGCCGACCGCAACATCAAGGCAAAGATCAACAAGGACGGAATCTGGCTGGAGAAGATGGACAGCAATCCCGGAGAACTCATCCCCGAAGCATTGCGCCAGCCCGGAGAGGGCGGAAAGGGAATAGAGATTGACCTGGGCAAGGGCATCGATGCCGTGCGGCAGGAACTCTCCAAATATCCCGTAAGCACCCGCGTAAACCTGAAGGGAACCATCATTGTGGCCCGCGACATTGCCCATGCCAAGCTGAAAGCCCGTCTGGATGCCGGCGAGCCGTTGCCCGCCTATTTCAAGGACTATCCCGTGCTCTATGCCGGTCCGGCCAAGACCCCCGAAGGCTATCCCTGCGGTTCTATGGGTCCCACAACAGCCGGTCGTATGGATCCCTATGTAGAGGAGTTCCAGGCCAACGGAGGCTCTCTGGTAATGATTGCCAAGGGTAACCGTTCCGATGCCGTAACCAACGCCTGCCAGAAGTATGGCGGCTTCTATCTGGGAACAATCGGCGGTGTGGCAGCCGTGCTTTCACAAAGCAGCATCAAGAGCATCGAGTGTGTGGAATATCCCGAACTGGGAATGGAAGCAGTGTGGAAGATCGATGTAGAGGACTTCCCGGCCTTCATTCTGGTAGATGACAAGGGCAACGACTTCTTCAAGCAACTGAAGCCCTGGTGTCCCGCCTGTGCAAAGTAAATAATAAAATGAAACGATAGAGCAGGAGAGAGGGCCGGACAGCCCTCTCTCTCTTTCTGATACCCATTGTTGTTTTATGTTCAAGGTCCAAGAAAGTTATAGAGAGAGAATAGACAGATTTAGTGTTGAAGAAAATAAATACCGAAAATACAGTTTATATTGTCTGTGGCTCAAACTAACCACGTTCTTAGGCTGTTGTGTTAGTTTGTATGCCATACATCCCAATTATGCCAGCTACCAGATAATCATTCCTGTAATCTTTTTATTAGGATATGTGGTTTTCTTTGTTTTTGATGCTGAATGTTGTAGCCGGTCCAAAACATTAAGAAAAAAAATAAAGGTATGTTCGGATGAACTTGCCGGCATGGAAGGGGATTACACCGCATTTGCAAACGGAAAAGAGTTTGTGAATCCGCAACACCCATATTCTATTGATTTGGATATCTTCGGCCCCGATTCCTTATTTCATCGTCTGAACAGAACCGTAACACGGCATGGAAGCACAGTACTGGCAGAGAAGCTAATGAAATTACCGGACAGCAAAGACGTGGTAATTCAGAACCAAGAGGCAATTAAAGAATTGGCTGCTTTGATAGACTGGAGAATCAGTTTCCTGACCGTAGATTATATGACCGGCAATCTTGACGGACTGTCGCAACATCTTGTAAAGCATAAGTATAACACCCTATCGTTTGCCACTTATCTGTCCTATTTTTCCATTGGACTTACTCTGTTAAGCCTTATATTGGGCGTTTTCGGTTTCATCAGCTTTTCATTTTTTGGACTGATGCTGACTTTGCAATTGATTTTTGCCTCCTTTGTCTCAAAAACACAGAAAAAGGCAAATAACCACATCAATGTCTTGCATAAGGAATACGCTGGATATCTGAATATCATGAAAAAGATTCATGTAATTGAGTTTAAGTCAGAAAAGCTCAAAGCCATATCCAATGATTTGTTCGGAAAGAAGGACAGTTCCATGGCCGCTTTCAAAAAACTCTCAACACTATTGAATCTGTTCGATATCCGCGGAAGCGAAATTATGTACTTGCTGCTCAACGGCTTGTTCCTTTTTGACATATTCCTTATTAAAGAATTTACAAAATGGAAAGAAGACCATCTTCCCCATATTGACAAGTGGCTCCGTGCAATTGGGGAACTGGATGCACTTGTAAGTCTTTCAACCTATGCCTATAACCATCCGCAAAACCATTATGCCCACATCCTGACCAATGACACTTCTGACAACATCATAACAGCTCATAATGTCTGTCACCCTTTCTTGAATCGCGAACAAGCCATACCCAATGACTTTACTTTGAAAAAGGGCAATATAGCTATCGTCACCGGAGCAAACATGGCGGGAAAAAGCACGTTTCTTCGCACAATTGGTATAACCTATTTGCTGGCAAGCACTGGAGTACCGGTTTGTGCCGAAGAATTCAGCTGTTCACTTGTATCTTTGTTTTCAAGTATGCGGACAACTGACAATCTTTGCAATAACGTATCATACTTTCAAGCGGAAATCCTGCGCTTGAAACAATTAACGGAATACCTGACACAACATTCGCATACACTGGTCATTCTTGATGAAATACTAAAAGGGACAAATTCCAAAGACAAACTGAACGGTTCTATACTTTTCCTTGATTCTGTTTCCAGCCTTAATATGTCTGGGATAATTGCCACGCATGATTTGGAATTGGCTCAGCATTACGAAATGCAGAAAGACAAATTCAGGAACTATTGTTTTGAAATAGAACTCTCTGACAATATTGCCTATTCATATAAAATAACAGAAGGCATAGCTCAGAACATGAATGCCTCATATCTTTTGAGAAACATTTTCTCGCCTTTACACAAGAACAGAAAATTATAGGGATAACGGCAATTTGAGACGCTAATTACACATTGATATACAATACATTGTAATTACATTATATTTTTGGTAGACAACGACATCAATTTATAAAAATATTTTACATCTTCATCTCTATTTTGATAAAGAAACAAAAGAAAAAATACGTTCTTTTGTCAAAAAATAAAATCAGCAGCAATAACCATCGTTTTCCAAGACAAAAATATGGGGAAAAAGTAAGATAGCTAACTTGGTCTCAGGAGATAGCTTATTTACTCTGAGGAGATAGCTAACTTGCCCCGAGGAGA
>JAGBGU010000083.1 GCA_017935785.1 Bacteroidaceae bacterium
GAATTGAATCGACGGTTCGCTTCATTAAAAAAGCTTGTACTACATTTCCTTTTATGTCTTATGTGAAGTCTTTCAAAGAACTCGCGCAAACGGCGTCTTCCCTCGTTTGCGGGTGCAAAGGTAGACACTTTCTGCAACATGACAAAATACTATCACAACTTTTTTTAATATATAACATGAAAAATCTATGAACACATTATTATATAATATATAGAGAGGGGAAAGAATGAAAATCAACTCGACCCAATTTTTAGGATATCCCTTTAATTATAAAAACCCTTCATAGAAATGAAGCCTATTATTAGGTTTATATTATTAAATTTCGTACCTTTGCCATACATAAATCATTATCTAATTATAATTCTATGTTTACATTATTATTATCAGAGGGCGCAACAGAATTAGCACAAAGCGCTCAAAACGTAAATCTCGAGAAAGTAATCCAGCAGATTATCACATTCAGCGTGGATGCCGGAAAAAGCATTCTTCTGGCTGCCGTAATATTTATTGCCGGACGTTTTCTGATTTCCGTCATCAACCGTCTGGTAGTCCAAATGATGGAACGCAGGAAAATTGATGCGACCATCCAATCATTTCTCCGCAGCTTCATCAACATATTGCTTACCATCCTTTTGCTGATTTCTGTTGTCAGTGCACTAGGCGTCAACACTACATCCTTTGCCGCTTTGCTGGCTTCTGCCGGTGTGGCCATAGGTATGGCCCTGAGCGGTAATCTTCAGAATCTTGCCGGCGGTCTGATAATCCTGTTATTCAAACCCTACAAGGTGGGTGATTATATTGACGCGCAAGGCGTAAGCGGAACTGTCAAGGAAATACAAATCTTCCACACAGTTCTAACCACTCCCGACAACAAAATTATATATGTGCCCAACGGCAGTCTGAGCAGCGGAAGTGTCACCAACTATAGTCTTAGTGCATTAAGACGTGTTGATTGGACTATTGGTGTTGAATATGGCACAGAAATAGAAAAAGTCCGCCAAACTGCACTTGACTTAATCAAGAAAGACAGCCGTATCCTTACAGATCCTGCTCCTTTTATCGCTTTAAGCGCATTGGCAGATAGCAGCGTAAATATCACAATCCGTGTATGGACCAAGAATGAAGACTACTGGGGAGTGTTCTTTGACATGAACCAGAACATTTATGAAGTCTTCAATAAGGAAGGAATTGCATTCCCCTTCCCGCAAGTCACTGTACATCAAGCATAATCTCTAAAAGAAAAACGAATCGAGTAGGAAGAAAACAGTGTCGTTTTCTTCCTTTGTCTTATACTGCTATAGGTAGACACATTTATCAACCATTAAAAATGTGTCTACCTATAGCAGTATAAGACATAGTACTGAATGCATTCAAATGCGGACCGCAGTACCGGTACAGGAGACCATCAGCATGGATTGTCCCTGCCCTACCGTTTCATAATCGAGATCAATCCCTACAATTGCATTGGCACCAAGTACCGAGGCGCGACTTTCCATTTCTTTCAGCGCCTTGTCTTTTGCATCCTGCAGCAAATGTTCATATGTACCGCTACGTCCGCCAAAAAAGTCTGTAAGCGAAGCCTTAAAGTCTCTGAAAAAGTTTGCGCCCAGAATTACCTCCCCACTTACAATTCCCAAATACTCCTTAATGATATGTCCCTCGAGCTGAGGTGTTGTAGAAAGTATCATAATATTATCTATAAAACTATGAGTGTGAGGCGAATCAACAATGAAACGCCCCACACTAACCTAAATGGTAATAACAGCATTATTCAGCAGATGAAGCAAGAGGAGACGCCTGGGTATAGGTACGTGCCGCCAATTCTTTGTCAAGCATGTACATACCATACTTATTACCCTCTACAGCCTCCATTGCTGTAATCATATCACGTGCAGATTCTTCTTCCTCAACCTGTTCATCAATGAACCACACAAGACGGTTGATAGATGAAAAATCGTGGTCTTCATTGGCTATATATGCGAGATTATTGATAAGCGAGGTCACCTTCTTTTCATGTTCTAGCGTTTGTTTGAACATGTCAAGCACCGTATCCCATTTTGCTGGCACTTCTGCAATAGGCTGAAGAGTTACCTTTGCATCAACGCTGTTGAGGTAGTTCATGAAGATGCGGGCATGATCCTGTTCTTCCTGGAACTGTACGTAAAACCAGTTTGCCACTCCCTTATAGCCTTTGTTCTCGGCATCCAAAGACATGGCCAAGTAAAGATAAGCAGACCAAAGTTCGGCATTGATCTGTGCATTGATTGCTTCGTGAAGTTGTTTGCTTAACATAACATTTAAATTTTAATGGTTTGACAATTAAGAGTGTTTAAAACAAATGATAACCCAGTCTGAACTCGGGATGCTTTTTTTCGCCCGGAATCCACAAGTTCTCTACGGTGAAGACTACCTCCTTGTCGCGGCTCACATTAAAGTCGCGCGAGGTAAAAGGGCGTAACTGTACGGGATTGCCGCCAAAGTTCAGGACAAAGTGCATGGAGGTGGGATTGGTCATGCGCACCCTGCGCTGTTTTTTATCCTTCTCAAAGAGGGTCTCATATTTGATGCAGGCCTGGAAGAAATCTCTTACCAATTGTTCCTCACCGGCAATGGAGCCAAAAGAATAGGCCAATGTGCGACGCGCCTGCAAGGCTTCCTTCACCGCTTCAAGAGACTTTTCCTTTGCAAGGATAAGGGTCATGTTGCGCTGGTGCCCTACGGCCACATAGTCTTTCGATGTGGTGCTGTGAATGTCTGTGTTCGCCGCCATGAAGAGTTTCTTTTCTGAGGCACGGCTCACCACGGTGGGGTAAAACTCGCCGCCATTCATGATTTCCACACCGTCTATCAGATTCTGTTCATATACTTGCTTCTCAAAATCGATTATTTCAAGATCCTTCCGGCGCCATCCGGGATGGTTCTGAATGATAATCGCTCCCTGCTCGCGGGCGTTCTTTATAGACACGATGGGGTCGGCATCATAAACCGTATTGGCATCCTTTACGAAAAGGGCATTATAATGACCCACTTTCAGCGGGTCGCGGGTAATCTCCACGCCGGGAATCAGCAGAAGTCCGCTCTGATCCGCAACCCGTTGGGCCTCACGCACAGGGAGGTTCAGGTCAGAGAGTATGCCACGCTCATCTGCCGCTTTTCCTGTGATGCCGGCATTTACAGCCTTGGTGCCCTCGGGCACATAGCCTTTCAGGAAGGAAATCATCTGTCCCTCCCACTTGCGGTATTCCACATGGTCTGTGATGGCTATCACGTCCAGTCCGTCTGTCCAGGCCTCCTGAACACGATATTCGGGTGTCACGCTTCCGTCTGAATAAATAGTATGGATGTGCAAGTCGCTCTTCAGCACCATATACTTGTTTACGTTGGGCAGTATGAACTCGTTACGCAGTACATCGTTGCGCATAGTATGGCGCATCATGTCCTTGTTGTTCTTGTCCTGGTAATAGATGGATTGTGCCGCAGCAGAAAAACTGGCCGCAAAGGCAAAGGCAAAAAGAAAAAGTTTTTTCATCGTATTATTATATCTTAATATGTGTGTTATCAACGTGAATCAGACACAAAATTACGAATTGTTGGAAAAAGGACAAAATAAAAAACCGTTTTTTAGTTTTTTTAAGATTGCCGGGCGAACGGGCTGGGCAGAAAATGGCCATGTCCGGTAAAAGACATGGCCACCGCAAGCATCCGCCTTAGGACTTCCTGTATATTTCTTTCCTGAGCAATTCCACAAAGCCAAGGGCCTGACTGCCGGTGAGGCAACGGATTTCCATTATGGGCACATACATGAGCGCCGTATACTGGCTTATCTGAAAGGCCGCAAAACTGCCATCCGTGGCATAGATGCTCTCAAACAACACACGGCCATTGTCTGCGCTCGCAAACATCTTCTCCGCCTCTGAATCAATCTGCACAAGACGCTTGCGCAGTCCCTTAAGGCTCTCCATGTCCATCTCTACGGATTCGGAGTAAAGAGGGCTGCCGGTAGGCACATAAATCCATTGTTTCCGTTTGGAAAACATAACGGCCACACTTACGATGACAATGAGCACACCGACAAAAAGTCCCGTCATTCCCAAACCTTCGTTGGTATTGGAAGAAGCAAACAATGTCAGCGCCACGCCAAAGGCAAAGGCAAGCACACAAAACACAATCATGGGCATATTCACACGGGATTTCACATTGGCCACCCGGCCAATATTCTCAAAAGACAATGATGTCATAATAATCTGTTTTTTATTGGTTTATTTTCTTTTTTTATAATATATAGTTCACCTGAAAAGCCTGCAAAAAGCATGTAACAAGAATGGACACACCTTACGCAGCTATACAACAGGAGTATAAAACGGGGAAAAGAAAAACCGCTAAATGATGATGTGCCGAATGGCAAAAGTGTACAAGGGCGTAGGATAAATGCGACCCACAAAACAATCTGTCCTATGGGAAGTCAACAACTGCGCCACCCTATATTCCACAAGACGCACAATATGCTTGAACAGCAGGCGGCGGAGACTCTGCTCGCGCCACAAGGAAGAGAACGGCTGCACGTTCCGTACAGTATTGGAACCCAGGGAACTGGTACGGGGGGCAATCCCAACACCGCCGCCGTCCAGGTCATACGGATGATGCTGCTTCACGGGAAGTATCTCTCCCGAAAAGTCCGAATCGGCCATGACACGCACTTCCGTCTGCTCCACACCGGCAGACATACCGCACTCCGAACCGCCCCACAAGGACAATCCGGCCAGCAGCACCAGCATCATGCCGACGATTATAAGAAGCATCTTGCGTTTCATCTTCATAAATTTGCGTGCAAAGGTACGATTAAGCGAGCGAAAAAACAAACTTGTTTGATTTTTTCCGAGCGGAAGTACCTTCGGCGACAGCCAAAGCACAATTAAGCGAGCGAAGAGACAAAACATATAACTTTCATTTTTAGCCTCAAATTTACTATAAATTCGTTTCTTATTGTGCTCGGCAGAGGCTGCCGCAGGGTTTCTGTGGCCAAAAAATGCTCGGCAGAGGCTGCCGCACGTTATTTTGAGGTAAAAAAGGGCTCGGCAGAGGCTGCCGCGCGTTTCCTGGGGCCAAAAAGTGCTCGGCAGGGTCTGCCGGACGTATTTTTGAGGTAAAAAAGTGGTCGGCAGAGGCTGCCGAGCATTTCCTGTGGCTGAAAAGTGTGCGGCAGGGTCTGCCGCGCACAAATTTTCACGAAAGAACTATTCGGATGTGGGATTTTCTCATATTTGCCGCGCTGCACTCCCCTGCTCCTTTCGATAGACTTGACGACAGAAAGAGGAAAAACATCAGAAAGTGAGCAGGAGTTCTTATTCGGGAAAGGTTGTTGCTCCGATTTCCTCAATCAAACGGCGGTGAACCTCGTCCAATGAGAGGATGGCGGGATTGCCGATGAGCACTAGTTGCTCACGGGCACGGGTCAGGGCCACATTCAGTTTTCGGTCTATTACTGCCCCCTGCTCCACAAAGGACTGGCTGCAGAGGAACCGGAGCTGATAGGGCTGGCGAACCGTAAAGCCATAGATGATGACATCGCGCTGGCTGCCCTGGTATCGTTCCACCGTATCCACGGTTATTCCGTTCAGTTCGGGTATGCCCAAGCTTGCTATCTCCTGCATCACCTGTACAATCTGGAGGCGGTAAGGGACAATTACGCCCACACTTTCATGAGGGAGGAAGGGTTTCCGGTTCTGACGGTAGAGGCGATACACGCTCTGCACTGTTCGGGCAATCATGCGAGCTTCCTGCACGTTTGTCTTTGGAGACAGATTGTCAACGGGCGCTGACGATGGGAAGAAAACCGTGCGCCGGGTGGCCATAATCTGCTGCAAGGGGCAGCCTGCATCCACCACCGGGAAATGCAGCGGAGAAAGCTGGTGAGGAAGGGGCACGGGACCGAGATTATCCTCATAGAAAGACTTCACGGCAAAGTGTGCCACATCGGGGTGCATGCGTCCCTGACGGGTAAAGGTAAACATATAGGGAGACTCGGCGCCAAAGGCCCTTTCCTGAAGGCGCACCAAGCGTTGGAAGAGAGATTCGCGGCAGTCCATCAGCCCCATTCCGTTCAAGAGGGCATCGCTGACGGCAGAAGTCTGGGACGGTTGCAGCACCACGGCGGGCAGTTGTTTGTGGTCGCCAATCATGACAAACTTCTTGATGGAAGGCTCGCCGTTGCACGTTGCGCAAAGGATGCCCATGATTTGCGGCTCCAGAATTTGCGAGGCTTCGTCGATAATGGCCATGTCAAAGGTTTTGAGCTGCAACAATTCGGAATGGGAAGAAATGCTGCTGGTGGTTCCCACGAACACGCGGGTTTGTCTGATCAAACCGTCGATCTCGTCTATTCTGTCCAGCGGCTTGATGCGCTGTTCCAAAAGATAAGGATGGTAGGCCTCGCTGCAAGCATGGGGCCTGCCAATACGGATAAAGTCTATGCCATGTTGCACCAACTTGCTGCAGATCTCGTCCACAGCTCTGTTCGTATAGGAGAGCAACAGCACGGACTCTTCCGGATGGGCCAATGTCTCCAGCAAGATATTGACCAGCCCGAACGAAGTCTTGCCCGTTCCCGGGGGGCCAACCAGCATGAAATAGTCCTTTGCCTGGCGGGCACGCAGAACCAGTTGGTTGAAATGAGGGCACTTGCCGTCCATTGAAAAGTCCAGGCTGAGGGTAACTTTAGAGTCTGCTTCCGGTTGTCGCTGCGCCATAAGCAGCCGTCTTCTGTCCTCAGTGGTGGTCAGCAGGGAATACACGGAACGGTAAAGTGCGGAGAAACCGGACTCTACACAATCATGCTCAACGGCCCACACCCGGCAGTCTGTCTGTTCAAAAATGCGGCGATTCCTTTGCGGTGTTCTAAGCTGCAGTTCCACCGAATCCAGATTGAACGCCAATATGGTGCACCGGAACAATATGGCACCGCACGCATCGGGGACCGTATTCTTCGGATAGGCATACAGGATTACGCTGTCGCCCTTTCTGAAATTCGGTATGCCCAATTCATTGGTTTCGGAGAATTGCAGAACCACCTGTTCCGTCCCGATTTCTTCGCGGTCAATGGTCTGTACAATTCTCAGACCCAAAAGGATGTTTCCGGCCAGCAACTTCTCTTCCAGGGGACATTTCCAAAGAGATGCCATACCGTCGGCCTCGCGTCCCGGTGCACCAATCTTGGCAAGCAGATGCTCTTGTGCCACAAACCCCGTCATGCGGTGGTAATAGGTTTTAGCCTCCGCCGGTGCGTTCTTCACGGCGTCCAGCAAGCGGGCAAGCGGGTCTTTTACATATTCGTTCCAGAAACGGTCGCTGCACCCAATCCCACGAAAATGTTCAGGAACAAGCTGTTCCAGCAGTTGTGTGCCGCCTTTGCACAATCTGAAATCAAGCCATACCATCTGGTTGCGTATCTGCAATGCCTGCTTCAACAATTGCGGTGCCGCACCCTCTTTCAACAATCCGTCCTCATACTTGGAATAGAGCAGATAGCAGGAAATGTCGTCGTTACGGATACCGAATCCGTAATGCAGCATGGCTTGATAAAGCAACATCTGTACATAGTGGCTCTCAACGTGTCTGTTGCGGAATTCGTCGCGCTTGCCCGACTTCTGCTCCATCAGCACACGGCAGTCGTCCGTTATAAGGTCCATACGGCCTTGTAGCCCCAACGCCTCGCACATGAACGACGCCTCCAGCAGGACATGGTCCATATCCAGAGCCTTGTCGTGCCGCACTGCCTGTTGCAGAATCTTCCTGATATTGGCCAACTGGCTTTGTGCCTTGGAATGGAAACCAGAGAACTGGTCTTTTACCGAAAGTATCTGAAGCACGTTCATGTGCATGAAACGCCTTGCTGAAGCGGCATACCCGTATTCTTCCTCCGTGAAGGTTCTCTGTCGGCTGACTTCCTCATCGAGCAACTGGCCGGCAAAGTTTCCGAGCAGAGTGGCTGGTGAAACTTCCTTAGCGCCCAAGCGGTTTGTCAAGTGGGCGTATGGCGTAATTCCATATGCCTTGAAACAGGCTGCAACGGTGGAAACGTCAACCAGATAATCCGGTTCCAGAATTATTACCTCGGGATGAAAAATTCCTTCCCTCGCGACGCAGTTCAGCAAGCCCAATTGCGTACCGACGTTCAGCAAGAGCTTCAAATGTTCCCAACCACCCAAATGTCCATTGTCATCCACATAATCAATGGATATCTGCTCTTCAAAACCATCCTCCGGAACAGCCAGAATGTAACGGTCGTCCCAAGAAAGCACACTAACGCGCATCTTCTCCACTTTTGGCACGGCATCCGGCCGTTCCGACCGATCGGCCTTAGACGGAAGCATAGAGAGAAGTTCATCCGGGACGGGGGTGTCATGCACCTGACGCACCAGTTCTGTCAGACAGGCGGCATCATGGGGCAGCAGCACGGTCAGTTCCTCTCGGGTGTGTTCATGCAGGTTGTGGCAACGGCCACGAAAGTTGTTTATGGGATAATGAAGCGCACGTTCTATCAGATTGTTCTGGCACGCAAAAGTCAATCGGGCAAAAGGGCCACTGAAGTCAATGCCAGTATGCTGAGTCGCCTCTTCCAGTACAAGGCAGAGAATCCGATACAACTCTGTGTACCGGATTCTGATGTCTTGTGCCGGGTTCCTGAGAACCTCAAGTATTTCGCTGTAGTGCGGCAATTACAATACCTTTTTATAAAGTTCAATGATTTCCGCTTCGGTCACATCGCGGGGATTGCCGGGCGTGCAGACGTCGGTAATGGCCTGTGCGGCAAGTGCGGGAATGTCCGCTTCTGTGATGCCGATTTCTGACAGATGCTGGGGAATACCCACACGGATGCTGAGTGCGCGTACCGCATCCACCGCAGCCTGGGCAGCTTCTTCGGGAGTCATGCCGGTGGTGTCCACACCCATGTGCTGGGCAATCACGCCATACTTCTCTATGCGGGTGGGCATGTTGAATTCCATGATGGTGGGCAACAGCAACGCATTGGCCACACCGTGGGGAATGTCATGCAAGGAACCCATGGGATGGGCCATGCCATGCACCAGGCCCAAACCAACATTGGAGAACGCCTGGGCGGCAATGTATTGTGCCAGCGCCATACCTTCGCGACCCACAGGATTAGTGGGTTCATCCACAGCAATGGGAAGGTTCTCGGCAATCATCTTGATGGCCTGCAGTTCGTACATGTCGCTCATGATCCATGCACCCTTGGTGATATAGCCTTCGATGGCGTGGGTCAGGGCATCCATACCCGTGGCAGCCGTCAGTCCCTTGGGCAGGCTGTACATCAGCTCGGGGTCTACAATGGCCACTGCAGGAATGTCGTTGGGGTCTACGCATACCATCTTTGCCTGACGTTCTTCGTCAATAATCACATAATTTATCGTAACCTCCGCTCCTGTACCGGCAGTGGTGGGCAGGGCTATGATGGGCACGCTCTTGTTCTTGGTTGGCGCACATCCTTCCAAAGAAACGATGTCGGAAAACTCGGGGTTATTGGCCACAATGCCGATTCCCTTTGCCGTATCCATACTGGAACCTCCGCCAATGGCAATAATGCAGTCCGCCCCACTTGCCTTGAACGCGTCCACGCCTTGCTTTACGTTTGTTACGGTAGGATTTGGCTTTATTTCGCTGTAGATTTCATATGGGAATCCCATTTCGTCCAATACGTCTGTCACCATCTTTGTGGTGCCCACCTTTATGAGCCCCTTATCAGAGGTTACAAGCGCCTTTTTCACTCCCATTCGGGATAGAACTTCCGGTAATTCTTTTCGCGCACCGGGTCCGAAGTAAGAAACTTCGTTCAGAATAAATCTTTGTGCCATAAATAAATGTATTAGAGGGTTATTTGTTTGATACTTGCCAATTGTCTGTGCGGAAAGGAGTCACGGGGAAACTGCTCTCGGTGCGCAGGGTACAGGTTGGGTTGTCCGCCCATCCGTAACGTACGGCCACGGGGAATTTCACCTTGTTGCTCCTTACCACCACTTTGTCGCCCACGGTCTTGGCACTTGCCACATACCACTTGTGGTCTGGGCCGGCAATGGTAAATCCGGGCAGGTTACTGTCTTGAATAAAGGGTTCGCTTCCTTCGGGATAGTCAAATTCTATATGAACCTCGTCGCCCACAACCTGATACTTCTTATAAATAGGTGCGGTATAAACAACGTCTTTCATTCCGTAAGTCTTATGAAGGGCAATGGCCGCCATACGTCTTCCCAGCTCGCGCTTGCTCTTGGGATGAATGTCCTTGGCATCACCAATGTCTATGTTGCAGGCCATGCCCGTATTGTGTAGGGTAAGAGCCTTCTCCTGAGTCTCGCGCAAGAGTGCCCATTCCGAGTCGGGCTGCACATCTCTTGGGGTCAGGTAGTTGGCCAGCTGGGCAAAGTAGAAGGGCATATCGGGTTGCTGCCATTTCTCACGCCAGTCCTGAATCAGCGTCTGGAACAGGCTCTCGTGCTGTACAGCCGCTCCCACATTGGAACATCCTTGATACCAGAGCACACCCTTTATGGGGAAGTCAATCAGGGGATTGATCATTGCATTGTAAAGTACAGAGGGGTAATGGCTGTTCACCGTCTTGGGGCGTTCGCCAAAATGAGCCACATTCAGCCCCACAGCATATTGCCATTCTCCGGCCAAAGAAGTCTTCTGACCACCAACGGTATAGTGCAGTTGGTCTGCCTTGCTCAAGAATCCGCCACCGTTGCCCATGTCAGATACTCTCACAGCAATGACATTGCGGCCGGCCTTTACCAAATTTCCGGGTATGGTGTACAAGCGGTTATTGGTGTATCCGCTTGTCTGACCCACTTGTTCGCCATTGAAATAAGTGATGTCGGCATCGTCCACTTGACCCAGGTTCAGTTGTATGTCTTTACCAGCCATCGCCTGCGGAATCTCTATGGTCTTACGGAACCATACCACACCGTCCAGACCGGGCAATCCCTTGCCTTCCCACGCACCGGGCAGGACCATGGTGGGCCAATTCTTGTCATCAATCTCGGCTTTGAACCAGGGACGAGCCGTTGTCAAACCGATGTCTCGGGTGTTGTAGGTATCATTCCACTCCTGTTGGATACGGGTCATTTCATCTGCCAGTTTGGAGCCTTTCTGCTCCATCCATGCCATCTGTTCCTGGAATCCCATCACTCGGCCCAGGGCTTCCGCACTAATCCAAGCCTGTGCAGGTGTGCCGCCCCAGTTGGAGTCTATCACGCCAATGGGTATCTTCAACTCGTTCCACAGCTGACTGGCAAAGAAATAGCAGACCGCACTGAATTCGGGAACCGTTTTCGGAGAGCATTCCTGCCATCCGTCCATAGCATATTCCAGACTGAAACAGTCGCGCTGCTTCAAGTCAAGGGTGTTCTTTACCTGGAACAGGCGTATCTGCGGATAATTGGCTTTGGCTATCTCCTCCTCATAGTTGAACACCTTTCCCCATCCAGCCAAGGGCATTTCCATGTTGCTTTGTCCGCTTCCCAGCCACACTTCTCCCACCATCACATTCTCCAGAGTGGTGTCTTCTCCGTCAGAGAAAGTAAGCGTGTAGGGACCTCCTGCCTTGGGCGTCGCCACTTCCATGTACCAATGGCCTCTGGCGTCCGACTTGGTGTTGACGGCAGCCCTGCTCCATCCTGTCTGAAGACTTATATCGGCATTGGGGCGCGACCTTCCATGGATTTTCAATGTAGACTTCTGTTGCAGCACCATATTATCGGTATACACACTCGGCAAGGTGACCTTCGCCTGTGCCATCATACCGCAAGCCAAAAGAACGGCTGTAAAAAATGTTTTCCTCATATCTTTAGCATTTATGTTTTTATTCGTATCAGATTTACGTCCGAAACCGTACAATCATACACGTAACGGACCTACTATACACCACAAAGATAGGCAAAAAACCATTTGTAGACTACAAAAAACGGACAAAATCATATACAGACGTGGCTTTTTTCTTACCTTTGCTGTCAAATTCATAAACATTAATCCTATTTCGACATGAAAAAAAGTCTTTTTGCATCATTCATGATGCTGGTTTCGCTTGCGGCTTATGCCCAGCCCCAAGTTGTTGCCCACCGCGGTTATTGGAAAACCGAGGGCAGTGCACAGAATTCCGTAACCTCCATGGAACTTGCCGCCAAACACAAACTCTATGGCTGCGAATTTGACGTTTGGCAGACGTCTGACGGTGTCTTGGTATGCAACCACGATGGCGTAATTGACGGCATCCGCATAGAGGACGTACCTTACGCCAAGGTGCAGTATTGCAAGATGAGCAATGGCGAACTTATGCCCACCGTGGCGCAATACCTTCGCGAGGGAGCCAAATACCCCCATCTGAAAATGGTATTCGAAATCAAGACCCACAAGAACGACGAGCGCAACGCATCAGTCGTGGACAACGTGATACGTCTTGTCCGCGAGCTCGGCGTGCAGAACCAGGTAGAGTACATCGCCTTCAGCAAGTTTATCTGCGAACGCCTGCACAAACTCGACCCACAGGCAAAGGTGGCCTATCTCAACGGAAACCTTTCCCCTAAGGAAGTAAAGGCCCTTGGTCTCAGCGGAATCGACTATAACCATTCTGTCTTCAAGAAAAACCCATCTTGGCTGAAAGAAGCAAAGGAATGTGGTCTGGAAGTGAATGTATGGACAGTCAATGGCGAGCAGGCGCTTAAGGAACATGCCGCCAACCCCTACATCGACCTTATTACCACCGACGACCCCATTGTGCTGAAAAAGATTCTCAAGGGCGGCAAGAAAAACAAAGACGGCAAGAAGGGAAAAGACGGCAAGAAGAACAAGAAAAACAAAAAGGCAAGGAAGTAATCCAAAGTTTCCAGACGTCATGCGAGTGACGTCTGGACCATTGGCTATTAGCGGTCTATAAACGTCATGCTGAATCTAATTCAGCATCTGTCAGCGATGAGGTGTCGGCTATGTACATCAAGACTCTCGGTGAGATCCTGAAACGAGTTATTCGCCTTCGCTCATCGAAAACATCTTTATATTTTTTGTATGAGGTATGGTCAGGATGACGTTGGGTAAAGCGATAGGCACAACCTGCCATGTCATTTGCATCGCATTTAACCTTTTAACTTTTAACCGTTACTGAAACGGATGTGGATTAAGAACAGTTGGGAATTTTATGCCAAGACGTTAAAAGGTTAAAGGTTAAAAGTTAAATTTGACGAAATGTGTTTTTGACAAACGGTTAAGATAACTGTCTGCTGATATGTGCAAATCGCGCGTGCGCGTATTATTCTTTATAATATTATTATATTACTTATATTAAGTATAATATACTAATACTAATAAAGAGTATTAGGGTATTGGTTTTCTTTATGAGTCACACCAACCTCTCGCAGTAAGAAGACAATTAACATTCGAAGGTTGTTGGCCATTGGCTATTGGCTGTCTATAGACGTCATGCTGAATTCAGTTCAGCATCTGTCCGCGGAAAGGGGTCGGCGATATACATCGAGACGCGCGGTGAGATCCTGAACTAAATTATTCGCCTTCGCTCATCGAAAACATCTTTATATTTTTTGTATGAGGTATGGTCAGGATGACGGTTGACTATAGAAGGACTTTGGATGAAGTGTTCAGAACAACCTACTATGTCGTTTGCATCACATTTAACCTTTTAACTTTTAACCTTTCCCAGACTGCAGGGATGAGTCTGGGAACTATGACGGCACAATGGATATGCCATGCCTTCGTTCCATCACTACTAGTGACAGAACGAAGGCATAACTGATGACGGGCCGAAGCGTAAGTTGAGGGGGCATCCCATAAAGGCTTTGACAGCCATGCTATTCTTTGGCATGTGCAGAAGTCTGGGACGGGTCTTCCGTCTCCAACCACCATTTAAGCAGTTCAAAGAAGGAGGGAGCGTCCAACAGTTCAATGCTGGGGTTAAGGAGTTTTGCCTCGGCAATGGTCTCTTCGTACCACTTGGGACTTTTAAGGATACAACGGAACCAATGGAAGGGTATATCACCACGGTCACGGATGCGGTCCACCAGAACCTGGGCAGCTACCTTGGGGTCGTCCGATACCAAGTCCCAGTCGCTCCGAAGGACTGGCATTCCTTTGTACAAAGAGGCTGGCGGACACTTCTGCGGCACAATGCCGCGAGGGCTGAAACGGGCATAGGCATCAAGCGAGCGTTTTCCCATAGCGGGACCATTTCCGTCTATGACAAATCCGGTAATGTCAATCCCCCATTGGCGGTAGAATCTTTGGCAATGGCGTTCCCATGCCTGCACACGGTCAGTTGTGCCCTGCAGACTGTCTTCATACTCGGCTGTTCCAGGCATCAGATAGCCGGCACCGTTGTCCGCACTTACGAAATAATCGTTATGAGAGGCCGTTTCGCGCAAATAATGCAGGACATGAGGGGCACGTTGCGCAAGGACGGGGCTAACGGCCCACATCATGGGCAGGCGTCCACGTTCGGGCGCATCCCAAAGACGTGGCATACACTGACTTACCCAAGAAGAGGCATCGTAGTCGCCCACATAAATCACAATATAGTTCTTGTCTTTTGCCAACCGGCCATCGGAACTGACCAATCCGCGTCTGACCAGTTCTTCGCGTTCCACCCACTTCTGGGGATAAGTCTTCTTCAGAGGGAAATGTTGCCAGAAGGAAGCGTTGGCCATGGCCCCATAACCGATGGCATCGGCATCCTTAAACGCATTGTAATGGCTTATGAATTCTGAGAACTGCCATTCCGTGGCCACATCCTCGTGAGAGCCGCCTGCCCGGCGGGTATACTTGAACGCCCATGCCGGAAAACCGCCGATGTAGCACATCTCCTTTCCCTTTCCCAAACGGTATGCATGGGATAACAGCTCCTTCAAGGTGGCCGCATCCGTGCCCACAGGCTGCAAACGGTCATCTGTGGCTGCTTCGTCCGCCCAAGGTGAAAGGTCAAAGAAGAAGCCTCCTTTGGACACAAAGAAATCGTGATTGGTAAGCAGATGATGGTTGGAGGGTGCAGACTGCGGTCTGGAACGCCAGTACTGGTCTATATAATAACCGGCATACCTTCCCTTGCAGATACCGGTCTTCATATATTTCTCTATGAACCAGAGATAGGGGTCGCACTTGACAGATCCGGAAGACTGTCTGTCACAACCAGGCAGAGTTCCTTTCCCGGTAAACATGGAACTGCCGTCGGGATTTATCAGCCAACACTTGACCGGAATCTTTAATCCTCCCAAGACAAGGCGGCTGTACAACGACTGTGGACGCGGGTCGTAACGCAGGGCTATCAGATTCTCTATTCCAGCTATGGAAGAAGCCACATTGCTGGTTGAAGGCACGTCAGAATCATATACCACAGCACCCTTGATGTGGTGCCGGAAAGCAGCCACAGCCTCCTCCACACTACTGCACGGAATGCTGTCATAGGAATGAAGCCATTCGCCTTTCCTGCGGTAGATATTCCACCAGTGAGCGTCAATGTCTATCCCATGGCTGGTTACATAACGCAAATACAGGCGAGGCGAAGTGCGGTTGACCACACCCTGCAACGTGGAAGCACAATGAAGCGCATCCCACATGTCCAGCAGCCGGATGCTGTCATTAAGACTTGTACGGGTCAATTCATGCAAATCAAGAAACATGACTTCCCTTTTCGATGCGCCTGCTGTCAGGCACAATAACAATGCATTCAATAAAAGAACGGTTCTCCTGACTGCCGTATAATAATATTTTTTATCTGCCATATCACTCCTTTTAACTAATACAAAAGAAGGTTGTCATCACGACAACCATTCTTTTCATTAATTAACCTTTAAATTACAACTATGAAACTATTTATTTTTATTCAGAATCAGTCATCAACAGACAGCTAACGTATGTACTATCCTTCTTCCGCCTCATACTCCCGGCGTATTTCAACAAGTTTCTTGTGCAGTTTCTTCTGCACCTTTCTATACCTGGGGTCGCCATACAGATTATGCATCTCTGAGGGGTCTTCCTGAAGGTCGTACAATTCCCATGTATCTATGTCATTATAGAAATGAATCAGTTTGTACCGTTCAGTACGGATACCGTAATGGCGCTTGACCATATGTTCGGCCGGATACTCATAGAAATGATAATAAAGGGCATCGCGCCACTTGCGGGGACTTTCTTCTTCCCTGAGAAGCGGAACCAAGGACTCGCCTTGCATATCCTCGGGGACGGGCACGCCCGCCATCTGCAGGAATGTTGGGGCATAGTCTATATTCTGCACCATTTCATCAATCTGACCTCTACGGTTGTAGCCCTGGGGCAGACGCATAAGAAGTGGTGTGCGCATGCTCTCTTCGTACATGAACCGCTTGTCAAACCAACCATGTTCGCCCATATAGAAGCCCTGGTCGCTGGTATATACCACCAACGTGTTGTCCAGCAAACCCTCAGTGCGGAGATAGTCCATCAGACGGCCCACATTGTCATCCAGACTTCGCGTAACCTTCGCATAGTCACGCATAAAACGCTGGAACTTGTATTCCGTAAGCTGACGGCCAGTGGGTTTGGATGCATAGAACTCCCTGCTCAAGCTGTCGTAGAACTGCCAGTAGGTCTGACGTGACTTCTCGTCCAGACGGTTTACATAAGCAAGGTAGGTCTGTGACAGACGGCTGGAATCGCCAGGAAGATACACTTTATTGTCGTAAATCAAATCCATGTCATGGCCGCTTGATATATTCATCTGCTGCTCCTTGGCGGCTTGCCTGCCTTCGTAGTCATCCCAAAAATTGGCGGGCAAAGGAAAGGTTACATCCTCATAGTCACGAAGGTATTTAATGGGCGGCAACCAATCTCTGTGACATGCCTTATGATGGACAAAAAGGATGAACGGCTTTTCCTTGTCGCGTTGTTCCAGCCATTCTATACTTTTGTCCGTAATGACGTCTGTACAATACCCTTCTTCCACCGAAGAACTTCCGTCCTGATGCAGGAATGTGGGGTTATAATACTCGCCTTGGCCGATAAGAATATCATAATGGTTGAAGCCTGTGGGCTGACTAACCAAATGCCACTTGCCGATAAGAGCCGTCTGGTACCCTGCCTTCTGGAGCAGTTTGGGCATTGTTTGCTGCGTACCGTCAAATATGCCGTGTTCGTTGTTCGTAAAGCCGTTTTTATGGCTGTGCTTTCCTGTCAGCATACAAGCACGTGACGGACCGCTCAGGGAGTTTGCCACAAAACTCTCGGAAAAGAGGACGCCTTCATTGGCTATACGATCCAGATTGGGCGTGGGCACAGGACTGTTTCCATAGCATGACATCATCTGAGCCGTATGGTCATCCGTCATGATATAGACTATGTTGGGCCGCTGCTGTGCCGTGGCCTGAACCGCCAATGAAAGGACGGGGAGCAGTGGGAATGCTTTCATTCTACAGTTCCTTTATCTTTATGTTCTTAAACCAAACCTCATTTCCATGATCCTGAAGAAGGATTCTTCCTTCCTTCAAGTTACCGAAATCAGGCCACTTGTTGTATTTACTGTAAGCCACCAATGCGTTCCACTGCTGGCTGTTGCGGTTGTACTTCACCATCAGTTCGCCATTGAGCCAATGTTCCACATGATTTCCTTTAACGATAATGGTGGCTGTGTTGAATTCACCAATCTTAAACGGTTTCTTTTCAGGAGCCGGAATGAGATCGTACAAGGATGCCAGCTTGCGGTTTCCCTTTACGCCAAGCTTTGCATCGGGATGGCGTTCATCGTCCAGTATCTGAAATTCACAACCAATGGCACTACCCTCTCCCTTATTCAACTCAGAATCCACAAAGTACTTTATTCCGCTGTTTGCTCCTTCTGTTATCTTAAAATCTACCTTAAGAATAAAATTCGCATATTTCTTTTCGGTTACAATGTCGCCTCCATTGGTGCTTTCGCCTCCGTCAGAAGGAAGCACTTTCAAGATACCGTTCTGGATGACCCATCCTTTTTCAGGAAATGTCTGTATTTTGGCTCCACGCCATCCTTTTGTGGTTTTTCCGTCCCACAACAGTTTCCATCCTTCACGTTGCTCCTGCTCTGTAAGGACATTGTCGCCCTTGGCACCAGCTTCTGTTGGGGCACAGGCTGTCAGTGCAACCAAAACGGCTGACATCCTGACATATTTAAGAAATCTATTCTTCATGATACCCGGCAATTAAATTTTATAGAAATCTTCCCAACCGCGTCTGGGGGGCATACCAGCCAACATGGAGTTGGCAAAATCATTATTGGTGAATACCTTATTCCGGGGATCAAAGAACAATTGAGTATTGAGCCGTTGTGCTATCACGCCAAGACAGAATACCTGACTGAGAACACCGTTGATCTCGAAGGGTGAACGTGTCTTTTCCGTTCCCTGACAAGCACGAAGGAAATTCACATAATGATTGCTCGGACTCTTGGGCACCTTGGGAAGTTTGTCTTTCATTTCCTCGGCCTTTTCCTTGGGAATAATGCTCAATGTACTGCCATGGCTTGCGCCCTTGAAAATGAGGTCCTTGCTGTAAATAATCTTACCGGGATTGATTTTCTGCTTTGTGTATTCGCCCTGATTGCTGGCGGGAATGTCTGCACCAAGTTCGCTTTCGCCATAACCTGGGGGCAGAGGAGGAAGATTGTCCACACCGTCGTACCATGTCACATCGCAAGGAGGCATATTACCGCGTGCACCGAAGCGGAACAGAATGGTACTGCTGTAAGGATAGAAGAATTCATTATGCTTGTTGGCATAGAGCATATTAATCTCGTAAGGAAGCCCTAACTGCAGGAATTCGTGGACAGTATCCAGAATATGCGCGCCCCAGTCGCCCAATGCGCCCATACCGAAATCGTACCAGCTTCGCCAGTCGCCCTGATGATAAAGTTTGCTGTAGTTATGGTATCTTACGCCACCATGCCATGTGTCATAATCCATATTCTTTGGAATATCCTCGCCTTCGGGCATCTTGATCATGTCAGGATCGTAGGCATGCCAGCGACGGCTGTTGTTCATATGGGCTGTAACGGCTGTTACATCCTTTATAATACCGGCTTCCATCCATGCCTTAAACTGGAAATAGTTTGCCTCTGAATGTCCTTGGTTACCCACCTGAGTTGCAACTGTCGGATTCCTGCGGGCCATCTCCATCAAAAGTTCAGCTTCCTGGAAAGTACGGATCATGGGTTTCTCCAGATAAATATGCTTCTTGTATTTAAGAGCCATCATGGCCACAAAGAAGTGGATGTGGTCAGGAACACTGGCTGCCACAGCATCAAAATGGTCTGCATATTCCTCAAAAAGCTTGCGGAAATCGCGGAAACGCTTTGCGTTGGGATACATGTTTAGAACCTTTTGGCATTGTTTGCCGTCGAGGTCTACGTCGCAGAGCGCAACAACATCCACCATATTGGTCTTTGCAAACTCATTTATATTCTGCTCGCCACGGTTACCTATTCCGATATAGGCTATCTTTACTTTTTCAGTCTTGACAGCAGCTGTCTGGGCAGAAGTCATCGTATTGGCAAAAACGTTTTGGACAGGATTCAGAGCCAGGCCTGCAGTAGTCAGTCCCATTCCTTTCAAAAAATCTCTTCTTGTAGACATAATATTATAAGGTATAAAAGTGTTTATTTAACGTTAATCTATGCAAAGGAAACAATTTATAACCAAAAAAACAAAAATATATATCATTTTCTTGCATTTTTCCATATCTTTGCAACATAAATCAATCCACAAAAGATGAAAACAAGACATTTATTAACCATTGCAGTTTTGATTTCTGCAATTTTCAGTGCCAATGCGCAACGAATAGACACAATCAAGGTACACAGTGCTTCAATGGAACGTGATGTGGATAACATCGTGGTCACGCCGGAGCAATACAACGACGGCTATGCTTTTCCCGTTGTGTATTTGCTTCATGGACACGGAGACGACCACACAAAATGGGTGGGCCACACACAGCCCAGACTTCCCCAACTGGCGAATCAATATGGCGTCATATTTGTATGTCCCGACGGAGACACGTCCTGGTACTTTGACAGCCACATCAATCCCAAAGTCCGTTTTGAGACATATATCAGCCAGGAACTTGTCAGCTATATGGACAGCCATTATAAGACCATTGCCAAACCTGGTGCAAGAGCGATTACAGGTTTTAGCATGGGCGGTCATGGTGCGCTTTGGAACGCGTTCCGCCATCCGGACATCTTTGGCGCTTGCGGAAGTCTGAGCGGTGGCGTTGACTTCAGAGCATTTCCCAACAACTGGCACATCAAAGACCATCTTGGCGAACAGAAGGACAATGTAGAGCGCTGGAACCAAAGCACAGCCCTCAGCCAGATTGACAAAATCAAGCCGTGGCAATCCATTGCCATTGACTGTGGTGTGGATGACTTCTTCTATCCCTGTAATGTGGCATTGCACGAAGCCTTGCTGAAGAAAAAGATTCCACATGACTACACCATCCGTCCTGGCGGACACAACCATGCATACTGGGGAAATGCAATCCTTTATCAGTTAATATTCTTCACAGAGCATTTCAAACGGCATGCAAGTGGGAAGTGAGCATCCCGCATTTAATTTAAAGAACAATTAGAACACCTTGCTTATTATAGATTGCAGTCTGATTAGGCGAATAAAGCATATCAGACTGCAAAATAATTTGCACGTTCGTCTTTTTTTTATACCTTTGCACGAATTTTGACAGAAACAGCGTATTAAGAACCAGAAAAACTGTAATGCAGCAAGAAGAGTTAGTATCAGTAATTATGCCATCGTATAACGCCAGCAAATATATTGGCGATAGCATAGATTGTATACTAAACCAAACCTACCCCCACCTGGAACTTCTCATTACAGACGACCACTCCACCGACCCTGAAACATTAGAACTGCTCAAATCCTACGAAAAAAAGGATTCGCGCGTCAAGATTTTCCTTATGCCTGAGAATAATGGTGCAGGATATGCCAGGAACAACTCGATTCGTGAAGCGAAAGGCAGGTACATCGCTTTCTGTGACAGCGATGACAGATGGTTTCCGGAGAAGTTGCAAAAACAGTTGGAATACATGCAGCAACATGACGAATGCTGCCTGTGCTTCTCATCATATCTGGTATGTGACGCTTCGGGTACGCACAAGGGTATCGTAATCGCACCTTCGCGTCTTACGCTTACCGAATTGAAACATGACAACAAGATTGGCTGTCTGACGGCCATATATGACACCAAGCCTTATGGCAAGTTTTATATGCCAACCATACGCAAACGTCAGGATTGGGCTTTATTCCTTAACATAATGAAAAAATGCCGTGTGGCATATGGTATGGTGGAGCCTTTGGCCTATTACCGGAAAACGCCGGAAGGGCTGAGCCGTAAAAAGTTCAAACTGATTAAATACAATGCCAAGGTTTACCAACACGTGTTTGGATATTCAACCCTGTGCAGTTATCTTTATTTAATATTTGTTTTCCTTCCTACTTATTTTACCAAAAGGGTTATCAATTGGATTGCCAATATCCGCCGATAAACCGTATTGGAGTTTCTGAGTTTTTCCCAAATCTTGTGAAGTGAGTTACGGCCGCTTTTTGACATTTATGCCGTCATGTAGTCCCGCAAATATGTCATTTCATGGCGTCTTATTACCATCTGTGGAAGAAGCCGCCACAATGTAACGTCACTACAATCGCACGGAAGAAGAACGAAAATCAACCCGGCACATTTTATGGAACATCCCTATATTGAGATTTTATCTTCATTAGCGCCATCGTAATACAATTGTAACAATCTCGAAACGGAAGTGTAATTGTATTTACATATTTTTGCAAATGAAAACTTATTTTTACAATCAAAAATGGATACATGTATTAATCTTTTGAGCCTTATTGGTTCGCTGGCCCTATTCCTGTACGGAATGAAAATCATGAGCGAGGGCTTGGAGAAATTTGCAGGCGACCGTCTGCGCAACATCTTGTCTTCCATGACACGCAACAGAGTCATGGGTGTGTTTACGGGTATTCTGGTTACCGCACTTATACAGAGTTCCAGTGCCACTACTGTTATGGTAGTCAGTTTTGTGAATGCCGGCTTGATGACTTTGGCCCAGAGTATCGGAGTCATTATGGGTGCAAACATCGGTACAACCGTAACTGCATGGATTATTTCCGCCATCGGATTCAAAGTAAATATTGCAGCATTTGCCTTACCGCTTCTTGCAATTGGCATCCCTCTTATTTTCAGTTCTAAAAGCAAGCGAAAGAGCGTCGGAGAGTTCATCTTCGGTTTTTCATTCCTTTTTATGGGTTTAAGCTACCTTCAGGTCAATGCCGAAGCGCTCAAGATAGGTGATATTGTGGCCAATTTGCTGGCCGGTTGGGCAGGCAGCGGAGGTTTCCTTACCATCCTTCTGTTTGTTTTTGTGGGAGCATTTACCACCATGATAGTACAAGCATCTGCCGCCACAATGGCTGTAACACTCATGCTGTTCGACATGAACATTCCTGGTTTTGGTTTCGAATTGGCTGCAGCATTGGCCATGGGACAAAACATCGGTACCACCATTACAGCCTTCCTGGCATCTCTTACCGCCAATACACAGGCTCGCCGGGCAGCTTTGGCGCATATGTTCTTCAATGTCTTCGGCGTGGTTATCATTCTGGTAATGTTCCATCCATTCTGCGATGCCGTGACCTGGTTTGTCACCAATGTAATGCATGCAGGAGACAACGATCTGTTCAGGTTGTCAGCATTCCACTCTGCATTCAATATCTTCAACACATTAACGCTTATCTGGTTTGTCAAGCAGATTGAGGCTTTTGTATGCTACATACTCCCCCAGAAAGAGCAAGACGAGGAATATCGACTGTGCTACATTTCCGGTGGCCTGCTCAGTACGGCAGAACTCTCCATTCTGGAAGCCCAGAAAGAAATAAACGTCTTTTCCGAGCGTTGCCAGCGCATGTTCGGTTTTGTCCGTAATCTGCTCAATGTGGAAAAGAACGAGGAGTTTGTAAGTCTGTACAGCCGAATTGAAAAATATGAAGTCATCACGGACCGGATGGAAGTTGAAATAGCCAATTACCTGAATCAGGTGAGTGAAGGCAGGTTGTCAAGTGACTCCAAATCAAAGATACAGAATATGCTGAGACAGGTGGACGAACTTGAAAGCATAGGAGACTGCTGCTTCAACCTGGGACGTACGCTAAGCAGAAAACGCCAATACTCACAAGAAGACTTCACAGAAGAGCAGAAAGGACATATCCAAAACATGATAGGATTGGTTGAAGAGGCCCTTAACGAAATGGTTGCGGTTGTGGCGAACAGCGAGCAACAAAAGAACATTCCCACTAAGGCATACAACTTGGAACATGAAATCAATAATTTCCGTTCACAATTGAAGAACCAGAACATCCAGGATGTAAACAACCATCTTTACAGTTATCAGATTGGTGTATTCTATACTGACTTCATCTGCGAATGCGAAAAGCTTGCCGACTACATCCTCAACGTAATCCAGGCAACCTGCGGCCGTCAATAATAGAAAATGTACCGTTATGAGATTTGACAAAGAACTGTTAGACAACCTGACAAAAGCGGCACAAGAGAACCCAAGGTTAAGACAAAACCTGGATTTGCGTACTTCTTCCGCAGACACATCCCAGCGAATGCTTAATGCTTTAGAACCCGGAACCGTTGTCCCAATTCACCGTCATCGTGCCACCACTGAAACAGTGGCAGTGATTCGCGGAAGGATTAAACAATGTATGTATGATGACAATGGGAACGAAACGGAATCATTCACAGCCGGTCCCAACGAGGATTGCAAAGGTTTCAGTGTTCCTGTGGGAATCTGGCATAGGAGCATCAGTCTGGAAAGCGGTACTATCATTCTGGAATCAAAAGACGGAGCGTATGTTCCTATTGACCCGACAGACATCCTGGAAACAAGCCAAGTATAATTAACCAAGATATGCAGAGAAGGCGTTAACACCTTCTCTGCATACTGTTTATATAATAATTCCCATTACATGAAGAGTATTATTACCACCTTATCATTGTTCATATTGCTGAGCAGCTGCCACAATACGCAAACAGTACTCAAAAATAAGACGGCGCTATCGCCCGAAACGGTCCTGAAGCATCTCCACAACGGCAAGAAAAAGAAAGTTATCATAGACAGTGACACATACAACGAGATGGATGACCAATATGCCATAGCTTACGCTCTCGGCAATCCTAACCTTGAAATATTGTCTGTCAATGCAGCTCCTTTTCATAATAACCGCAGTACGGATTTTGGAGACGGCATGAAGAAGAGTTACGATGAAATTGTACGGGTTCTTAGAATATGCGGGAAAGATGGGGCGTGTCCCATATGGGAAGGTTCAAAAAAGCGCATAGGGGACAAGTCGGAAATAGAACCAGCAGAAAGCCCTGCGGCAGATAACATCATCAAACTGGCAAAACGCGCTAAAGAACCCATCTATATACTCTGCCTGGGAGCTGCCACTAATGTTGCGTCTGCTATCCTAATGGAACCGTCCATTAAGGACAAGATAGTAGTGGTGTGGTTAGGGACAAACTTTGCTGATGCGGGCCATCAGGGAGAGTTCAATCTGGTACAGGATTATCGCGCAGGACAAGTACTTCTGAATTCAGGTGTACAGCTGATTCTGTTACCAGCCTCTGGCAAGGACAACAAAGGAACTCAAGTGCTGAGCGTTGACCAGGAAGAAGTAAAAGCAATCAAGGAGAATACGGAAGCCGGTCGTTTCTTCCGTAAAGAACTGCCTCGAGAGTTCAAGCAAACCAGCGGAAATTGGTGGCATATCCTTTGGGACATTGCTGCACCCGGACTTATCTCCCGGCCCGATGCCTTTGAACTGGAGGTCATACCGTCTCCCGTTCTCACTGAAGACAGACAGTTGGTTGAGGATCATACACGGCACAAGATTATCCGCATGAATCGTGTAGACCCCAAAGCTATCCGTTCTGACGCATTCAAATGCATCAATACCTTACGTTAAGCTCAAATCGGTCAATAGGCTATTACGCGCTAATGACCGATTTGGGTTAAAACAGCCCCTTAAAATCTGCAATTATCGGGCTATGGTCTGACGGATGCCAAAAGTTCGATATCTTTTCTGCATTCCGTACAGGAGCCGGATATCCATCCCTGACTATTGTGGCATGAGTGGCTTTTTTGAGCAACGCCGGAGTGGTATAGATAAAGTCTATCCGTTTGCTGCCTCCTGTGGTACTGATAACGCTGTCCGGATAAAATTCCTTCAGAAGGTCCTTGTAAGGAGTTTCTTCCATGATATAATCATGCACAAGAAAGGCTGTGGCATCTTCCGGATACCCGTACAAAGTATTATCCACACGCGAAACCGCATTGAAGTCGCCCATCATTGCCCAATATTCCTTCTTGGTCTTTTTGCGGGTCAGAATGGTCTCCTGGCAGATATACTTCATTTCTATCTGCCTGTACTTGTCGCCACCATGTTCTTTTTTACTTTGTTCGCGCTCGGCAGTAGGGATGTTAAAGGCATAGGGCATGGGCCAAGTGTGCAAACTGACAAGGTTCAGTGTTTTCTTTCCGATCTTGGCTTTGTACCAAGAAGCTCCGTGACAAACCACAGTATCTTTGTTGCCCACAATCAATTTTTCCACTTCAAGCGGTATGTTTGAAGTATAAATCTGGGGATAGTTGTCACGATGGGCACTGAGATAAACATATTTGTGGCCATATCTTTCTGCCAAACGCTTCCAGCGGGCAATACATTCTTCTTCAGATTCCACCTCATACTTTGCCGTACCTGTCACATAAAGTTTCTGAGCTTCGCACCACACACATATATCTGGTTTCTGCGCCTGTACCCAAGAAGTAAATCGTTGGTAGTCATCCGTTTGTCCGTCCCACATGCCGTTCTGCACGTTCCAATATAACAGACGAAGATTACCGTTGTCTCCTTTCTTTGCCTGTACATTAGGCATAAGAAACAATGCTGCGATTGCAAATAGAATGTGTAATGTTTTCATGATTCATATGTTTATTTCATGCCAAAGGTACAAAAAGTATTTCAAAAGGAAGCAGAATAAAAGCGATTTCTTATAAAGGCTCTTGATAATGCACAAGATTATCTGCCCCTATCACAGACCACCCCTTAATAAACACTGGATAGCATTGCGGATAAAAACGCACTATGGTGCGATGCGAAAGACATACTGTTGCGTAGCCCTGCGCACTATAGTCCGACTGCTAACGCAATAGTATTCATATTTTCTGCCTCTCAGTTAAGTGCAATTCCGGTCAATACTGCATTATTCTCCTGCTTCGGGATAATTATTCCAGCGTTTTTGTGTAACTTTGTACAGAGTTTGCCATAAATCCCCATGGCATTATATATATTATAATGTGTAATGAAGACAAAAGCAGTTTTTTTCGATATTGACGGCACGCTTGTATCGTTCCGTACCCACCGCATTCCACAATCTACCCTGGATGCCGTAAACAGACTAAGGGCCGAAGGCATAAAGGTCTTTATCGCGACCGGACGACCGATGCCTTTCATTAACAACATTGACGGCATGGAGCATGATGGCATTATAGAAAGTAACGGCGCCCATTGTCAGGTGGAGGGGGGCAACGTAATCTTTCACAAGTCAATTCCTAAATACGCTATAGAAACTATGCTAAATTACTGCCGGCACAATGCGTTTCCAGCGGTATTTGCATCGCACGACGATGTTTTCATTACTCATACAGACAAGCGCACGGATGAGGTTTTCAGCCTGTTGGATATTGGCGTACCGCCCATCCGCACCATTGAAGAGGCCTCTGAGATGGACGTACTGCAAATTGTCGGATTCTTTTCCAAAGAGCAAGAAACCTTTCTGATGGAAAATGTACTTACAGGCTGCAATGCGCAACGCTGGCATCCTGATTTTGCAGATGTAATCGTATCGGGCGTAGACAAAAGCACTGGGATTGATGCCGTTATAAAACATTACGGTTGGGAACTTGAACAAACAATGGCATTTGGCGACGGGGGCAACGACATAGGCATGCTTCGGCATGTGGGATGCGGAATTGCAATGGGCAATGCCTCGGACATAGTAAAGGCACATGCCAAGTATGTCACAGATGACATAGACAATGACGGGATAGCAAAAGCTTTGGAACGCTACATCATTTGAACAAATTCAAACACACAATAACATGAAACGACACTTTTTATCCGTTCTGGCCTGCATAGGCATACTCAACGCATTTGCCGCACAAGGCAATGGAGTGAAAGAAGTAAAATTAGCCGGCTATATTGGCGGCCGCATCGACGGATGCATAGAAAAGAGGGTGCTGGGGCAATCGGTGGACGAACTGGTTGAGCCTTTCAAGGCACAGGATGAAACCAAAGGCCGTTGGGCAAGCGAGTTCTGGGGCAAGTGGATTCAAGGGGCTGTTGCGTCTTATGAATACAACCACGACCCCGCATTACTGGAAAAAATCAAGGAAGGAGAGCGCAAACTGATTGCCACACAATTGGATGACGGATACATAGGAGACTACGACAAGGAGCACCAGCTTCATGGTTGGGATGTATGGGGACGCAAGTACACTTTGCTCGGATTAGTCAAATGCTATCGTCTGACAGGTCATAAAGAAGCCCTGGAAGCCGCATGCAAACTGCTCGACTACACCATCAGCCAGATTGGTCCGGATTCCTCTACCCCCATATATAAGACCGGCTACTACCGCGGCATGCCACCGCTGAGCATACTGGAACCGGTAACCTATCTTTATGACGAGACCGGCAAACCTGCCTACTTACAGTTTGCCAAGCTTATCGCCGAACAGATGAACAGCCCGGAGGGGCCGATGCTGATTGACAAGGCGGACACCCCTGTGTCCCAACGTTTTGTACTGAAACCAGGAGATTCATGGTGGTCTTTTGACAACGGACAGAAGGGCTACGAAATGATGTCCTGCTATATCGGCCTGCTTGAGATGTACCGCCTGACCGGAAATTCACAATATCTGCAAGTAGCATTAACTACCTGGAACCATATATTGCGTGAAGAGATTAACATTACGGGAGGTGCCTGTAGCCTCGAATGCTGGTATGGCGGCCACGGTAAGCAAACCCATCCGGCATCGCACACTATGGAGACTTGCGTAACATTTACCTGGATGCAGTTTTGCGAACGGTTGTTGCAAATAACCGGCGACACCAAATATGTTGACCAGATAGAACGCACAATGTATAATGCGCTCATGGCAAGCATGAAGCATGACAACAGCCAGATTGTCAAGTATGTGCCCCTTGAAGGTTTCAGACGCGAAGGCGAACATCAATGCGATGTACATATAAACTGCTGTAACGCCAATGCGCCACGTGCCTTTGCTATGATTCCGCGCGTCACATACCGCGTACCTAATAGAGACAGAATTGACGTCAATCTCTATATGCCCTCCCAGGCAATCCTGCAAATAGGGAAACGAACATTTACCCTGACTCAGCAAACCGGTTATCCGGCCTCCAATGAAGTAAAAATAACCGTTACTCCGGACAAGACAACACAGGCAAATATAGCACTCCGCATACCTGGATGGACACCCAACGCCATTGTAAAAGTAAACAGAGAAACGATGAAAGGCGTAGCCTCCGGTGAATATTACGTCATTAACCGCCAATGGAACGCTGGTGATGAGATTACACTGACAATGGAAATGCCCGCACATCTGGTTTCATTGAACCAATCAGTAGCAATCGAACGCGGTCCCATTGTTTATGCACGCGACTCCCGTTTCAACGACGGATTCGTGGACGAAGTGGTCACCATTCCCAATAAAGACGGAATCATTCAGATGAAAACTGAAGAAAATGGAAAAGACATGTGGATAACGGTCAGCGTACCCATGGTCAGGGGCACTTACAATGATGCATCGACAGACACACGCCATATCCGCCTATGCGATTTTGCTTCAGCAGGCAGCACATGGGACGAGCGTATACGTTATCGTGTTTGGTTGCCTAAACTTTACACACCGGACAACCCCAAGTCTGGCCAATTTCAAGGATATTGGTAACACAAGCCACACATCAGTTAGACATGATGTCAGTCGCTGCTGACTCAATGGCAGACTCATTCGTATGGCACCACTTTTGTATCAATCAATAGCAAATACAAACATTAAAAAATTGATATGTACTGGATTATCTTTATCGCAATTGCACTCTTAAGTTATTTAGTGCAGTCCAATCTGAAACAAAAGTTCGAGAAATACAGCCGCATGCCTTTGGGCATGACTGGACGTGAAGTGGCAGAGAAAATGCTGCGTGACAACGGCATCTATGACGTGCGTGTAATCAGCACCGGCGGAAGGCTTACAGACCACTATAACCCCACCGACAAGACAGTAAACCTCAGTGAAGATGTCTATAACCAAAGCAACGTTGCGGCAGCATCAGTGGCTGCACACGAATGCGGACACGCCATACAGCACGCACAGGCCTATGCTCCGTTGCGTATGCGAAGCGCACTGGTGCCTGCCGTAAGCTTTGCCAGCAACTGGGTGCAATGGTTGCTCCTTATCGGCATATTCACAGTGGAGACCTTTCCGCAAATAATGCTTGGAGGAATCCTGTTGTTTGCCATGACCACCTTGTTTAGTTTCATCACACTCCCGGTTGAGATTGATGCCAGCCGCAGGGCAACCAATTGGATGAGCCGTGCAGGCATTGTAAGTGCAAGTTCATACCCAATGGCTGTTGATGCGCTCCGTTCAGCCGCCTATACTTATGTAATTGCCGCACTCAGTTCTCTGGCTACATTAGTCTATTACCTGAGCATATTCATGAACCGGAGAGACTGATATCTAAATTTATTATAGGGTGGTTCTAAAAATTATGTTGTGTTGATTTTCGTTCTATTTTCGGATGTGCTTTTGTAAGTTGAAGAGGGAGCATAGCGGGCTATGTGACGGATGAGACTTGACAAAATGACACCGAAAGGGACTATTAAGTGAGCGAAAACCAAACTTGTTTGAGATTTTCCGAGCGGTAGTACCTTCGGCGGCAGCCAAAAGACGAAAAGCGGCCGAAACGGAGAACACCAGAAAAGGTAAAAACCTAAATCCAGAATTTTTAGAACCACCCTATACTAATATAGGCCGTTCCTTCATGCAAGAGGAACGGTTTTTTTATAATATCCACAGCGACTAAGCCAGGTTGGAATAATCAAGAGTCAATAATCATGATAAGTGTACAGAAATAGATTCCCCATCCCAATACAGGAGGAGGAATCTATCAAACATACATTACACACAACATTTCATAGTAAAGGCCAATTTTTTGTTGGAATGGTACTGTATATCTAAAACTTCTTCTATCTGGTGCAAAGGTATGCAAAACCTCAAAGAAAAAATAAGGAATTTTCCTATTTGTGTGAGGGATTTTCCTCTTGTCATAGGGATTTTCCTATGAATTCTTGTGAGGTAGAAGGTTTTTGGCTAACTTTGGCATGAAAATAACGTTATTTCCCTTTTTCCATATGAAAATAAAGTTTGTCTTAGCTGTTTTCGTATGGGCATTGATGGTGTTCGGTCAGCATTCATTTGCCCAAGAAATGATTGATGGTGTATATCACATCAGTAGTGTAGAAGACCTGAAAAGTTTTGCAGAACGTGTCAACAATGGAGAGAACACGGCAAACGCAATTCTTACCTGCGACCTGGATCTGGACAACAAGCCGCACACACCAATCGGGAGCAACGAGTCCCCATATATGGGACATTTTGACGGTGGGACTCACTCAATAAGCAATATCATCATCTACAACACCTCATTGTCTCAACTTGGTTTTTTTGGCACAATCGGCGGCGGTTGTGTCATTGAAAACCTGATTATTGCCTCGGGTCGCATACAAGGGAACAAGGCCTGTGCCGGTTTGGTCGGCGCCTGTCGTGGCAATGCCGGTTCGTTCATAAAAATAATCAATTGCGGGAACAATGCCAGAGTGAATTGCCGTGCAGAGAATGCGGCAGGAATTCTGGGCTGCAACTACGACGGCCACACCACCGTACGCATTATCAATTGCTATAACACGGGAATTATCCAGGGAGCGAAAGAAAGCGCTTCCATAAGTGGGTGGACCGGAAGCGCTCCGGGAAGCATCTTGGAGAACTGCTATAACTCCGGAAAAGTGTCAGGCATGGACAATGGGAAAAATCTGTGTCGTAGCGGCGATGACAAGACGACAATCACCAATTGTTACGATGTGACCATAGGTATAACCAAGACACAGGGTAACAAATCATTGAGACAAGCAGACAAGAAAAGCGGAAAACTCTGCCATCTGTTAGGTGCCGCCTATACACAAAACCTGGGCGAGGACGACTTACCTACCTTTGGCCGTAAAGCCGTTACCCACGTTACAGGTGATATGTACATAAACGAGGGAGATACAATAGGTGTACTGGAACTAAAGGATGGCAGCACACAGCTGTCCTTGGACCGCGGATGCATATTAGACAGCCTATCATATACCCGCGAGTTTTCCGAGGGTGGTGTATGGGAGCCCTTATTTGTCCCCTTCGACAGTAAGACGGATGATTGGAAAGGGATGACTATCGCCAAACTATATGACATACGCCTTGCCAACAATGCAGAACAGCAGAACGAAATAGAATTCGTGGTATTGAAGGATGGAGAGACTGTCAGACAAAACACACCTTATATTATTATGGCCAAAGAAGCCGGCACATATACTGTGGAAACTACACAGCCAACCATATTTGATCCGGATATAAAACCAGTATGGTGCGCCAATACAGAAATGGTATTTAATCTGAACGGTAATTATCAACCAACAAAAATAGAACCATACACACATGCTGTCCTTGACGGGGAGACTGTAGAGCCTCTGAAGACAAGTAAAACGCTTGTCCCAATGCGTTGGTATCTTTCTTCTGAAACCAGAACGCAGCATAATATGGTTCAGGCACCGTCCTTAACGCTCAAAATTTACACCAATGACGTTACGGGCATTCATGAGGTGATGCCCAATGTCCAAATTGGAGAAGATTGGTATACACTAGACGGCAAGACTGTAAAGGAACCACAAAAAGGCATCTTAATAAAGAACGGAAGGAAATACCTTTACAAGTAGAATTACGTCAAAGTTGACACATATACATTATTATATATTATAACCGACAGAAACGATGAAAAATATAAGCATAGCCATTTGGAGTATATTATTCCTTACTTTCCAGTGTTTCCATGCAGAAGCACGTCAGTTGAATTTGGAGGAGGCACTGGCAAGAGCCAACCAGAGTCAGCCGGCAAAAGCCCGGAAATTAACATCAGAGAATTTAAAGCTGGCCTATACCAGTAGTGTGGGGACTACCAACTGTTTTTATGTTGTAAACCGTGGCGACAAGCAAGGTTTCATGATTTTAGGAGCCGATGATTGCGCACCTGCAATCCTTGGCTACGTAGACAACGGAGATTTTGACCCTTCAAAAATGCCAGCCAATATGGCTTACTTTCTGGAACGCTACACCCAACAGATTGTTTCAGCCACACGGATGAACCGGAAAATGGCCAAAGCCAATTCTGCCGGGAAGGCATATATCCCCACCATTGTAAAAGCCCGCTGGAACCAAGGCGAACCTTATAATCGTCTGTGTACGGACTACGAGGTGCTTAAGGAGCCAACAGTAACCGGATGTGTGGCTACTGCCATCTCCCAGATTATGCGCCATTACGAATGGCCTGTGCGCGGAAAGGGCTCATACTCTTATACAACCTCCTGTGAGATAGATGGTGTCAAGTACACCATTAACCCTTCTGCAGATTTTGATGTGGAATACCAATGGGACAAAATGTTATATGACTACAACAACGGCTATACTGATGAAGAGGGGGATGCAGTCGCCCTACTCATGCGTCATGTTGGCGTAGCATGTAATATGGGCTATAGCCCCGAAGGTTCCGGAGCGGGAACAGACAATCCCATTTATGCGTTGAAGACACATTTCGGATACGACTTGAACATGCGTACTTATCATTTAGGTGATTACACAGACGAGGATTTTGCCACTCTGCTCTACGAGGAGCTCTCCACCGGACGTCCCATCTACGCAGCAGGTAACGGCCATGCCTTTATCTGCGACGGATATGACGGAGAAGGATATTTCCATTGGAACTGGGGATGGGGAGGCAGTATGGACGGCTATTTCATGCTTACCGGAAACGATGCCGTAGGAGGTTTCCGCGATGGTTTGTGTGCCATAGTCGGCATCCAACCGGACCAAGGCGGTGAGGCACCCACTGTAATGGGGTTGGCCGACTATAAACTGTCTGTAGACACTATTACGGATTATAGTCAGCCAATACTTTTCGACGGTTTCATGGTAAACCGTTCAAAACGGAAAGTATGGGTAATGTATGCATTCAAGTTTGAGAATGAAGAGGCTTCATACATCGTACCAGGCCGTTGTGCCGAACTGGACCACTATTACGGACTGACCGCATTTGAATTCCGTTGTCAGACCGTACCCAACGGCACCTATAAAGTCTATCCCATTTATAGGGATATGGAAAACGGGAAATGGTATTACCCGTCTACAAACCCGGCAGAAGGGACTCCGACAGTAACCGTTGACGTACCTGTGAGCCACATCTACAGTGCGCAGGATCTCGTAGCCTATAGAGAACAGGTAGAAAAGGGTATTAACGGATGTGCCATTATCATGAACGACTTAGACCTGAGCGAAGTATGCGGACAGGCAGTAGGCAGTTGGACACCTATTGGCAGCCAAAATGCTCCCTTCAAAGGCAGAGTAATAGGAAACGGACACACTATAAGCAATCTGTACATCCGTAACACAAAAAGTTTCCAAGGACTTTTCGGGGCAGTAGGTGACGGAGCATACATTACAGGCATAACACTGGACAATACCTGCCATATAAAAGGCGGAAGCTACGTGGGGGGAATAGCAGGAGGAAGTTCCGTCGGTGGTTTTGTAACCATCACCAATTGCGGAAACGAAGGTGTAATCAGTGCTTCTCAGATGAACGGTGCCGGCATCATAGGGTGCTGTTACGGCCAGGCTGCCACTTTTGTCATCCAGAACTGTTATAACAGCGGTTCTGTAAGCGGCGGAAGAGAGAATGGCGCCATCACGGGTTGGGCCGGCAATCATGCCACCATAGAAAACTGCTACAACATTGCCAGAGTGAGCGGAAACGACGGCACAAATTCATTTGCCCGCTACGGGAGCAAACTGCGATTGGAAAACTGTTATCAGCGCAATACCGTCACACCACGCCAGAAAAACGTGACAGCAGTAAAACTGACAGTCATCAACAGTGGTGAACTTACATATCTGCTGAACGAGAACGGCACTGCAGACAATTGGTTCCAGAATCTGGACACCACACAGGTCGTGGACGAGCATCCCGTACTCAGCAAGGGACATCCTTGGGTCTATGCCAACACGGACAGCACATATAGTAACATCCCCAATGACTTGCGGATTATATCTGACGGTGAGGAATACCTACAGGAAAACGACATCTATTGCAGCCAGGTAAAATATAACCGGACATTTTCCCAGACTGACGCTTGGGAACCATTGTTTGTGCCGTTCCCTTCTGTTGTCGGTGAATGGGGCGAAGCAAGACACATAGCCAAAATACGTTCCATACATCATTACGATGATAATGCAGACGGCATAATGGATCGTCTTGAACTGGATGCTGTAACGATGAACCAGACAGATTCTGTCATTCCCAATACACCCTATCTTGTACGCTCAGAAAAGGCGGAAGATACGGGGATGACACTACATCGCAGCCGTCTTATGAGCAGCATAGACCCGGCACCTACATGGTGCGCAAACACACAGGTCAAATTCAATCTGCAAGGTGTGTACGCTCCATATTCCACACTATCTACGGATTACGTATGGGACAGTAATGTCCTCACAAGCAATTCCTCACAGACACTTCAGCCACAACGCTGGTATATGTACACAGAACAGCATGATGCCGGAACAAACCGGATTAAGCAGATTTCATTGACTATCGACGGCAGAACCGCTACAGGTATCAGTCAGTTTAAGGTAAATGCCGCCAACCAAAAGACATATTATGATCTTATGGGTCGTCCTGTTAACCAGCCTCGAAAAGGCATAATAATAGAACAAGGCCGCAAAGTCCTTTATTAAGAGATACATGCACATCGTCATTATTGGTGCCGGAGCGGCAGGCTGTTTTGCCGCCATAGTCTTGAAACAAAGATGTCCTGAGGCTGATATCACGCTGTTGGAACGTGGGACAAGACCGCTTGCCAAAGTTTCCGTGACTGGAGGAGGACGCTGCAATCTCACCAACTCCTTCAAACAGGTAAGAAGTCTGGGACAAGTGTATCCGCGCGGCCATAGGTTGATAAAAAAACTCTTCCATCAGTTCTCTCCACAAGAAACATGTGATTGGTTCGAACGTGAAGGAGTCAGATTGGTCGTACAGCCGGACGAATGTATATTTCCACGCTCACAAAAAGCCATGGAAATTGTGAACACTTTATTGCGTAAGATGGAGCGTTTGGAGATAAGATTGTTTACCCGCAGTCGCGTACAATCAATAGAGCCTCTCCAGAATGGTTATATTGTATATACGGCCGAGGACTCATATAAAGCGGACAAGGTTCTTGTTACAACCGGTGGATACTCCAAATCAGCAGATGGCAGCTTTATAAACGGTTTGCAGCTAAAAACATTTGCGCCGGTGCCCAGTTTATTCTCCTTTGCATTGGATAGCCATGCGCTATCTGAACTTATGGGTCTGGTGATAGATGAAACTGTTGTAACGTTGTCAGGAACCAAATTCCAGGCAAACGGCCCATTGCTGATAACCCACTGGGGAGTCAGCGGACCGGCAGTACTTCGCCTTTCATCCTACGCTGCACGCCATTTGGCAGAAAACCAGTATAAAGACACACTTTGTATCCGATGGACGGGAACAAGGACACACAACGATATAGAGGGTACACTATACGAGACAGTCACAAAACATAAACACAAACTGATTTCTGGTATCCATCTGTTCGGTCTGCAGGCCCGGTTATGGACACATCTGCTTAAAAGAGCCGGTTTACACGAAGGAATGCGCTGGGCCGACCTGCAAGGGAAAGCCTTCCACAAACTCGTTAATACGCTGACAAACGACTCATACGCAATTATCGGTAAAAACCGGTTTAAAGAACCTCAAATCCGCAACCTATAGGGTTTAGTGGGATTTTGCTTGCAAAGCGACAAAATTCATTTTATTGTACATATTTCTTGCACAACAGAAATGTCGCAGACACAAAATCCCCTTACCCCATAAAGCGACTTGAGGTA
>JAGBGU010000084.1 GCA_017935785.1 Bacteroidaceae bacterium
ATCCTGAACTTGTTTCAGGATCTGTCCGCGGAGAAGGACAAGATAAGGCTCGCTGCCAGATGCTGAAACAAGTTCAGCATGACATTTGGAGGCATTTGTTATTTATACCCCCATTTTGGAAAAGCCAATTCAATACTTATGCCGTGAATTATCTGCTCACGGTATGCTTGCCGGCGTTTATAATGCGCGGTTCTTCATCGGGGAGCATAAGGGTGGCTGTGGTGCCCTGCGGTATGCTGAAGGTATATTCCACGTTTCCGTCGGGCTTGCGTTCCCAGCCGCTTTCAATGCGTCCGTAAGCGCAGTCGTAATGTCCGCGTGCGAAGGTCATCTGGCCGGTGGGGTCGGGCACGGGACGCAGGTAGAAATGTTTCCATCCGGGCTGTAGGTCGTCGCGCTCAATGCCAAGACAACGGTTCATAAGCCATTGTCCCACTGCTCCGAAGGAATAGTGGTTGAAGGAGTTCATGGAGTTGTTTCCTCCGAAACCGTCCTCGAGCGTGTAGGAGTTGAGCCGTTCCCAGATGGTGGTGGCGCCTTGTGTGACGGGATAGAGCCATGAGGGGTAGGATGTGTTCTGGAGCAGGCGGTATGCCACATCGGGCCGGCCGTTGTCCGTCAGTACACGGCTTATCCATGAGGTGGTGATGAAGCCGGTCATCAATGAATAGGGCGGACATTCCTTGCCGGTGTCGGTGGTGTTCGTGCGTTCTATGGTCTTTATCAGATTGCTGAAAAGCTTCTCCTTGTCCATTCCCTCTACCACGTCGAAGGCCAGCGGCAGTACATAGCTGCCCTGAATGTCGACGGGTTCGCCCTTGCGCGTGCCGGCGAATGCCGATGCGATGGTTTTGCGTGTGTGCGGTTCAAGGTAGGTCTGGGCGAAGAAGTCTTTCCGCTCCTTCAGCGTGCGGGCAAAGCGTGTCTCGTCATCGGGCTTGCCCAGCAGTTTTGCCGTCTGACGCATTATGTCGAGGTCGTAGATATAATAGCATTCAAAGAGCAGGCTCTTGTCGTTCTTGTTGTCTTCCAGTCCCAGCCAGTCGCTCAACTTGGCCTCCTGGTCGTTCTGTACGAACAGGCGTGTCTGCGGGTCAATGTATTCCTTTTCCACGTAATCCATGTAGCGCTTCATGGCATCGTAATGCTCGGCCAGTACCTGGCGGTCGCCGTAGTGGAGCCACAATTCCCAGGGTATGGTGATGCCGGCGGTTCCCCACATGAATCCGCCGAATCCGCCTCCGATGGGCGCCACATCGGGGAAGCGTCCGTTGTCGAGCTGAATGTCGCGCATGGACTGAAGGTGTTTGCGCAGAAACTCCTTGCAGTCCCACAGGTAGGAGGCTGTGCGGGCATATACGTTGATGTCGCCGCTCCATCCCATTCGCTCGTTGCGCTGGGGGCAGTCGGTGGGCAGGGAGATGAAGTTGCCCAGCGTTGACCACCTGATGTTCTCCCACAGGCGGTTTACCAGCTCATTGCTGCACTGGAAATGGGAGTCGAACTTGTCAATGCTGCTCACCACAATGCTCTGTACGCTGTCTGCGGGCAGCGGAGCGGGCAGTCCGGTAATCTCCAGGTAGCGGTAGCCGTGCTGTGTGAATCGGGGTTCCATAACGGCCGGTTCGCCGTTGCTGATGTAAAGGTCCTGCGACAGGGCGGCGCGTATGTTTTCAAGCATCAGCGTGCCTTGGTTCGGGCTGTATGCAGGCAGGTTGGGGTAGAGCACCTCGGCAAAGCGGAGACGCACTTCCGTCCCCTTGGGCAGGGCAGGCAGATGGATACGGGGTACGCCGGCCATGTTCTGTCCCATGTCATATATGTAAACGCCGGGGCGGACTTCGGTCATACGCAGTGCCTTCAGTGTGGTGTATGCCTGTACGGCAGACTTTGCCTGCATCATCCTGTGTGCCGAATAGTCGTCAATCTTGGGCGTGGTGCCGCCTCCTTCCGTCGGCAGGTGACCGTCCAGCGATATTTCCTCGGCCTTCATCCATGTCTTATGCTTTCTTCTGGCATCTGTAACCTGTCCCATAAACATGCTGGCATATTGTACGGGACCGTCCACGGCCACCTCCCATTCCTGCGGTCGGGTGCAGAGTACGGTGGAGTCGCCGTCGGCATAGCGTACCACCAGACGCGAGCGGAACGCCAGCTGGTCGCCGAAGAAGTTCCAGTTGGTCATGCTGTAGGTAACGTAGCCCATCCACCAGCCTTCCGCCAGTTCCACCTGTATCTGGTTGGTGCCTTTCCGGAGCAGGGAGTCAATGGCGTAGCTCTGGTAATAGTGGGTCTTGTTGTATTGTGATATGCCGGGGGCGTACCATTCGGCTCCCACTTTCCGTCCGTTTATATAGGCTTCGTAAATGCCTCTTGCTGTGGCATATAATGTGGCAGACTTAATGCTTTTGTCCTTAATCTTAAACTTGCTTCTCAATGTGGGAAGACCGCCGTTGCTGGGGTCGTACAGACGCAGCTGCGCTTCCTTTCCTCCAATGCGCACCGCCTTCTCCTGGGCATAAAGCGTGCCTTGGGGAGAACGGTGATGCGTAATTTTTACATCAGACAAGACGGCCTTTTGTCCGGGGCGCATGGCATATCCTATTTCAGCCAGCTGCGGATAGCCTATGTAGTCGTGGCTGTTGCCGTGCGGATTGACAACGGCCTGGCCCAGCGTGTGTCCGTTTGCGTGCAGCGTAAGCGTGCTTGCCGTGCCCTCTATCTGTATCTTCAGCGGACTGTACACCTGTCCGGCAGAAACAACTTCGGCCGGGATTTCAAATGTGGCCAAGGGTTTGTCCGGATTGTCTTTGGCTGTGTATCCGGCCCTGTAGACATGGATACAGGCGGCTTTTCCCTCCGCTACGGGCTTTATGTCGTATTCAATGCGGATGTAGCTGCTGTCGCGCTTGTTTTCCACTCCCTGGATATTCAGATTGCGGTTCTTCAGTCTGGGGTCGTTGCCGCCAAGCAGTACCGACGCATCCGTGGATTGGCTTTGGGCATCCAGCTGCAGGGTGCAGTGATACCTGAAGATGGGCAGATAGTCGGCATACAGGACTGTCTTGCTGGTGCCAATCCATTTGGCTTCTTGCAGCTGTGCGCTTGCAGTGCCTGTTCCAAGCAGTGCCGCAACGAGGCATAAGGTTGTCTTTTTCATGGTATTGTGTTTTAGGAGTGTGATTCTTTACTTTTTTTCCCACATCATGTCTACGTGCATAAGCCCTTCGTACATGAACGGCTCACCGCAACATCGGAATCCGGTCTTTTCGTAGAAGGGCCTGGCCTGCAGCTGCGCTCTTATCTTGATGCGTTCTGCCCTGAACTCCGTCTGGGCAATTTCTATGGCTTTGGTGAAAATGGCGGTTCCGTCTCCCACACCCCTTTCCACCGCAATGACGCGGCCTATCGCCACCTCGTCAAGATACGTGCCGGCTTTCAGAATGCGGGCATAGGCGGCAAGACGGCCGTCCTTGTATAGTCTGAGGTGAAGCGCGTCCTGGTCAAGGTCGTCCAGGTCTTGATAGACAGCGTCCTGCTCGACAACGAACACGGCCGAGCGAAGACGGAGGATTTCGTATAATTCTTCAAGGGAAAACTCTTGAAAACGATTGCATACAAACTTGCTCTCCATTGGCGTGTTGCGAAATGGTGTATGAAATGAAAACTTTATTGTGTTTTCAGAATCTCGTCAAGGAATTCTGCCGCATCGGCCACGCAGTCGTCGCATGAGCGGATTGCCTTTCCTGTACCCACGCCTTTGAGCTGCTTGCACTGTGTGGTGCCGTTGCGTTCCAGAAACTTGTTCATCAGTGTCCGAGACATGCCCATGGCTCTGGGCTTGTCTTCCTTGCATACCAGGCCTATTATCAGCCCGGCTCCGGTCAGTGCTCCGCAGGTGCCTTCCATGCTTCCCATTCCGGCTCCCAACCCCAGCGCGGCGTGGCGGATGTCCTGTTCGCCGATTTGTGCGTATTCGCAGAAGGAGCAGGCCACGGCCTGGGCGCAGTTGTATTTGCCGGTTTGTTTCTTTTCTACCGCAGACTTTACTTTGTTGTTCATTGTTGTTCTTGTTGTTTGGGGAGGATGTAGTTTAAAGACCGGAATTGGGGTTGTTGGAGACGGCTGCTTTTTTTCTTGTGGGGTCACAGGTGAGCCCTACGCCTAATTTCTTGAAAATCTTGCGGTCCACCTCGCTCAGCATCACGGTGCTGTGTACTTGGCAGCCCTGCAGCTTTGGCAGTTGCTCAAGCGCCTTCTGGCAGTTCTGGTCCTGTGAGCTGAGCACAGAGAGCGCCACCAGCACTTCGTCGGTATGCAGGCGGGGGTTGTTGCCGCCAAGATATTCGGTCTTGGTCTTCTGGATAGGCTCGATAAGGCTTTGTGGAATCAGCTTCACCTCGTGGTTGATGCCGGCAAGATGCTTGGTGGCATTGAGGATGAGGGCTGCACTGGGGCCCAGAAGCGGCGAACTTCCGGCCGTAATGATGGTGCCGTCCTCCAGTTCCATTGCCGCGCTGGGCAGGCCGGTCTGCTCCTGGCGTTCGCGGGCGTAAGTGGTGGTTCTTCTGTACGAGGTGTCAATCTTTGCCTGTTTGAAGAGCAGTGAAATCTTGTTTATCTCGCTGTCGTTTCCGTCGCCGTTAGCCAGTCGGTTCAGGGCGGTATAGTAACGGCGTATGATTTCGTCCTTGGCCGCATTGCAGCACACTTCGTCGTCGCTTATGCAGAAGCCGACCATATTAACGCCCATGTCTGTGGGCGACTTGTAGGGGTTCTCGCCGTAGATGCCTTCGAAAAGGGCGTTCAGGACCGGGAAGATTTCCGTGTCGCGGTTATAGCTGACAGCCGCCGTTCCGTAGGCTTCGAGATGGAAGGGGTCTATGATGTTTATGTCATTAAGGTCGGCTGTGGCGGCTTCGTAGGCGATGTTGACGGGATGTTTGAGCGGAAGGTTCCATACGGGAAAGGTCTCGAATTTGGCGTATCCCGCCTCTGTGCCCCTCTTGTTTTCGTGGTAAAGCTGGCTCAGGCATACCGCCATCTTGCCGCTGCCGGGTCCGGGGGCTGTGACGATTACCAGCGGCTGTGTGGTCTCCACATAGTCGTTGCGTCCGAATCCCTCTTCGCTGTCGATGAGCGCCACGTTGCTGGGATAGCCTTCAATGGTGTAGTGGATGAACACCTTTATGCCCAGACGTTCAAGGCGTTTGCGGTAATTGTCGGCCGAACTTTGTCCGTTGTAATGGGTGATGACCACGCTGTTCACCTGGAATCCGGTGTTCATGAATTCTGTTCGCAAGCGCAGCACGTCCATGTCGTAGGTGATGCCAAGGTCTTGCCTCACCTTGTTCTTTTCTATGTCCAGTGCGCTGATTACGATAACGATTTCTGCCTTGTCCTTCAGCTGCAGCAGCATGCTCAGCTTGCTGTCAGGCTTGAATCCGGGAAGAACGCGGCTGGCGTGGTGGTCGTCAAAGAGTTTGCCGCCCAATTCCATATAGAGCTTGTTGCCGAACTGTGCAATGCGTTCTTTGATGTGTTCAGACTGTATGCTTACATACTTATTGTTATCAAATCCTATTTTCATCTTTGTCTGTATAATGTTTCCGGGTAGGTATCCTTAATAAAAGCCATACAAAATTACTCAACATACGGAATACTGCCAAACAATTTGGTCATATTTTTCAATGTTTGCGCCGGTTTTCCTGTCCTTACGGCTTCCGCGGCGTCAGCTTCTGAAGTCGGAGATTACGCTAACCACCTCTTCCTGCTCGTCAGTGAGCGTCAGTTTCAGGTTCTTGTATTTTCCCCTTGCCAGCATGTCCTGCAGCAGTGGCCAGACGGGGACCTCGCTTGTCCAATACTCTTTGCCGAGGAAAATCATGGGGCTGGAAATGCCGTAGCTCAGATAATGGTTCTGTACGGCCTCCTGGAAGATTTCCTGCATGGTGCCGGCGCTTCCGGGCGTATAGATGATGCCTCCCATGGCAATGGTCAGAATGCTGTCTTCGCGTATGCTGTTGTCAAAATATTTAGCGATGTGTGTGGCAAAGGGTGTGGCGGGTTCGTGTCCGTAGAGCCAGGTGGGCATGCCCAGGCTTTCGTAGTCCAGCTGGCGGTACTTTTTCCTTACGTCCATGGCGGTTTTCAGCCATTCCTTGTCCGTAAAGGCCGGTGCTGCGAACAGGGTTTCCAGCGCGTCTTCCACCTCTTCGGTTGTGCGCCCCGCCATCCAGGCGCCCAGGTGTGTGGCCTCCATTGCGCCGGGGCCACCTCCGGAAATCATCAGGCTCCCGGTTTCTGTTAGGCGTTTGCTCAGATATACAATCTGCCTGTAGCTGGGGGCGGTGCGCAGAATGCCGTGTCCGCCCATTACGCCAACTATGGTGCGCGGGTCGCGTGTCTTCAGATAGGCATGCAGGCTGTCGCTAATGGAATGGTCGTGCAGGGTGCGCGCCAGCGTTTCCTTTATGTTGTCAGCCCTTTTGCCCATTTTCAGATAGTGTCTGTACACACGGCTGTCAAAGCAGGTGTCCAGCGTATGGAGCTTTGCGGGGTCGTAGCCTTCGTACAGCTCTTCGGCCGTGTACAGATGGCTGCGGTAATGGAACGATTCGCCCATCTTGGGAAAGAAAAGGCAGTCGCGCGTCTTTTGCTTGAACCCCCTTGGCAGCGTGCATCCCAGAAATATGCAGTCGGTATAGTTGTGGCTCAGCGAGAGCTCCGATTCGGATGTCAGATTTACGTTCTGGAAGGCGCACCTCTTGATGACGTCATGGTCTTCGTGCAGCACCTTGGCCAGTTGCCAGTCGTCGCGTATTTCCCTGTAGTTTTCTCTCATGGCTGGTTTAAGTTAGAATTTAGGCTTGGGTGCGGATACGGTTGGTTTTCCGTCCTTTACATAGGGCCATCCCTTTTTGTCCCAAAGGATTCTCTGCAGCATCATGGGGCGTGCGTTGGGCGATACGTCCTTGTTGTGGCAGTGATAGAGCATCCAGTCGTGCCCTTTCTTGTCCGTGAAGATTTCTCCGTTGTGGCCGGGACCGAAGAAGTGGTCGCCCTTTTCCGAGCGGATTACCGTTGTGGCGTACCCCTCTTTCATGGGCCGTCCCTCGCGGTCGGTAAACTCGCCGTCCAGTGTGCGGCTGCGGCCCACCTTTATCTGATACGTCTCGTTCCAGTAGTGTCCGGAGCTGACAAACATGTACCAGTATCCCTTGCGGTAGTGCAGATAAGCCCCCTCAAATACGCGACCGCGGTCGGGGTCCTTGCTGCCGTGTACGCCAGCCACCGCCTCGTATCTGGCGCCCTCAGCAAGCTGCGAGCCGTACTCGCTCAGCTCAATGCGGTGGATGCGTCCCATGCTGCCGAAGAAGAGCCACACCTTTCCCGTAGCTGGGTCGGTTACCACCTCGGGGTCTATGGTGTCGTCTATGCCCGTATCCTTTCCGCGAGTGATTACGCCCACATACTCAAACTTGCCGGGCGTTGTTGATTCGCGCAGCGCCACAATGCTGGCGTCCTTCAGCGAGTTGTAAAGGGTGAAGTAGGCCATGCGCCGTCCGTTGACCATGGCCACGTCCGGGGCCCATACGTGGCGGCCAATGCTGCGGAACTGCTTCATGATGCTGCGGTCCAGCGGAACGATGTCCGAGAAGCCCCAGTTTACAAGGTCATCGCTGCACAGCAACGGCCTTCTTGCGTTCTGTCCCGTGCTCAGGCAGTAGAACTTGCCGTCGGCGGCCTGCCAAACGGTGGGGTCGGGCCAGTCCTTGGGATAAACGGGGTTTGTGTACGTATTGTCTTTGGCGGAAAGAGCCGTTGCCGTGAGCAGTAACGCTGCAAGTGGCGCTAATGTTTTTTTCATGTGCATGGTGTGAAAACTGCATTAAAAAGGGGGTTATATTTAGCAAAGTTCGTAATTTTATTGCTCTTACACAAGTGTATGGACAATTTTTTCTTTAGCCTTTCCCCGAGGACAGTCCTTTTTTTTGTGGCGTCACATTTCGCAGTTAAAATTCTAAACACAAAAACACAAAAACGCAAAAATACAAAATATTGTTTGCAATGCGCAGATAATCAATGCGATATGATTTGTGCGATTTTGCGCACCTTTGTAAAAGGGGCAAAATGGGGTGTTTTGAGAGGCTGATTTTGGCTGTTTGCTGATGGCTGACAGCACATTTTTTGTAACAATAAGTCAAAGAACGCATTTTTTTGTTTTTGGGGGCAGGGGTCGTTTGCATAGCCCCAGCACCTTTGCAGCTTTTTCTGAAAGAGTTTCTCTGATTATCCCACTCCTTTTTTCATTGTTGGCTTTAGTTTTTGATTTCGACAGAAGAACAAAAGAACATATTTGAGTTTGGCCGTTTCTCTTATGAAGTTTATGTACTTATGTCTGATTCTCTTTTTACTTTGGCTTTTGGCTCTTCTATATGTCATGCTGAACTTGTTTCAGCATCTTACTGCGAGCCTATATTTACTCCCTTTACTTGGTGAGATCCTGAACTAAATTCAGGATGACATTGTGCATGGAGTCATGCTGAACTTTTTTAACGTTGTTCAATTTGCTCACGCTCGGCATAGTTCAAGCAAGCTTGACTCTGCTCTCGCTTAATCGCAAATTTCAGCATCTGGCAGCGAGCCTTTTCCTGTCCTTCTCCGCTGACAGATCCTGAACTAAATTCAGGATGACATGATGCTTAGACTCTGAATGACGGTTGGGCGGATTTGATCTGTGCATTGTGTTTAATGTTTGGTTTGTATTTCGCTGCTTCGCCAATGGCCAAAGGCTAACAGCTAATGGTTGTTTTGTTGTTTGGAATTCCGCTGCAAAGATATATCATTATTTTGTATAAACAAAATAAAAACGGAATTATTTTTGCATATTTGTAAAATTTTATTGGAATAGAGGGATTCGGTGATGAGTGCCATATTTTTTTGCGTGGCGAGGAAATTTTTACCGCTACGCCATGCCGTAATTTTTCCCATGCCACGCGCCTGGAGAAGTGTAAAAGAAATTTTGATGCTACGTCAATCGGCATAGATTATGTAAACTTGCCTTTGTGCTCATATTTTGCATTTTTGCATTTTTGTGTTTTTGTGAAAACAAGTGTGCGTGCCTATAATATATATAATAATCAATAAATGATTCATTTGTTGATTAAATAAGGTGTATTAGCCCCCCCTTGCCGTTTTGCGTTTACAAAAACACAAAAATACAAAGGCGAGAGTCTGCCCTCCCATTTTTCAGTCTCCCCTTATTATTCCACCTCGTTATTCATGCCCCGATGTCCCAAACCGCCTTTTGGGGTATCCCATTTTACCATTTGGGGTGTCCCAAACCGCCTTTTGGGGTGTCCCATTTCGCCTTTTGGGGTATCCCATTTCACTATTTGGGGTATCCCATTTCGCCATTTGGGGTATATTTTCGGCTCACTTGCGCACAATGTACAGCCCGATTTTCGGTTTGTCTTCTTCGTTTTTTCGCTGCCAAAGTTTGTGTTTTTTCTTTCCTTTCGGATCATTTTGTTTTTTCTTAATTCATTTTGCTGGATAAAATATATTTCATAACTTTGTCTTCTATTACACTATATTACCATGGCACGATACAAGGAATACGGATATGACATAAAGGATGGTGTGGGCATCATCCCCGAGTGGGAAATGGAGATAGAGGAGTGGGCGTTTCAAGGCTGTGAGGAATTGAAACGCATTGATATTCCGCAATGGGTAACGAAGATAGGGAAGGGCGCTTTCTCCGGTTGTGAGAACCTTAAAGACATTAGCCTGCCCGAGTGGTTAGAAGAAATCGGAGAAGATGCATTTTCTGATTGTTCTTGTCTTGAAGAAATTTCTTTACCTCGGTGGCTAAAGAAGATTGATAGTGGAGCTTTCTCTGGTTGCACCAGCCTCATGAGTATCTCCATTCCCTCATCTATAACGGAGATAAAGGGTAATAGATTTGGTGGAACTTTCTCTGGTTGCTCCAGCCTCACGAGCATCTCTATCCCTCCATCTGTAACGAAGATAGGAGAAAAGGCTTTCTTTTATTGCAAGAGTCTCTCGAGCATCTCCATCTCTCCGACAGTAAAGGAGATTGGAAATGAAACGTTCTCTGGTTGCTCCAGCCTCACAAGCATCTCTATCCCAGAATCAGTAATGAAGATTGGGGACAGGGCTTTCTCTCATTGCTCCAGTCTCACTAGTATCTCCATCCCTCAGTCAATAAATAAGATTGGGGAGTATGTTTTCTGTGGTTGCTCCAGCCTTACGAGCATTTCCATCCCTCTATCTGTAGCGGTGATTGGCGACTGGGCTTTTTCTGGTTGCTCCAGCCTCACAAGCATCAATATTCCAGAATCAGTAATGAAAATTGGCGACTGGGCTTTCTCTCAATGCTCCAGTCTTACGAGTTTCTCCATCCCTCCATCTGTAATGAAGATGGGGATCTGTGCTTTCTATGGTTGTTCCAGCCTCACGAGCATTTCTATTCCTCCGTCGGTAACGGAGATTGGGGGCAGTGCTTTTGATGGTTGCAAGAGCCTCATGAACATCGTCGTTTCTAAGGATAACAAAGTCTACGATTCACGCGAGGACTGCAACGCCATAATTCATACGGAAAGCAATACACTTATAAGAGGTTGTGTGAATACAATCATCCCTCCATCTGTAATGAAGATGGGTAACTGTGCTTTCTGTGGTTGCTCCAGCCTCACAAGCATCACTATCCCAGAATCAGTAATGAAGATTGGGGACTGGGCTTTCTCTCACTGCTCCAGTCTTACTAGTATCTCCATCCCCCCATCTGCAATCGATCTAGGGAAAGGGGCTTTCTGTGGTTGCTCCAGCCTCATGAGTATCTCCATCCCTCCATCTGTAACTGAGATTGGGGATAGTGCTTTCTATGGTTGCTCCAGCCTCACAAGTATCTCTATCCCTCCATCTGTAATTGAGATTGGGGATAGTGCTTTCTATGGTTGCTCCAGCCTTACTGGAATCTCTATCCCTCCATCCGTTACAGAGATTGGAGGCTGTGCTTTCTCTGGTTGTTCCAGCCTTACTGGCATCTCCATCCCTCCATCCGTAACGAAGATAAAGGGGAGTATATTGGGTGGAACTTTTTCTGGTTGCTCCAGCCTTACGAGTATCATTGTTTCCAAGGACAACAAAGACTACGATTCACGTGAGGACTGCAATGCCATAATTGATACGGAGAGTAACACGCTTATATGTGCCTGCAAGAATACTATCATCCCTCCATCTGTAACTGAGATTGGGGAAGGGGCTTTCTATGATTGCTCCAGCCTCACAAGCATCTCCATACCTTCATCTGTCACGGAGATTAAAGGCAGTACTTTCAATGGTTGCTCCAGCCTCAATAGTATCGTAGTTTCCAAGGAAAACAAGGTGTATGACTCACGCGAGGATTGCAATGCCATAATTCATTCGGATAGCAACACACTTATAAGAGGTTGTATGAATACAATCATCCCTCCATCTGTAACGGAGATTGGGGACAGTGCTTTCTCTGGTTGTTCCAGCCTTACAAGTATCTCTATCCTTCCATCTGTAACAAAGATCGGGGGCAGTGCTTTCTCTGGTTGTTCCAGCCTTACAAGTATCTCCATCCCTCCATCTGTAACGGGTATAGGGTATCGTGCTTACTCTGAATGTTACAATCTTATGAGCGTCTTCATCCCAAAAGGTTGTAATGTACATATTGGTGCTTTCGAGGATTGCCCGGAAAATCTTGTCATCACCCGATATTGAGGCTAAAGTTTGATACATTGGATAAATGGCTGCCGTTATGGGTGGCCATTTCTTTTGCCTGCCCATAGCTGATGGAGAATGCAGAGGAGGCGCAGCCCGATGCCCGATTTGGCTTCTTCGTTTTCGCTGCAAAAGCATGTGCGTTTTCTTTTCAGTACAAGAAAATCGACCCGCTTATCCTACTGCAAAAATATTTATACTCTATATGGCAAAAGAAAGAAAAAGTTTTATATCTTTGTACAATAATCAGCAAACAAACAGGAAAATGAACAAGTACAATCTTGGCTTTACATCGAAATGATTAATTGACAATCAAGCAATTAAGATGGCCGTTGATTGTATAAAGTTTCATCAAAATCTGATAGCTCAGACCGGTGATGACTGGGGACTTTCAATAATTAAGGAAAAATGGAGAAACACAAAATTTCAAGAAGAAACGCCCTTCGAATGATGGGTGCCATGTGTGCAGGTACGGTATTGTCATCTCGCACAAGTGTATTGTCAGCTAACACAGGTACTAAGGTAAAGGCAGAAGAACCGACAGAAAAGTACAAACGCTTGATTTTCTTCTTCTCTGCTACAGGTAACAGTCTATATATCGCTAAAGAGCTGAGTGGTGCGGAAGGTACCCTTATGAGTATTCCGCAGGAAATTCACAATGAGCATCCTGTTTATGAAGCCGAGGAAATAGGTATCGTATGTTCTATCTACTGCTTTATCCCACCTACCATCGTGCAGGAGTTTTTTGCCCGTTCCACCTTCAAGGCTAACTATCTTTTCTGTGTAGGCACTTACGGAGCCAACTCTACCATATTCCCTGAATATGTAGCTCAAATGGCAAAGGATAAAGGACTTGAAATGAATTATATCAATACCATCAAGATGGTGGATACCTACCTGCCATACTATGACATGGAAAAGGAAAAGGCTGCTGATAAGCAGATACCTGAAAACCTGGCTGCAATAAAGGCTTCTATCAATAGCCGTGAAAACTTTATCCGTCCTGTCTCTGAACGAGAGAAGATGTTGTGCGAGGGCTATTACAGACATTCTGGCCGCGACAGGGTAAAGCCCACTTTTACGAGGTCTGAGAAGCTTGTCTATTCAACAGATGAATGTATAGGCTGTGGCATTTGCAACTCTGTTTGTCCTCATGGCTCCTGGAAGATTGTTAACGGAAAGAGTGTGGCGGAGGGAGATTGTGAAAACTGCCTGTCTTGTGTGCACAACTGTCCGAAAAAGGCCATCTCCATTATTCGCGTAGATCCAGAGCCAGAAGAACAAAACCGTAATTCAAGGTATCGCAATCCAAATGTGAGAGTGGATGAAATCATTCTGGCAAACAGTCAGGTAAATTATAACGGTTAGTTTTTTGTCAGCAATCGGTTTAGGTTGCTGACATTGCATTAAATAATAAAACGATGAAAGAAATAAAAAGATATATGATGGTAGCAACGCTGGCTCTCTTATGGATGGGAGCCAGTGCGCAACCCATGATGAGGCCCCAAGGCCCGCTGAATGAGTTTTCTGCAATAGAGGGTACTTCTGCCTTGCAGTATAATCTGCCTATGGAGAGGAATATAGAGTCACGCGCCGGATTTGGCCCAGCTTTTTATATCTTCCCTGATCAGAAGCTGGATAATGTATCTGCTTTAGCGTTGGCAAAGGAACTGAAGGTAATAGAAATGGCTGCTGAAAACGGTGGCAGAATTAGTGTGGTGAATCCTGTAGGTGACAAGTGGCAGGCTTCTGACGTACAGGCTTTCCGTGAACTGATAGGTAGAGGTGGCCCTGCCACTAACATTAAGGTGGTGGGCATTGGCAATGGTGCTACTTTCGTCAATCAGCATTTGGCTGCTTCTGACTTGACGGGTGCCATAGCTGGCATCGTTTCTATTGGTGGTGCTCCTGGTAAGGTCTG
>JAGBGU010000085.1 GCA_017935785.1 Bacteroidaceae bacterium
ATGTCATATTAGAGTTTTGCTTGTCTTCTTTTCGCAACACTAAGGTAAGTGAAAATTCTGACATGGCAAAATCCTGGGCAACTTTTTGTTGCTCAGGCACTTATAAATAATGTTAAACTATAGTGTTGCGGAATTAAGGGTAAATAAACACGTTTTTGCAATGAAAAGAAAGCTATTTACAGGTACACTGGCATTTCTCGCGCTCACCATGCAAGCCTATGACATTACCGGTCTGCTGAATCTTCCGGAACATCCGGAAAGAGGAAAATGGATACAATGTATCAAAGTGGACAACCCACAAGTTCTCTCGGACATTACGGCTTCGACCCCACTCACATTCCGGGCCAAGGGTATGAAACGTGCCGTTGTGCGTTGCGGAAAATACATCATCACACCCGATGGGGCGGATCTGGACAGCGAAGGAAAGGCTACCGTCACGCTCAACCCCAAGAAACTGCCAGCAGGCCCCATAAACATACAAATCATTGCGGACAATGCACAAAACGAATGTGACATATACGAACTCCAGTTGTGGAATGCGGCGTCTAAAACAGCCAAGACACAAAAGGGCATGACGAAGGATATTCCGGAAAGAGCCAAAGGTATGAGACTGGACTTCCAGGACGACTTTGACCACGGACTTTCCATCAGCAAGGACGGACGCGGAGCAAGATGGAACGCACACAAACCCACGTTCGGCGACTTCAGCGGATGGCCCTTCTGCGACCCCACAGAAGATGAAGACGGCCCGTTTGCACTGCGTGACGGCTATCTGATCATCCAAGCCCGCAAAAAGCCCGGAACAAAAGGAAGCACCGGACTGCTTGCCCCGGTGGACATGGACGGGAAAGGCTATTGGGCCACCCCACCCTTCTACATGGAATGCCGTTTTATGGCGCATTCGGCCCCTGGTACTTGGCCGGCCTTCTGGACCATAACGAATATTCATCGTGGTCCGGGCGACGAGCTGGACATCATTGAGGCCTATGGCGGATGGGGGGAAAAGAACCCGAACAACACCGGATACTTTACCACAACGCACTATTGGGAACAGAAGGATGAAAACGGAAAGCAAATCCGCAGCGATGACAAACTGATCAAGATAACGGACGAAGACACATCGTGGAGCCAAGGCTTCCATACATACGGGGTTTACGTGGACAAGGACAGCACCATATACTACAGAGACGGGATACCGGTACACGGCATAGCCACAAATCATATGTCTTACGAAAACAAGCACGTCTTCCTGATCAACTATGCCATAGGCGGTGCCAGCGGATGGCAGATCGACCTGGAAAGATACGGCAACCGCTCCAATATGTATGTAGATTATGTACGCGTATATACCCGACACTGACAAAACAAACAAGACAAATTATGAAAAACTACAACAAAGAAGCAATTATCCTGTGCATCGGACTCATAATAATGGGTGCCTGCATAGCCGACGGACTGACATCGGCATTTCAAAGCGACCGTATCGTAACCGTAAAGGGACTGTCTGAACGAGAGGTACCGGCCGACAAGGTTACATGGCCATTGGTATACAAAGAGCTGGGCAACGAGCCTGCGGATATGTACAACCGTCTGGCCACCAAAAACCGGCAGGTCATAGACTTTCTGAAGGAAAAAGGCATTTCGGAAAATGAAATAAGCGAGAGTGCCATTCAGGTATCGGACAGACAGGCTGACAGCTACGACCAGAACAACATCCTATACCGCTACAAGGCTACAAGCGTGATTACCGTAACCAGCAGCCAAGTGGAGCTGATACGCAAGATTATGCAGAGCCAAAGCGAGCTGATGAAAATGGGCATTGCGCTTGTCACAGAAGAGTATGGAACGAACATCGTGAAATATGAGTTTACGGGGCTGAACAAGATTAAGCCGGACATGATTGAGGAATCTACCAAGAACGCACGCGCCACCGCTGAAAAGTTTGCCAAGGACTCTGAAAGCAAGCTCGGAAAAATAAGGAGCGCAAGCCAAGGGCAGTTCAGCATTGACAACCGCGATGCCAACACTCCCTACATCAAACGCATAAGAGTGGTATCCACCATCGAATACTATATAGAGGATTAGGGAAGAAACACCCATAAAAAACGCACCATAGTGAATCGGGCAACGAATACTGGTGCGATGAGCTTCGGACTATGTTGCATTGGCACTTGCAACATAGTCCGTTTTTTAGTATGACGGGCATCTCAAAGTAAAAAAGAGGCACATCCACAAAGGAATGCGCCTCTTAAATATTAGTTACAACTTAAACGGCCGATTGTTATCCGCCAAAGTCGTCGAAGTGAATCATGTCACTTTCTACTCCCAGGCTATACAGCAAGTCGAGTACTGTCTTTGCCATCATTGGAGGACCGCACAGGTAGTATTCGATATCTTCGGGAGCTTCATGCTGCTTCAGATAGGTGTCGCCCATTACAGGTGCAATAAATCCAGGAGTGTACTTTACGCCCAGGCTGTCTGCCTTGGGGTCGGGACGGTCCAGAGCCAAATGGAAATGGAAGTTGGGGAATTCCTTTTCCAAAGCCAGGAAGTCTTCCAGGAAGAACACTTCGTCGATGGCACGCGCTCCGTAGAAATAGTGCATCTCGCGGTCGCGGCACTGACGTGTCTTGAGCATGTGCATAATCTGTGCACGCAGAGGAGCCATACCGGCACCACCGCCAACCCAGATCATCTCGCGCTTAGAGTCGTAAATGGGACGGAATTCTCCGTAAGGTCCGCTCATGATTACCTTGTCGCCGGGCTTCAGGCTGAAGATGTAACTTGAAGCGATACCGGGATTAACATCCATGAAACCTGGACCCTGCTCCTTGGGCTTGAACGGAGGTGTGGCAATACGTACTGTCAGTGTGATAATGTCACCCTCGTCAGGATAGTTAGCCATTGAATAGGCACGAACGGTGGGAGTGGTGTTTACACACTTCAAGTTGAACAAACCGAACTTTTCCCAAGCAGGCAGATACAAGTCGCCGATAAGGCTCTTGTCCATATCCTTGTCGTAATCAATTTCAAATGCAGGAATCTTAATCTGTGCGTAAGAACCGGGTTCAAAGTCCATGTGTTCGCCAGCGGGCAATTTAACCTTGTATTCCTTAATAAAGGTAGCCACGTTACGGTTGCCGATAACTTCGCATTCCCATTCCTTAACGCCCATAACAGAGTCGTCAACCTGAATCTTCATGTCGCTCTTAATCTTGCACTGACAGCCAAGACGCCAGTTTTCCTTCACTTGCTTACGGGTGAAATGACCCTTTTCGCTGTCAAGAATCTCACCGCCGCCTTCAGGAACCTGAAGCTTACACTGACCGCAAGAGCCCTTACCACCACAAGCGCTGGGAAGGAAGATACCCTCCTGGCTCAAGGTACTGAGCAAAGAACCGCCCTGGGGTACAGAAACAGTCTGCTTTCCGTTAATTGTAATGTTCACATTGCCACTGGGTGACAAATACTTCTTTGCAACAAGCAGTATGATAACCAATACAAGGATGATTACCAAGAATACTGCAATGCTGGCAATAATCAAATTCATATCCATTGTCTAATCCTCCTATGTATTAAATATTCAAACCACTGAAGCACATGAATGCCATTGCCATAAGACCTACGGTGATGAATGTGATGCCAAGACCCTGGAGAGGCTTGGGCACATCGGTATAGGCCATCTTCTCGCGGATGGCAGCCAGACCTACAATGGCCAACAGCCAACCGATACCGCTACCAAGTGCGTAAGCGATTGAATCGCCCACACCACCGATAAACTGGGCATTGGTGGGTTCCATGGAAATGCGCTGCTGCATGAACAAGCTGGCACCCATGATGGCACAGTTTACAGCAATCAAAGGCAAGAAGATACCCAAAGACGCATACAGCGAGGGGCTGAAGCGCTCTACAATCATCTCTACCAACTGAACAATACCGGCAATAACGGCAATGAAAAGGATAAAGGCCAGGAAGCTGAGGTCGACTCCCTCAACAAGACAGTCGGGACCTAACAACTTGGTCTGCAACAAATAGTCAACGGGAACTGTCACCAACAAAACGAAGGTAACGGCAATACCCAATCCTAAAGCGGTCTTCACATTCTTGGATACAGCCAGATATGAGCACATACCCAGGAAGAATGCGAAAATCATATTGTCCACAAAGATGGAGCGGACAAACAAACTAATCATGTGTTCCATATTACTTAGCCTCCTTATTTATTGAGCGATGCGCCCAGATGACACAACCAACAATAATCAAACTCATGGCAGGCATAACCATCATACCATTGTCCATATACCAGCCTCCGTTGGACACATACCAGCTCTGAGGAATGATATTGATGCCGAACAGGGTTCCGAAACCGAAGAGTTCGCGAACGAAACCTACGATAACCAGAATGATGGCATAGCCCAAACCATTACCAATACCATCGAGGAATGAGGGCCAGGGAGCGTTCTGCATGGCAAAAGCCTCGAGGCGACCCATAAGAATACAGTTGGTAATGATAAGACCCACATACACACTAAGCTGTACGCTTACATCGTATGCAAAAGCCTTGAGCATCTGGCTTACGATAGTTACCAAAGCAGCCACAACAACCAACTGTACGATAATACGGATACGGTTGGGAATTGTCTTGCGCAAAAGTGATATAATTACGTTAGAGAAAGCCGTAATCACCGTTACTGAAAGACCCATCACAATAGCGGGCTCCAACTGACTGGTGACAGCCAAAGCAGAACAAATACCCAACACCTGTACGGTAACCGGGTTGTCCAGGTTCAGCGGATTAGAGAATGCGGCTTTATTCTCCTCAGAAAACAATTTACTCATAATCTATTTCCTTACATTAAATTTGTTCTACTTCTTGTTCTTACACTCTTTTGACTTGGGGCAAGCGGCCTTTTTGTCCTTGCATTCCTTGGTGCAGTCGGCGCACTTCTTGCCGTCCTTGCATTCCTTGGTGCAATCGGCACACTTCTTGCCGTCCTTGCATTCCTTGGTGCAATCAGCGCAGCTTTCAGCCTTTTCGCACTTCTTGCCTTCACAAGCCTTCTCGCATGCAGTTGCAGCCTGTGCTTTGCCTGCAGAAATGAAAGTGATGTATGCACCCAAGCCGTTCTTAATCATGGCGTCAACACCTTTGCTGGTAAGAGTGGCACCGGTGATACCGTTCACTTCATACTCAGACTGTGCAGAACCGCTCTTTACCACAGAAAGAGCAATCTCTGAATTGTTGCCATTTTCAAACAAAGGCTTGTTGCTGAAAAGATTCTGGAAAGCACGTTCAGCAATACGAGAACCAAGACCTGCAGTTTCGCTTTCATGATAGAAATAAGTACCGAATACATTCTGCTTGTCTTCGTTCAGGGCCACATAACCCCAGAGGCCTCCCCACAATCCGCGACCGGTTACAGGGATGACATACTTTGTACCTTCATCAGTTGAAGCCACAAACACATGGAGCTGACCTTCTTTAATAAGAGAACCATAAGTGCTGTTGAACTTACCATCATAGGGAACAAGTTCTGTTCCATTCCAGATCATATCCTTTACCTTCTCAGCGAATACGGCAGACACGTCCATGCCTTCGATATCCATATTCAGAGATGTCAGAATCTGACCCTTGGTATCGTTCTCCACATTGGCATCCTGCATGGGTTTGAGTGCACTTGACACAAAAGCCAGCAAGAACGCTACAATTATAACCATTACAGATGCGTACACAATGGTGTAGACATTGCTGTTGGTGTCAATACCCTTCTTCTTGGGAGCTGCCTGAGATTGCTCAACAATCTCTTCAAACTCAGAAGCGGGTGCCTGGCAAACCGGGCATTTTTCGGGAGCGCTGTCCCCTGTGTGGACGTAGCCACAAACCTTACATCTAAATTTTCTTGTAGCCATAGTCCTTATTTTTTAATTGCACGTTTTGCGCGCATGGTGATATTACGCTGTACTACAAAGTAATCAATAACGGGTGCAAACAGATTCATGAGCAGGATGGCAAGCATCATACCTTCGGGATAACCGGGGTTCAGCACGCGTACCAAAACCGCTACAACACCGATGAGGAAACCATAGAAATACTTACCACACTCTGTGCGGGCACTGGTTACGGGATCAGTTGCCATGAACACGGCACCGAAAGCAAAACCGCCCAACACGAAATGGTGCCACCATTCCAGCTGGTTACCGCCAACGCCTTCGAGCAGCCAGCCCATCAGACCGCCACCAACGAACACGCTCAACATAGTCTTCCAGCTTGCAACACCTGTAAACAGAAGCAGCAAAGCACCCAAAGCAATGGCGATTACGCTGGTTTCACCGATAGAACCGGGAATGAGGCCGGTAATGGCATTGCAGATGGTTTCGCAAGGAACAGCATTACCCACTGCAGCCTCGCCCAGAGGTGTTGCGGCAGTGAATGTATCGGGCAGATTGTTACCGAAGCCAAAGATTGACTCCTGTGCCACCCATACATTGTCGTCACCGGTCATTACAGAGGGATAGCTAAAGAACAGGAACGCACGGGTAATAAGTGCAGGATTGAAGATGTTCATACCGGTTCCGCCATAAATCTCCTTGGCAATAATCACGCTGAAGGCAACAGCCAAAGCAAGTGTCCACAGAGGAGTATTGACAGGAATAATCATGGGAATCAAGATTCCGCTCACGAGGAATCCTTCCTGAATCTCTTCGTTCTTCCACTGAGCCACTACGAACTCAATGCCAAGACCAACGATGTAGCTGACAAGAATCTTGGGAAGAACAGCCAAAAAGCCAAAAATAAACAAATCCCAGAATGTGGAATCGGCCAATGTGCCGGCGGCAGCATAGTTCTGATAGCCTACGTTATACATACCGAAGAACAAGGCTGGCAACAGCGCAATCACGACAAAGCTCATGATACGCTTGCTGTCAATAGCATCATGGATATTGACGCAACCCTTTCTACTTGTTTGGTTAGGAACAAAGGCAAAAGTTTCAAAACCGTCCACCAAACTGCGGAAAGCATGAAATTTTCCACCTTCTTCAACCAAAGGCTTAATGTTATCAAATAATTTTCTTAACGCTTTCATTATAAATACACATTATTTTATATAAGAGTTACGCATTCTCCTTTCTCAGAATGTCAAGTCCCTCGCGAACGATGCGCTGAAGCTCAAGCTTGCTACTGTCAACAAACTCGGCGATGGCAAAGTCTTCGGGAGCCACTTCATAGATTCCAAGTGCTTCCTGTCTGTCAATGTCACCAGTAATAATGGCTTTTACAAGGTAGCCTGCATAGATGTCCATGGGGAATACCTTATCATATTCGCCGCTCATAATCATGTGACGCTCTCCACCCTTGACGCGAGAATCAAAGACATATTCCTTCTTCTTGCCAAGCAACCAGCTGAAATAGCTGCGGTGAGTGCTGAATGTGTTGAAGCGGGGCATAATCCATCCCATAAACTCATCGGCATGGTCTCCCTCGGGAATCACGTTGATTTCTGTGGCGTGGGCGGCCAGATAGCCGTCGCTTGTGGTCTTGATGCCGGTCATCACATTTCCGTTGATGATACGGAGAGACGCTGCGGAATCAATCTGACCTTCAAGCAAGGTTGTAAGCTTTTGACCCACCATCATCTTTGCATAAGAAGGATTCTTTACTTCCGAACCTGCCAATGCAATGGTTCGTGTCAGATCTACACGGCCGGTCTGCATCAGGCGGCCGATGAAAATCACCTCCTCTGCACCGAGTGTCCAAACCACTTCACCCTTGTTGATGGGGTCTACATGGTTGATGTGCACACCTACATTGCCCGCAGGAGCCGGACCGTCGAAGATGGTAACCTCGCAGTTGGGCACGTCATTCAGGAAAGTAGCGGACTCTTCCACGTTGATGCCCAGATTCACCTTGGCAATGGTGGACAATGCCTTGATACCGGCCTTGAACGCTTCCTCCTGCCCTTTTACCACATAGCCGAAGTTTTGGCTAAGGGGCATACTGTTAAAGGCACTCACAAAGATTGCCTTTGGTTTGTCTTCGGGATTTGCTACAACATCATAAGGACGCTGGCGCAAGAAGGCAAACATACCACTCTCCATAAGCAGTGTTTTGACATCACCTTTGACATCAAATTCTTTTGATTGTTGATTGCCGTCGCTTTTAACGCGGACGCTCAACAACTTGCGGCGGTCGCCACGCTCAACCAAAGAAACCGTACCGCTTACAGGAGAAACAAACTTCACCTCTGGATGCTGTTTGTCTACAAACAAAGCATCTCCGGCCAGAACTGTATCACCTTCGTTGACTACTACTTTGGGCTTCACTCCGGTAAAATCATCCGGCATGAGAGCATACTCGCCGGGACATTTTACTCCGTTTGTTTCCAATGCAGCTATGCCTTTAAGGTTTACATCTAAGCCTTTACGCAATTTGATTAATTTTGCCATATATTGGATTAATAAACTATAGTTTCACTATATGCTTTGCAAAATTACAAAAAAATGTTTAAAAGTGATTAATTTTCAAAAAAAGATTGTAATTTTGAACTCGATTTTAATTCACAACAACACGTAACGCTTATAAAGACATTAAAATTCATATTACAATGGTTATCGGGCATCATCATCGGTTTTTATCTGATGTTGCTTGCCTTGTGCAACATTCCTTTCATGCAAAATTGGGGCGCAAAGACCGCATCGGGTTTCTTGGCGGAAAAGTTGCAGACAAAGGTGGAAATTGAGCGTATAAAACTGGGCATTTTCAACCGGGTGATTGTGGACGGTGTGAAGTTGTACGACAAGCAGGACACACTCATGTTAGACATTGCCCGCCTTGCGGCAAAAGTGGAAATCCTGCCCTTGCTCAAGCACAAAATCAGAATAGACAACGCCCAGTTATTCGGAGCCAAGGCCACACTGTACAAACCTTCCGAAGGTGAAGCCGCAAACTTCCAGTTTGTGCTCGATGCGTTCAAGAGCCAGGATACGACCAGCAACCCCATTGACCTTGCCGTTGGACGGCTGCTGGTCCGCCGTGCCAATGTCAGCTACGACCATACCTACATCCCAAGCACGCCTGGCAAGTTTAACCCCCACCATCTTTCCATCAAAGACTTGGGTTTCAACGCAACAATCCGTTGTCTGAAGCCGGACAGCATTAATGCAGAGCTACGGCGCTTCAGCCTTGACGAGGGAAGCGGATTCAGCCTGTCCCATCTCGGCTTCAAAGTCACTGCCGGCCCCACCCACGCCGAACTTACCGACTTCAGTCTGGGATTGCCGGACACAGAGTTGTCCCTACCGTCCATTACCGCCCAGTATGCATCCCTCCCCCAAAAGGGAAATTTCAAGGATTGGGCCAAAACGGTAAATTATGCCGGGGAAATCATTTTAGACGTTTCCCCAAAGGACATTTCCGCATTTGTCCCCAAACTGAAGCATTGGGACAGCAAAATTACATTAAAAACTGATGTACAGGCAGAAAACGGCATAGCAAAATTCAACGACATTAAAATAAAGGACCTGTTTCAGCACATTTCCCTTGTAGCAGATGCCGAAATAGACTACAGCAATGACATTGCAGCGAAGGCTAACATAAAATCGCTTGTCTGCGATGCTCAGGCCCAGCAGTTTCTTACCCAGAACCTGCAAGGGCAAGCAAGGGAAATCAGTCCGCACCTAAGCCGGCTCGAACAGTTGGAGGCATACGGAAATATGCTCTACGCAGCGCAGACGCTTACTACCGACTTGCATCTCTCCACAGCCCTCGGAAATGCCCATATTGAAGGCAAACTGACTAAAGGAAACGAAGTGGACGCCACGGTAAAGGCAGAAAGAATTGAGCTGGGCAAGCTGTTGGCCGGAAACGCGGAAAAGTCATTGCAGACGCTGACAATGACAGCCAATGCCAAGGGAAAAATAAAAGCAGAAGACAAGAGACCCGACCTGCACGTAAACGGAAACATTGAAGAACTGATTTTCAAGGACTACGCATATAGGAACCTTTCCTTTTCCGGACATTGTTCTGGAAGAGAATACGGCATACAGCTCAATCATGACGACGCCAACGCAGTCTTGGCGCTGCAATCTGTAATCCACCTTGGGGAAAACAGCAAGCATCTGTATTGCAGCATCAGGGCCAACGGCATAAATCCGCATGCCATGAATCTTACCAAAGGCTTCAAGGGCGAACGGTTCGACGCCGACATTGAAGCGGAGCTGAGCGGCACAAACATTGACAATCTGCAAGGCGACCTCAGCATAAACGGTCTGAAAGCCGTATCGGACAGCCTTGGAACCTGCGATGCCGGCAATATCCTTGTGAGTTTTTCACCCCAAGACAACGGCAAGGCTGTCCGTATTGAAAGCCAGGCATTGAACGCCACCGTAAAGGGACAGTTCAAATGGAAAAACCTGGGAACGGTGTTCCAACAGATTGCCTCAAACTATCTGCCCAAGATTTTCCGCAGCCCGGACAATATCTTTTCTGACAACGTGGTCTTCAATCTGGAAATGCAGGACACAACCTTGGTACAACGGCTCACCGGCCAAACCTTCAGCATACCCGAAAAAGCCACAATCAGCGGCAGGATGAACGGAAAGTACAATCTGCTGCAGATGAGCGCCGACATTCCGCAACTGGTCTACGGCGGCGAAACGCTGAAAAAGATAAATCTGCAGATGCAAAGTTCGTCAGAAATGCTGCAGACGTCGCTTAACTTACAGAGAATGATGAAGAACAACCCGATTGACCTTGGCATTGACGCATATACGGGATATGACAAGATACGCGCCACGCTCAACTGGGACAACGGATTGCAGCCAAAGCAAAGCGGGCTCATCGACGCTACGGGAATATTCTTTAACGGCCGCGACGGAAAACTGGCCCTACATACCAAACTGGCATCGTCCGACATCGTCGTCAGCGACACAACGTGGACATTACACCCGTCCACCGTAGAATATCACGACGGCGTGGTGGACGTAATCGGTTTCAGGCTAAGCCAGGCAGACAGGTATCTCAACATCAACGGCCGGGCATCAAGGGAGGAGAACGATTCGCTCATTGTAGAGCTTAACAAAATAAACCTGGAATACATTTTCCAGATGATAAACTTCAATGCCGTAGAATTTGCAGGAAACGCCACCGGCCATGTCTATGCCAAGCAAGTAATGAAAAAGCCCATAGCAGACGCCTATCTTACCGTGGGCGACTTCACCTTCAACAAGGGAAAGATGGGAAGTCTGGACGTACACGGCAACTGGGGCGACTACGGAAACAGCATCTATCTGAACGCACGCATCCAGGACCCCGAGGCACAGCACAACACAACAGTACGCGGCACCATCACCCCCGGTCGGGGACCGCGCGGAGGCCTGGACCTCAGCGTCAATACCAAGCGGATAAACCTCTACTTCATGAACAAGTTTACAGACGGCATATTCGAAAACCTCCAGGGAAGAGCCAGCGGATGGGCACGCATCTTCGGTCCGTTCAAGAAAATCAACATCGAAGGCGACATACTGGCCAACGAGGTCAGCATGGGCGTCAAGATGCTGGGCACCACTTACCGCGTGTACAATGACAGCATCATTCTGCGCCCGGACAACATCTGGATTCGCAACGCCACAGCCTACGACTACCTGGGCCAGCCCGGCAACAGCGAACACAGAGCCGTAGTAGACGGCCATCTCATGCACAACAACCTCAAGAACCTGCGCTACAACTTCAATATCAAGGCCGAAAACATCTTGGGATACAATTTCACGGAGTTCGGCGAGGAAAGCTTCTATGGCACCGTATATGCCAGCGGAGATGTCCGGCTGTCCGGAAGACCAGGCTATCTGCAGGTAGACATCAACGCCACCCCGCAAGCCGGAACACAATTTGTATACAACGTAAATACGCCGGAAACACTGACCGAGGCCTCGTTCATCAGCTACGTCTCCCCCAAGGACAGCCTTGCACAGTCTTCCGCGGAAAAAACAAGCCCCGCCAAGGACAAGACAGACGAAGAAGAGGAAGACGACGAGGAGAACGACATCCGCCTCAACTTCAATCTGGACATAACCCCCGATGCCGGCATGCGACTGCTGATGGACCCCAAGTCGGGCGACTACATCAACCTAAACGGCAACGGACGCATAAAGGCCGACTATTACAACAAAGGCAAGTTCAGGATGTATGGCATATATCATGTAGACCACGGCATCTACAAACTCTCGCTACAGGACTTCATCCGCAAGGACTTTACCTTCAAACGTGGCGGAACCATCACCTTCGGAGGCGACGCCTACCAGGCAGCGCTCAATCTGCAGGCAGTCTATACCGTCCCCAACGTATCACTGGACGACCTTAGCGCCACCAGCCTGGGACTGAGCAATACGCGCGTAGACTGCGTAATGAGCATCACCGGCCGGCCAGAAGCACCCGTTGTATCATTCGACTTCGACCTGCCCAACGCCAACGAGGACGAAAAGCAAATGGTACGCAGCATGGTAAGTACCGAAGAAGAAAAGAACATGCAGGCCATCTATCTTTTGGGCATAGGCAGGTTCTACAACTATAACGCACAATACATGCAAGGCAACAGCAGCCAGAGCAGCACCGCCATGAACTCGCTCATCAGCAGCACCCTGAGCAGCCAGTTCAACCAGATGATGAGCAACATGGTAGGCAACAGCAACTGGTCGTTCGGCGCCAACCTGCGCACCGGAGAGACGGGATGGGAGGAGCTGGACGTGGAAGGAATGCTAAGCGGCCGCTTCCTCAACAACCGCCTGCTCTTCAACGGAAACTTCGGATACAGGGAAAGCGTCTACTCCAACAACAACTTCATCGGCGACTTTGACGTACAATACCTGCTTACGCCCACCGGAACCATCTCGCTCAAGGCCTATAACGAAACCAACGACCGCTACTTCATACAATCCTCGCTCACCACACAGGGCATAGGAATACAGTTCAAAAAGGACTTCAACCACTGGAAGGATTTGTTCAGAAAGAGGAAGAGCAAAAAGGCAACGGAAAAGAAGGGGAAACAAAAATAGCATCGCGTTGCAAGTCTGGCGTTTTTATTTTAGAGAAATGAATGTGCCCCAAAGGGTCATCCCGACCATACTTCATGTGAAATAAATATAAAGATGTTTTCGATAAGCGAAGGCGAATAACATATTCCTCTCGTCATCCTGACCATACCTTATGTAATTAAAGATGTTCTCGATGAGCGAAGGCGAATAACCTGTTTCAGGATGACGGATGGTATTGGCTCACTACTCAAAAGCGTCTGGAAGACGCGATGCCCGTAAGGGCGAATAGCCGCGGGTTCTTGAACCCGTGGATTCAAATAGCACTCCGAAATACCGTCTGTTTACTCTGGTCCTTGCAAGAAAAAAAGTTTGTTTTTTCTTAAAGATGTTGTTTTTTTTCTATTTGTTCTTTACCGTCCCGGCACCTTGGGTCCTGATGTATATAGTTTTTGTCGAAAAGTTGTTTTTTCCGTA
>JAGBGU010000086.1 GCA_017935785.1 Bacteroidaceae bacterium
ATCCTGAACTTGTTTCAGGATCTGTCCGCGGAGAAGGACAAGATAAGGCTCGCTGCCAGATGCTGAAACAAGTTCAGCATGACATTTGGAGGCATTTGTTATTTATACCCCCATTTTGGAAAAGCCAATTCAATACTTATATCTAAGCTAAGATATAAATGTAAAATATTTTTAGCATTTACTGCAATCTGTTAGAAAGGCCAAAATGAACAGAAACAAGATAGAACAAGGTACAAAAGGAACAAAAAGGCATCAGAAATGCGGGCTAATAATGCCCAACTGGGAAAAAATAATTTTCCAACTGAGAAATAAAAATTTTCCAGTTGGGAAATAGTTTTTTCGCAACTGACCATTTTCGGCTGCCTAACTGGTTTTTATACAGAAATCTTGATTTGTAAAAAATTTTGGCAACATATGGTCTTCTGACCAGAAAGATATACGGAGGGATTCTGACCTATTCCGCAGAAGCGTTCCGAATATCGCGGTTGATCTGCTCTATGTAGTCCAGCACCTCTTCCCTGCCCTGGCGGGTCTCTGCGCTGGTGATGAAATGCGGGGGAAGTTCTTCCCACTGCTCGGAGAGTTCCTTCAGGTAGGCTGATACGTTCTCGCTCACCCTTACCCTGCCCAGTTTGTCGGCTTTGGTAAAGATGATGCTGAAGGGGACGCCGTTCTCGCCCAGCCACTCCATGAACTCCATGTCTATACGCTGCGGTTTGTGGCGCACGTCTATAAGGACAAAGAGGTTGGTCATGAGTTCCCGTTCCAGTATGTAGGAGGAAATCATCTGTTCCAACTCATCCTGCGCCTTTTTGCTGCGCTTGGCAAATCCGTAACCGGGAAGGTCTACCAGATACCATTCCTTGTTGATGATGAAGTGGTTGATGAGCATGGTCTTTCCGGGCATTGACGAGGTTTTTGCCAGTTTTCCATAACCGGTCAGCATATTGATAAGACTGCTCTTGCCCACGTTACTGCGGCCAATAAAGGCATATTCGGTTGACTGGTGGTCGGGACATTGCTCCACCTTTGCACTGCTAATCAGGAATTCTGCACTCTTTATTACCATAATTGTTCTTGTCTTTTTTTGATTTGTTCTTTCCACCCTTCTGGCATCAGAAGCTGTAGTTCATACCCATACTGAGTGTTTCCTTGAACATGAAGTAGCGTCCGTTCTTGTTCTTGTTTCTGGTTGAATTGTCTGCGTATCTGGGATAGAAATAGAACTGTGCGTTTATATACTTACTCAACTGGAATCTGATGGTATTTTCCCATTCAAACGATGTATAGCCGAGGTCGCTGAACCAGCTTACACGGGTGTTCCAACTGATATTCTTAGCAATGGGCCAGTTGGCGGTGAGCTTGACGCTGGGACCCCAGCGGTGATATGACTGGTGGCCGGGACGCACACCGAAGTTTGTAGCCAGACGCTCACGCTCCACATACCTCATGGTATATGAAATGGGGTTCATCGTCAATGTTCCGGTGAACTTTTTCATGATGTTGACCTGATAGTTAAGACCCACACCAATGTTCATATCGAAGGGCGACATGAAGTCGGAATTACAGACATCAGTTCCGGAATTGTATTGGGGCACAATCTTTGTACTCATTTCCACGTTGGTTGAATAATAGAGTTTCTTCCAAGCCTGATAACCGATGTTGGTGTTGATACGCAAACTATTGTCCGTGGGACGGAAGGCACGGCGGCTGTCGCCCTTGGCATTCTGGAATCCGAGTCGGGCAGCCAGCGAGTTGTTCCACACAATTTTTCCATTTTTATTGAAATTGGCAGAAAGGTTGAGCGTACTGGTTCCCGCATAGTTTTCAGTGCCTCCCCAGTTATCGGAAGAATAATTCTGAGAAAAGTTGAGGCTGCCGTTACCGGCCATTTTCCAGAAGTTGGGACGTCGCGTCTGCACCACCACCGTATCCACCATATCGGCAGGCAATGACGTTTCTACCAGCTTTTCGGCCAACTTGCCCGAATTCTGGATAGACTGGTTGGTTATGTCGTTGCGAATGGTTCCCACGTTGGAGAGTTCATCCTCGGTCTGCTGTACCAGCCAGGGGTAATCCACATAAGCCCGTGTAAGGGCGTAGTGGATGGCATGGATGCGCTGCGTCTTGTGGTCAATAAAACTGGAGTCGCGCGTGGTAAGCACACCGTGAACTGCCCTTTTATAGAGCGTGGGAGGCAGTATGAGCCGGTAGTAATAGGCATCAAGTTCTACCAGCGCACTGGTGGCTGCTATGGAATCGCGCCGAAGCGCCATCTTCTCAATCCGAGCCATATAGGCACGTCTGATGGTGTCCAAGGGATCAATCTTAATGATTACAGGCGGACGCTCCTTGATAATGGTGTCCTTGAGCAGAGAATCCTTGAGCAGAGAATCCTTCAGCAGGGAATCGGCAACAAGGCTGTCAACAACAAGACTGTCGGCAACAAGGCTGTCCGCCGCCAGACTGTCCGCCACCAGACTGTCGGGCGGAAGCGCCTGGCCAAGGCTGTCCAGACGGACAGAATCCGCCGTGAGCGAATCGGCCTTTGCCCGCCCTGCAACCAAAGAATCATTGCGTACCACAGCCAAACTGTCCTTCGTTACTTTTACCGTATCTAAGGGAGCCTGGGCATAGGCGGAAATGAATATAAAAAAAGCCGCCAAAACGGCACAAATTCGATTCATAGTTTTCTAATTTTAGGCAAAGATAAGCATTTTCGATACAATTATATTAAGTCATTGGAGTTTTTTTTGTATTTTTGCAGCTCAAACAAGCGTAACACCCCTGTTTTAACCAACTTTTACAGCTTTTTTAGCAAACAAACCAACTTAAATTTATGGACAAGAATATAGTAACAGGTTTTATACTGATTGCATTAGTTATCATTGGATTCAGCTGGTATAGCAGACCCAGCGAAGCAGAATTGCAGGAGATGGCAAGACAAGACTCCATCCAGCAGGTACAGCAACAACTGGAGGAGACACAAGCCCTGCAACAACAGGCGGCCGCACAAGAAGCCGTGGAAAAAATGCGCACAGACTCTGCCGCCCTATTCTTCAACCATCTTTCAGGAACATCAGAGAGCGTAACGCTGAAGAACGAGTATCTGGAAGTGGTATTCGACACCAAAGGCGCAGCACTGAAAGAGGCCACCATCCTGAGCGGTTCCGGCATCAAGACCGGCAAGCCCGTGCAGATTGCAGACGCTTCTAACCAGCTGTACATGATGCTTAGCGGAAAGCATGACAACATTGACACCCGCAACTATTACTTCACCCCCACCGGAAAGACCGACAGCACCGTTACCATGCGTTTGGCCAATGCCGACGGCGCCACCTTTGACGTGGAATACAAACTGCATCCCCAGTCGTACATGCTCGACATCAACGTGCGTGCCTCGCAGATGGGAAAATACTTTGAGCCGGGCACAAACACCATGTACCTGCAATGGCAGAAAGATGCCAAGATGCTGGAAAAGGGTTTCGACTTTGAAAACAACTACTGCAACATTACCTATAAGGAGAAGGGCGAAGGCACGGACAACCTGAGCGAAACCGGCAACGACAAGGAGGAGCCGGCCGCCGCACTGGACTGGATTGCCTTCAAGAACCAGTTCTTCAGCTGCATCCTTATCGGACACCAGGACTTTACGAACGCCAGGCTGGAAAGCACCATGGAGCAGAAGCCCAATTCGCCCGTACGCTACGAGGCCGTGCTGAAGCACTATGAGGCGTCCATGCAGACCGCATTTGACGCCAGCGGCTCACAAGCCACACAAATGCAGATGTACATAGGGCCTAACGACTTCCACCTGCTGAAGGAGACCAACAAAATGGGTACCGTAAAGACCGACCTGGATCTGGAAGACATCATATACTTCGGATGGCCGCTCTTCAAATGGATCAACCGTTTCTTCATCCTCTACCTCTTTGACTGGCTGAACGGATGGGGACTTCCCATGGGCGTAGTGCTGCTTCTGCTCACTCTGGTTGTGAAGGTGCTGGTCTATCCCACCACCAAGAAGAGCTACATGAGCAGCGCCAAGATGCGTGTGCTGAAGCCCCAGATTGACGCGCTGAACCAGAAATACCCCAAACAGGAGGATGCCATGAAGAAGCAACAGGAGATGATGCAGATATACAGCCAGTATGGCGTAAGCCCCATGGGCGGATGTCTGCCCATGCTCTTGCAGACCCCCATCTGGATTGCCCTCTTCAACTTTGTGCCCAACGCCATTGAGCTGCGCGGCGAATCCTTCCTCTGGGCCGACGACCTGAGCGCATACGACGACCTCATCAGCTGGGGAGCAGACCTTTGGCTCATCGGCGACCACCTGAGCATCTTCTGCCTGCTGTTCTGCCTTACCAATATCATAAACACATGGATCAGCATGCGCCAGCAGCAGAACCAGATGAGCGGCGAACAGGCACAGCAGATGAAGATGATGCAATACATGATGTATGCAATGCCACTGATGTTCTTCTTCATGTTCAACAACTACAGTTCCGGTCTGTGCTATTACTACTTCCTGTCCGGACTTACCAGCATTCTTATCATGTGGTATCTGCGCAAGACCACGGACGACGCCAAACTGCTGGCCAAGCTGGAGGCTTACCGCCAACAGCACAAGAACGACCCCAAGAAGATGGGCGGACTGGCTGCCCGACTGGAAGCCCTGCAAAAGATGCAGGAAGAACAGGCACGCATGAACGCCAGGAAATAACAAGGAGTACAACACCCTCCAGCCCAAACAAATATGAAAATCACTAACACACCAATATGGTAAAAATGAAAACTATAATGACAGCGGCTGCCCTTGCTTGGGCGGCCGTGTCCGCTTCTACTTCTATGGCACAGAACGACTTGCTTACGCCCGAAAAACTGTGGTCTATGAACCGTGTAGGAAGCCAGACGGCAAGCCCCGACGGCAAGCACATTGCCTATACGGTATCCACCCCGGACATTCAGGCCAACAAAATCAAAACAGCCATCTGTATGATACAGGCCGACGGCAGCGGCCGCCAGGTACTCACCACCGGAAAGGACAGCGAATCGCAGCCCGCCTTCCTGCCCGGCGGACAACGGATTGCCTTCCTGAGCAAAGGAAACCTGTGGACCATGGCTATTGACGGAACAGACCGCCAACAGCTTTATGACAAGGGCGACCTGGAAGGCTTCATCTTCTCGCCAGACGGCACACAGGTTGTAGTCATACGACAAATCCCCTACACCAGCAGCATACAGCCCAAGGAAGAGGACCTGCCGCTGGCCACCGGACTGGTAATAGACGACATGAACTACAAGCACTGGGACCAGTATGTGCAGACCATCCCCCACATTTTCCTGGCATCAGTAGAGAACGGCAAGCTCAACATAAAGAAGGACATTCTTGAGGGCGAGCCTTACGAATGCCCCGTACTGCCCTTCGGCGGAAGCGAACAACTGTGCTGGAGCCCCGACGGAAAAAGCATTGCCTACACAAGCCGCAAGAAAACCGGCGTAGACTATGCCATCAGCACAGACAGCGACATCTATCTGTATGACATTGAAAGCGGAAGCACAACCAACCTTTGCAAGCTTTCGGGCTATCAGGAGCCCAAGACCGATGCACTGAAATCTCTGGCACAGCAGGCCAAGAACCAAAGCCAGACTGACATTCATGCCGGATACGACCAAGACCCGCAGTTCAGCCCAGACGGCACAATGATTGCCTGGAAGAGCATGGAACGCGACGGATACGAGAGCGACCGTATGCGCCTTTGTGTCATGGACCTGAAAGACAAGACATACAGCTATGTAACGGAATCGTTTGAAAGCAACGTAGACAACTTCACCTGGGCACCGGACAACAAGACGCTCTATTTTACCGGTGTATGGAAAGCCCGCACCATGGTTTACCAAACCAACCTGAAGGGAGCGGTGAAATCCATAACCGTGGGCGACTATGACTACGGAAGCGTACAGGTAATGCCCAACGGACGCCAGCTGCTGGTGAACCGCCACAGCATTTCCGCACCGGACGACCTTTACCTTATCACCTCGGTAAAGAAAAAAGGCGCCGTACTCACCCAACTGACCGAGGAGAACAAACAGATACTTTCCTCCCTGACAATGGGAGAGGTAAAGGAACGCTGGGTTCCCACAACCGACGGCAAGAAGGAACTATGCTGGATTATCTATCCCCCCCATTTCGACGCCACCAAGAAATACCCCACCCTGCTCTATTGCCAGGGAGGTCCGCAAAGCCCCGTAAGCCAGTTCTGGAGCTTCCGCTGGAATTTCCAGATTATGGCCGCCCACGGCTATATCATCGTTGCGCCCAACCGCCGCGGTCTGCCCGGATTCGGCATGGAATGGCTTGAGGGAATCAGCGGCGACTACAGCGGACAGTGTATGCGCGACTATCTGAGCGCCATTGACGATGTGGTGCGCGAACCCTATGTGGACAAGGACCGTCTGGGATGCGTGGGAGCTTCGTTCGGAGGCTATAGCGTATACTGGCTTGCCGGCAACCACGACAAGCGCTTCAAGGCATTCATCGCACACGACGGAATCTTCAATACCACACAGCAGTATTATGAGACAGAAGAGATGTGGTTCCCCAACTGGGACCTTGGCGGCACACCCGACCGCGAAGGCGCAAACAAGGTATTCACCGAAAGCCCCCACCTCTTTGTAGACCGTTGGGACACTCCCATCCTCTGCATCCACGGCGAAAAGGACTACCGCATTCTGCACTCGCAGGGACAAAGCGCCTTCAGCGCAGCCCGTATGCACGGCATACCCGCGCAGCTTCTGCTTTATCCCGACGAGAACCACTGGGTACTGAAACCCCAGAACGGAATCCTGTGGCAGCGCACCTTCTTCCGCTGGCTGGACCGCTGGCTTAAGAAATAATCACTACATTATATATATATATATTATATTAAGGAAACATAAAAACACGAAAACATACAATGACTGAGATACTCAAGAAAAAACTCAACGACAGCGCGGCAGCACGCTGGACAGCCCTTGTAATCGTGAGCCTCACGATGATGTTCGGCTATTTTTTCACTGACGTAATGTCACCCCTCGAACCCCTGCTTACCGCAAGCGTGGAAGAAGGAGGTTTGGGATGGAGCAGCGACGAATACGGATTCTTCTCCGGAAGCTACGGATTCTTCAACGTGTTCCTGCTGTTGCTTTTCTTTGGCGGAATAGTGCTGGACAAGTTCGGCATCCGCTTTACCGGTGTCATGTCCACCACCCTGATGTTTGTGGGTGCACTGATCAAATGGTATGCCGTTTCACACACCTTCCAGGGCGAGCTGTTCGGCTACCAGATGCAGGTAATCATAGCCTGTCTGGGCTTTGCCACATACGGTGTGGGCGTAGAGATTGTAGGAATTACCGCCACCAAGGTGATTGCCAAATGGTTTACCGGCCACGAACTGGCCCTTGCCATGGGAGCGCAGGTGGCACTGGCACGTCTGGGAACCGCCGCCGCCCTGAGCCTGGCCCTTCCCTTTGCACAGAAATTCGGAGGCGTCAGCGCCAGCGTGGCACTCGGCGCGGCCCTGCTTTGTGCAGCCGTGGTGGCTTTTCTGGTGTATTGCGTAATGGACCGCAAACTGGACAAGAGTGCCGCCGAGACGGTAGGCGGCGAGCCTGAAGAGGTGTTCCGCATGGCCGACCTCAAGCTGCTTTTCCTTAACAGAGGCTTCTGGTACATCACGCTGCTCTGCCTGATGTTCTATTCGGGCGTGTTCCCCTTCCTGAAGTTTGCCACCAAGCTGATGGTTATCAAATACAGTGTGGAGCCCGACCTGGCCGGATGGATTCCCTCCATGCTCCCCTACGGCACCATTGTGCTCACCCCCCTGTTCGGATATGTGTATGACCGCATCGGCAAGGGAGCCACACTGATGATTATCGGCAGCGTGCTGCTCACCTTTGTACACGCCGTCTTTGCCATCCCTTCTGTGAACAGCGTGGGCATAGCCATGTGCATGATGGTGGTGCTGGGAGTGGCGTTCGGACTTGTGCCCAGCGCCATGTGGCCCTCCGTGCCCAAGATTATCCCCATTCATCTGCTGGGTTCGGCATACGCCCTCATATTCTACATCCAGAACATCGGACTCTCACTGGTTCCCATTGCCATTGGCAAGATCAACCAGGCCAACACCAATGCCGAGGGTGTGATTGACTACACACAGACCATGACCACGTTTACCTCCTTCGGCGTAATTGCCATCCTCATTGCCATTCTGCTTCTGCGCGAAGACAAGAAGAAAGGCTACGGGCTGGAGGAAAAGAACATAAAAAACTGATTAGAACACATAAACACCAAGAACCATGACCCCTTCACAACTACTTAAAAAAGCCATACTGCCCGTACTGGGCGTATTGTGCTACAGCTGTTCTGAAGACATTGACACCTCCGCGCGCTATGTCTTCACGGAAGAGACCATTGCCAGCTATCTGGAGAAGCGGCCTCAGTACAGCCAGTATGTACAGCTGATGAAACAGGTTCAGGTCAGCCCGCGCTCGGCCACAACCGTATTCCAGCTGATGTCAGCCCGCGGAAACTACACCTGCTTTGCGCCCAACAACGAGGCCGTGGACGCCTATCTGGACAGCCTCTGCGCACGCGAGATTATCAGCGCCCCCAGCTGGGACGCCTTCCCGGACAGCGTAACCCTCGACTCCATCCGCAAGGTTATCGTACATAACAGCATTATGGACGGCGGAGACATTGACTATTCCGGCAAGCGCGTATTCTTTGAGACCTACGACTTCCCCACCAACAACAACGAGGAGTTTGCCACCAACACCATGGGCGACCGCAAGCTGACCATCAACTACAGCGAAACCAACCCCGACAGCATGTGGATCAACAACGAGGCGCTCATTTCGCTGAAGAACCGCGACATACCCGCCAGCAACGGTGTTATCCACGAGGTGGAAAGCGTCATAGCCCCGGCCAACAACACACTGGGCGACCTTCTGAAGAGCTTTATCGACGAGAACCGCGAGGGATTCCTGGTAGCCGCCAAGATGATACAGGCCTGCGGACTGTTTGACACCCTGAGCAAGGTTCGCGACGAACGCTATGAGATGATGTACCTAGACGGAAAGCTGGAGAACCTGAAGAACCACCCCACAGAGGGCAACATAGGCTATCTGCCCGAACACCGCAAGTACGGCTACACGCTCTTTGCCGAACCCGACGCCTTCTGGCAGGAAGTCATACAGAAGCCGGCTGCCGACATCACCCCCGCCGACATAACGGCCTACCTGCAGTCGCAGAACGTATATCCCGGAAGCAAGGCTGACGACAACTACAAGAGCCCCGACAACCTGCTCTACCAGTTCGTTACCTACCACCTGATACCCTTCCGCCTGTCGCCGGACAAGATTATCATCCACTACAACGAGAAGGGATACAGCCTGGAGAAGAAGACTCCCACCGTGGCCATGACCGAGCTGTACACCACCATGGGCAAGCGCCGACTGCTGAAGATTTTCGAGAGCCGGCAGAGCGAGGGCGTTTACCTGAACCGCTTCCCCGTGCTGAACAACGAGCGCAACGGCAACTACCAGGAGAAATACTGCGACCCCGACAAGGTGGGTCTGTTCGTAGACAAGGACAATGCCAACATGACGGCCATCAACGCCGTAATCTACCCCATCAGCGGACTGCTGCACTACAGCGACGAGGTGCGCACCAACCTGCAGCGCCAGCGCCTGCGCTTCGACGTGGCCGGAATCTTCCCCGAGTTCATCAACAACGACCTGCGCGGACAGACCGTTACCACACCGCAGCACATGACAGTGGGCATCCCCTCGGACAACGTGTACAAGTATCTGGACGACCTGAGCATCTCAGACCTCACCCTGTTCTACTATCTCATGGGACGCGGCAAGGGATGGCCCAACTATCTGGCCGACGAGCTGAACGTAATCGGACGCTACGAGATGATCCTGCGTCTGCCGCCCGTGCCCAAGAAGGGTACCTACGAGCTGCGCATTGCCAACTCCTGCGGATGTAACTACCGCGGAATGGCACAGGTATACTGGGGCGACGACATCAACAACCTGCCCGTAACCGGCACACCCTTCGACTTCCGTCTGAACGGTATCGAACGCATTACGCCCATCGGAAGTTTCCCAAGCGGTGTGGGCTGGGAAGCCGACGTGGACGACGACGAGGACTACAATGCCGAAGTGGACAAGAAGATGCGCAACAACGGATTCATGAAGGCGCCCGAGCACTACGCAGCCGGTCTGCCCGGAACCACCAAGACCGCGCGCGACAACTATTACAAGACACGCCGCATCATGGTTACCGCCACCATGGACCCCGACAAGACCTACTACCTGAAGTTCAAGAACGTAATGGACGACGAGACCAAGCAGTTCTACATGGACTACTTTGAGTTCTGCCCCAAGGAAGTCTATGACAACCCCGAAACACCCGAAGACATTTGGTAATTTGCAAGCCCCTCCTTCCTTGGAGGGGCTGTTTTTTTGAGCAGTGAGCGGTGAGATTTTTTGACAAAAGAACATTTTGAGAAATGAGCAATGAGTGATGAGTGATGAGCTTTTTGACAGAAGAACATAAGTATTGAATTGGCTGCTCCAAAATGAGTTAATAATAACAAGTAGCGCCAAATGTCATCCTGAACTTGTTTCAGGATCTCACTGCGAGCCTTTACTAACCCCTGACTGCGGACAGATGCTGAAACAAGTTCAGCATGACC
>JAGBGU010000087.1 GCA_017935785.1 Bacteroidaceae bacterium
CGCGTCTTTCAGACGCCGTTTATATGCGGACATTATAAAACCGGAGGCTTGAAAGCCCCCGGCTATTCATGTTCGCGTCTTCCAGACGCATTTTCTTGATTATCCTTCTTTCTGAAGGTGGGTGCGTCTGAAGGACGCGATGCCCGAAAGGGCGAATAACCGCGGGTTCTTGAACCCGTGGTGTTCAAACGCTTCAAAAACTACTACGACATAATTCATAGAACACCCCTATAGATGTTCTTACTTTTCCCCTATTCTGCCGGTATATTCGTCAGAGTTTACATTGAAGGGCTGGGCAAAGAACTTCTCCGCCGCCTTGCCCACCTGGGCGTTCCAGGGCTGCGGGCCGCCGCCGCACTGGATAACCCAGAGCTTGAGCTGCTTCTTGTGCCAATTGACCATACAGTTGGTTCCCCAGGCACCGCCGTGTCCGAACCAGGAGTCCTCGGTGTCCTTTACCGGAGCCTGCAGGCCCAGCGAATAGCCGCTCATCTTCTCGGGGCGTGTAGAGACTGCCAGAATGCTCTTGACGGTCTCTTCCTTGAGAATGCGCACGCCGTTGTCGCCCATTCCCAGGTTCATGAGCATCTTGTAGAACTTGAGCTGGTCGGCAGCGGTGGTCCAGAGTCCGGCTCCGGCCGAGGCGAATACGTGGCTGTCGTTATAGGGGCGCTGCTGCCAGGGCATTTCCTCGCGCCACTCGGCGGGGGCGTTCGCCTTGCAGATGTACATCTCAATCTTGTTCTCAATCTGCTTGTCGGTGGGCCAGAACCAAGTGGACTTCATGCCCAGGGGGTCCAGCACTTCCTGCTTCAGATAGTTCTCCCACTTCATGCCGGTTACGGCCTCTACTACTGCCGCGCCTATGTCTATGCCGGTATTGGAATACAGCTCGCGCGTGCCGGGCTCGAACATGATGGGCGATGCCGCAGCCACAGAGGCAATCTGGCGGATGGGGGCTCCGCCGCTCCAGCCTCCGCCGCGTACATCGTTGCGCTTGGCGCTGGCCTCAAAGGGGAAGCCGCCGGTGTGGTTGAGCACCATACGCACGGTAAGCACGTTCTTGGCTCTGCGCAGTATGCGCACACCGTCCTTGTCATACTCCTGCACCCACAGTTCCTTGAACTCGGGCAGGTACTTTGACACGGGGTCGTCCAACGAGATTTTTCCCTCTTCCACCAGCTTGGCGATGGTTACTCCGCAGAAACCCTTGGTCTGGGAACACTGCATAAAGGCATTGTCCATCTTGATGGGGCGCTTGGCCGCCACGTCGGCATATCCGATACAGCAGGTTTCCTGCACGCCGTCCTTGTAGAACACGCTGATGGCTCCGGCCAGCTCGCCGCTGTCCACATAGGGCTGCAACACTTCCTTGGCGTATGTGGTCTTGGAGTCGGCCACCTTCTTCTGTGCCGATACCGTCAGGCTGAACACGACAGCCGCTACGGCAAAGGCATAGGCAATCCTCATTATTCTTTTCATTTTTTTCTTTTTAAATGTGTGTGTTTAAAAATAATCTATTTTTATACTAACACCGCAACGTCATCCTGAACTTGTTTCAGGATCTGTCCGCGGTGAAGGGTCAGCAAAAACTCGCGGTGAGATGCTGAAATTTGCGATTAAGCGAGAGCAGAACCAAACTTGTTTGGGTTATGCCGAGCGTTAGCAAATTGAACAAAGTTAAACAAGTTCAGCATGACGGTTAAGTGTCCTTATCACTCCTTGCTTGAGGCGGGGCGCTTGCTGAAGATGGCCTTGATGCGGTTCATGTCGAACTTGCTGGTACGGTCGTAGAAGTAGATGCCGTTCTGTTCCTGTTCCACATCGGTAAGCTGTGTGTAGCAGTAGCCCCACACGTTTTCGGCAATGCTCATGAGTCCGTCAACCTGTCCTTCCAGACGGGCATAGAACTCTTCCAGCGAGTGGGGAGGCTCGCCGTAGCCCCATGACTGCTGGCTGTTGCCGGTCTGGGTGTCCTGTCCCTTCACCCACTTGATGCCGCCGAACTCGTCCAGGATATAGGGCATATCGGGCTTGTCGTAGGTGGGGAAGTCGAAGAGGTTGTTGTCCTTGGCACGGTTGAAGCCCACGTTCAGACGGGGAATGTCCTGCACCTCGTTGGGTGTCTGGAACCAGCGCTCGCCGTTGTAGATAAGGTCGGTCAGCTTCTTGGGGTCCTGCTCATAGTTGTGTGTGCTCCAGATGTCGCTCTTTATGTTCACGCCACCGCTGACGGTGCAGACGGGACGGGTGGGGTCGAGCGCCTTGGTGATGTCATACAGGTCGCACACAAAGCGGGGATACTGCACGCGGTCGGGCCACCATTCCTCGTTCATGGGTGTCCAGGTAACGATAGAGGGGTGGTTGCGGTCGCGGATAATCTCCTCGCTCCATTCGCTCAGGAAGTTGCGCGCCACCTCGGGGTCGTTGGCGTTCATACCCCATGAGGGAGCCTCGCCCCAGGTAATGTAGCCCAGCTTGTCGGCCCAATAGTGGAAGCGCTCTTCAAACACTTTCTGATGGAGGCGCGCTCCGTTGAAGCCGGCTGCCATGGAGAGTTCTATGTCGCGCTTGAGCGCCGCATCGCTGGGAGCGGTCCAGATGCCGTCGGGATAGAAGCCCTGGTCCAGCACCAGACGCTGGTAGAAGGGTTCGTTGTTCAGGTAGACCTTGTTGCCCTCTACATGGATCTTGCGCATTCCCACGTAAGAGTTCACCACGTCCGTAATCTTGCCCTGGCTGTCCTTTACCTCGTACACCACGTCATAAAGGAAGGGAGAAGAGGGGCTCCACAGCTTGGGTTTCTTGATGGGGAGCACCACGCTGGTTCCGTCGTGTGCGGGAACGGTCTGTGTGGCCACCACCTTGTCGCCGTCCTTCACCGTAACGGTAAAGCTGCCCTTGGTCTGGGCATAGAACTTGGGCTGTACCATGATGAACTTCTGGTCTATATCTGTGGTTACCTGGGTGCGCTCCAGTGCGTTCTTGTCTACAGGCTCCATCCATACGGTCTGCCAGATGCCGGTGGTGCGGGTGTACATACACTCGAACGGCTCGTAGCGCATATTCTGCTTTCCGGCAGGCTGCTTGGCTGTGCGGGTGTCGCTGTAGGCGTGTACCACCAGCGAGTGGGGCTTGCCGTCGGCGATAAACTTCGTTACGTCAATGGCAAAGGATGTGCTTCCGCCAAAGTGGCGTCCGGCCAGCTTGCCGTCGATGTACACCTCGGAGTTGTAATAAACGGCGCCGAAGTTGAGCTTCACATTGCGTCCGGCCCACGCCTGGGGCATGGTGATGCTGCGCTGATACCAGATGTGGTTGATAAAGTCCTTGTACTGCACGCCGGACAGCTTGCTCTCGGGGCAGAAGGGGACGGTAATCTTGCCGTCGAAGCCCTTGCTCTCGTACAGTTTGCGTTCCAGACCGGAGCCTACGAAGTCGAAGGTGTAGCTCCACTGGCCGTTCAGGTTTACCCATTCCTGGCGCTCGAACTGCGGACGGGGGTACTCGGCCCTTGGCTGCTGCTGCGCGCAGGCTACCAGCGCAAAGACCATTGCAATGATTGATAACAGGTTTTTCTTCATTATTATTATTTTATTTTAGGTTGATAATTCGCGTTTCGATTGCCGGGAACTCCTACTCGCCCATTTCGGCGCAGGCCTGGTTGAAGTAGTCGATGCACTGACGGATGTCGGGCACGGAATTTTCCCAGTTATACTCGTATTCTATGGTAAAGTATCCGCTGAAGTTCTGCCGTTTCAGCTCGTTCAGCATGGCCTTTACGTCCAGTACGCCCTGTCCCCAGATGACATCGTGGCGTTCCTGTCCGTCGGGCTGGGGGCCGATGATGTCCTTGAAGTGGAGAGAGTGGATGCGGCCTTCCAGGGTGCGCAGACAGTCCAGATGGTCCAGGCCGTCGCGGTTCCAGTGGCCTACGTCGGCACAGGAGCCGAGCAGCTTGCTTCTTTGGCCAATCTGTTCCAGAAGCAGCTGGGGCTGCCAGTAGGTGGAAGGCTGGGGATGGTTGTGTACGGCTATGCGGATATTGTTTTTCTCGGCCAGCTGTTCCACCGTGTCCCACACCTCAACAGGGGGTTCGCAGGAGATGTATTCCATGCCCATGTCCTTGGCCAGACGGAACATCTTTTCCCATTCCTCGGCATTGCCGCTCACAAACACGCCGCATCCCACAATGCGCACGCCCTTTTCTGCGGCAAGGGCACAGAGTTCCTTACGCGAGGCGTCGTCCAGTTCGTAGCCGAACGTCTGGTCGCCCCATTTTCCGCCTATCTTATGGCCGGGGAACACCTCCATGTTCTTGATGCCCAGTTCCTGAGCCTTGTCAAAGGCTTCCAACAGGGTAAACTTATGGAACGTATAGCTTTGCAGGGAAAGCTCCCATCCGTTCTTCTCCGCTTCCGTGCGCGTACAGGACGGAAGAGCCAGAAGGGCGAGCAATGCACAAAGGAGCGTGCTTGCCAGATGTCTGTGTATTTTTCTCATACCTTATATATATTATAATGTTACGGAATTAGTCCTTCGGCATATCGGGCAGGCTGAAGCCGTTGTGATAGGTGTGCTTAACCCATTCTTCCGCAGCCTGTACGGCATTGAACTCGCCAAAGCGGCGGTCGAAGCGCGGGTCGCCGTCTATTACCTTGAAGTCGTCGTGGTTCACAATCTTTATCTTGTCGTTGGGCGAGATATTGGTAAAGCGCATGTTCTCGCCGTCCCACTGGAGCGTGCGGTGCAGACCGTACATTCCGGCCAGGCGGACGGCAATCACGCCCATGTCCACCATTTCCGTGAAGGGTCCGGAATGCTGGAAGTTGCTGGAGGATTCCACCCGGTTCTCGGGCGACTCCTTGCAGGCGCGGATCCAGTCCTGCTCATGAGCGTCGGTGTTCCAGATGTCGCCGTTTCCGCCTTTCACGCGGGGCAGCACGGGCTTGGGCTGCTTGAAGTCCTTCATGCGGTCCAGCGGCAGCAGCGTGGGGTTCATGCCGTAGCATCCGGTCATTATCTTTCCCTTGCTTCCCACAAAGATGATTCCGCCGTTCTCGTCGCCCATCATCTCGCCGTCCTTCAGTTCTTCGGGGCGCGGAGGCATCAGTCCGCCGTCGTACCAGTGCACCTTCACCTCGGGCATCTTCACCTTGCCCTTCTTGGGGCGGGCGGGGAACGTATAGGTTATCACCTCGGCATGGGGGGGCGAGTAGAGGTTGCTCAGGGTGGAGCTGGCTATCACGCTGGTAGGATACTTCACGTCCAGCGCCCATACCAGCGGATCCATGATATGGCAGGCCATATCACCCAAGGCTCCGGTGCCGAAGTCGTACCATCCGCGCCAGTTCCAGGGCGTATAGGAAGGATGATAGGGACGCATTTCGGCAGGGCCGATAAAGAGGTTCCAGTCCAGTGTGTCAGGACAGGCGGGCGTGTCGGCCGGCTTCATAAGTCCCTGGGGCCAGATGGGGCGGTCGGTCCAGCAATGCACCTCGCGCACCTCGCCTATCTCATCATTCCATATCCACTCGGCCACCTGACGGCACCAGTCAAAGGAGTTGCCCTGGTTGCCCATCTGCGTGGCCACCTTGTATTTCTTAGCCAGTTTGGTAAGCAAACGCGCCTCGTAGACCGAATGGGTAAGGGGTTTCTGCACATAGACGTGCTTGCCCAGCGTCATGGAATGTGCTGCCACACAGGCATGCGTATGGTCGGGGGTGGCCACCAGTACGGCATCAATGGACTTGCCCATCTCGTCCAGCATCACACGCCAGTCCTTGAAGCGCTTGGCGTTGGGGTAGTCGTTAAACGTCTTGTTGGCATATTTCCAGTCCACATCGCACAGGGCCACGATGTTCTCGGTGCTCATGTTCCGCAGATTGCGGCGTCCCATTCCGCCCACACCCACTCCGGCAATGTTCAGTTTGTCACTTGGCGCCACATGACCGTGGCTGCGACCCAACACCACATTGGGCACAATCATAAAGGCGGCAGTTCCCACTCCGCTCTTCTTGATAAAGTCTCTGCGTGATATCTTTCCCATGTTCTTCTTGTATTTAATGTAAGGATAAAATTCTGTGTGTACGGACGGCCTTTTTGCGCCATCCAGCCCCAAAATTACGAAATTTATCCCAAACAACGTTTCGTTTGCACGCTTTTTTGGCAGACGGCTCCAACATTTTACGCTTTGCCGCGCCGCCCTATCAGGGATTTTCGTATATTTACGCAAATTTTCTCCCTCGCGAGGAAAATTTTTCTCCCTCGGGACGTAATAAAAAAAAGGGCCGTGCGTCTAACAAACGTAAAGGAGAAGAAAAACAGAATAAAAGCTTTCAGAAAATGGAACGCAACGAAAAAGAATTTGAACGTATAGTGCAAACGCAGAAGACCACCATCTACACCGTCTGCTATATGTTCTCAAAAAACGAGGAAGAGGTGAACGACCTGTTCCAGGACACGCTGGTAAACCTGTGGAAAGGCATGGAGTCTTTCAAGGGGAACTGCAAGTTGGAGACTTGGATCTACCGAGTGGCGCTGAACACCTGCATCACCCACGACCGCAAAAAGAAGCGGGCGCGGGAAAGGATTCCGCTGGAGATGGAGGCCAACCTGTACCAGGACCAGGATGCCGACTCGCGCCAAGTGCAGATGCTGCACAACCGCATTGGCAGGTTGGGACTGATAGACCGCGCCATTGTGCTGCTCTGGCTGGAAGACCTCAGTTACGAGGAGATTGGGCAGATTGTGGGCATCACGGCCAAGCACGTCGGCGTAAAGCTTTTCCGCATAAAGGAACTGCTCAAGCAAGAATCATAAAGAACATTAATCACTAATCACATCTCTTATATTATGGAAGATAAAGAAATAATGGAAATGCGCGAACAGATAGCAACCTTGCGCAACAAGCTGGAGAAAGAACAGATTGTAACCGAGCGTTTGCTCAAGCAGGCCATGAAGAAAAGTATCGGCATCATCCGCAAACAGGCTGTAAAGGAATACATTATGGTCTGCATCTGCCTCATCCTTTACCCGTTTTTGTATTATGTGGCCAATTTGTCTGCGCTTTTTATATCAACATCCCTGCTTATATTTATCGGATGCGCTTCCGCTACCTGGTATTTCCAACGCCCAATCAATGACAAACTGCTGGGCGAGGACGTAGATACCGTTGTCCGCGTCATGACAAAGCTCAAGCGCCAATACCAGCTATGGATTATAGGTGCTATGCCCATTATGATTCCCTGGGTATTCTGGTTCTGGAAGGAATATACCACTGCCATGAATGTACCTGAAGAGGTCAGCTATTTCATGCTGGGCACTATTATTGTAGGTGCCTGTATCGGTGGTGCGATAGGCTATTCGTGGGACCGCAAGGTAATACGCAGCTGCAACGAAATCATCGCCCAGCTGAAAGAATAAGATGCCGCGACTGGTTCTGCTTCTCATCTTCAGCCTCTGTCTCCTGCACCATGCAGGCGGACAGAGGCTGTTGCCTTATACATGGGAGGACTTTTTCACCTTCATGGCCGAAGACGAGGAAGCGGAAGAGGAGGGAAACCGGGACGAATGGCTGGAGGAGCTGCGGCTTCTGCACGAACATCCGCTCGACATCAACCACGCTTCGCCCGAGGCGCTGTTGCAAGTGCCCACGCTCACGGAAGAGACCGTTGAACAGATCCATGCCTACATCTATCTGCACGGAGCCATCCAGAGCATGGGCGAACTGCGTCTGATCCCCGGCATTACGGAGAATATGCTCAGGGTGCTGCCGCTCTTTGTGCGCATTGTCCCGGAAACCGCCGCACCACAAAGGCAGCAGAAGAAAGAACGGCTCCAGGGCAGTATGGACTACCGCACAGACTTTCCCCTTTATTACCGCAAAGGGTATTGCGTAAGCCCCGGCTATGCGGGCGACCCGCTCTACCACCGCTATAGGGGCGAACTGAAATATGACGGCATCAGAATGGGATTCCGGATGGAAAAGGATCCCGGCGAAAAGTACTACGACAGCTACGGCGGATTCCTTATGTGGGAAAGGAAAGACAGAGTGTTGCGCCGACTGGTTGCCGGCGACTTCCGAAGCGGTTTCGGGCAGGGGCTTGTCATGGGCAGCGGAAGCCAATGGGGACTGGGCAGCCACGTTGTATCGCCCTCGCAAGGAATCCGTCCCATGAGAGGCATGGACGAATACCGCTTTCTGCGGGGCGTTGCCGCCGAACTGCTGTTCAGGACCGGGCTGGGCGACTTCACGCTCTCCCCTCTTCTCTCGTGGCGCAAGCTGGATGCCACGCTGGACAACGAAGGCAACGTAAGGACACTGCGCAAGGACGGACTGCACCGCACCCAAACGGAAAGAGCGTCCGAAAGATCCGTGTCCCACCTGGCCGCAGGCGGACATCTCAGCTGGAAGCGCCGGTGGCTTTCGCTCGGCGCCACCGGGCTGTGGCAGCAAACGGACAGGCCCCTGATGCCCGGCGACGCTCTCTATCGGCAGATTTACCCTGAAGGCTCACGCTTCGGGCACATAGCCATGGACTATGCCCTCACTTTCTATCGGCTGCAGATTTCCGGCGAGGCGGCCTACAGCACAGACCGCGGAGGATGGGCCACGCTGCACCGCATACGCTGGACGCCCACTTCGCGGCTCAGTCTGACCGCCCTACCCCGTTTCTACAGTTACCGCTACCATTCCATGCTCGCCTCTGCCCCTACAGCCTCCGGTTCCGTTCCGCAGAACGAGAGCGGCATTCTGCTTTACATCAGCACAAGCCCTGCCGAGGGATGGGCCATTACCGCATACGCCGACGCCTCGCACCATCCCTGGCCCAGATACGGCATTTCCCAATCGGGCAATCTCTACCGGCTTCAGGCCGAGAACGAATTTGCGCCAGACAGGGCAAACCGCTTCCTCCTGCGTTATCAGTGGCGGTACGGTTTGGAAAGGGGCGACGCAATGCGCTCTCATCACCAGATCCGCCTGCAATGGGAATGCACGCCCAACGGCGGGAAGCACAACTTCCGCACTTCCCTGCTGACGCACCATACCGGGCGCAAGACGGGCTGGGGCATCTCTGAAAAATGGTCGGCAACCACGGCCGACAAACAATGGAACGCCACGCTTGCCCTCACCTATTTCAGCACACACGACTATCTGCATCGGATATGGCTTTACGAGCCTTCTCTCATGGGCAGCACATCCAATGGTTCGTTCTACGGAGAGGGCGTCAGGGGAGTGGGGAAAATCCGTTGGAAAAGCCACAACGGGCAATGGACGCTGGAGGCAAAGGCGGGTTCCACCTGCCGGTTGGACACCCGGATCCAAGGCAGCGGCCTGCAAACAATCATGGGACGATGGAAGACCGACATCGGCACGCTGGTACGCTTCACGTTTTAAGAGTCTGTCTTGGTTTTTACCGGATAAGTTGAAACCGGGTTGCATGAACGGTTTAACAAAATTTTGGTAAAAAATTATGAACTTTCACAAACCTTTCATATATTTGCAAAAAAAACAAGACTTTAGACATAAAAAAACATATTTGTATGCTTAGAAAAATCAGGATTTCTCTGGCAGCCGTATTCTGGCTGCTGATTACATGGCTTCTGGTTGACTTTACCGGAACGGCTCATGTCTATTTAGGTTGGATGGCACGGATACAACTGATGCCGGCACTGCTCGCCATGAACGTGGGCGTACTCATTTTCTTGTTGGCGCTGACCCTTCTTTGGGGAAGGATCTATTGTTCCGTGATATGTCCTTTGGGTGTAATGCAAGACATCATCAGTTGGTTCCGCAGAAAAAAATTCAAATATGTATACACTCCTGCCCGTACCACCCTGCGCTATGCCATGGTATTGTTTACCGGCGCCGCCCTGGTACTGAATCTGGGCTGGCTGGCCGGATTGGTTTTGCCTTACAGCACTTACGGCCGCATTACCGGTGCCATCACGGCTCCGCTGTACAAGTTGGCCAACAACGCTTTGGCACAATTGGCAGAGCATTATGACAGCTATGCGGTTTATGAAGTGGACGTATGGCTTAAGAGCGTCAGCGCACTGGTAATCGCCCTGATTGTATGGGGCATTATCGCCGTATTGGCATGGCGCGGCGGCCGCACCTGGTGTAACACCGTCTGTCCGGTGGGCACATTGCTTGGTCTGGTAAGCCGCTATGCCTGGTATCGTCCCAGCATAGACAAGAGCCGCTGCAACGCCTGCGGTCTGTGCGAGCGCAGCTGCAAGGCCGGCTGTATCAACAGCAAGGAGCATTCCATCGACCTGAGCCGTTGTGTGATGTGCGGCGACTGTATGGAGGCGTGCCGCAAGGAGGCTCTGACCCTTTCTACCGAGAAGGCTCCCTTCAAACCCGTTACCAACAGGAATCCCGAGAATGGCTACAAAGGCCGTAACGCAGGAAAGCCCCGTCCCGCAGAAGAGAAAGCCGCTCCCAGAAACAACAAGCCCAAAGTGGCCGCACAGCCTAAAGATAATGTGGTTGCCGCCTCTCCGAAGCCCGAAACGGCAGAAGCGCCCAGGCACAATCCCAGAAGAAGGAAGCCCAAGGCCGCTACTGCCGAGAGCAGCGTGGCCGACCCCGGCCGTCGCGCCGTACTGGCTTCTACTGCCTTCCTTGCAGGAGCGGCAGTATTGCGCGCCCAGCATAAGCCCAAGACCACCGATGGCGGTTATGCTCCCATCATCAGCAAAAAAGCTCCCCAAAGACAGCATAGGATTACACCTCCGGGATCTGTTTCCCTGCGCAATCTGCAGTCGCATTGTACCGCCTGTCAATTGTGCGTGGACGCCTGTCCCAACGACGTGCTGCGTCCCAGCAGCAGCCTGAGTACGTTCATGCAGCCCGAAGTAAGCTTCGAGCGTGGTTATTGCCGCCCCGAATGTAACCGCTGCTCCGAGGTATGCCCCACAGGCGCCATCAAGCCCATCACCATTGAGGAACGCACAGCCACACAGGTGGGCCATGCCGTTTGGGTGAAGGAGCTTTGTATCCCTGCCAAGGAGGGTAAGCCTTGCGGAAACTGTTCACGCAGATGTCCTTCGGGCGCCATCCAGTTGGTTCCCGCCAGCGACAAGTACCGCAAAAACGAGCACGGCCGTTGGATCGGCCCCGACGGAAAGCAGATGGACGGCCGTCTGGTACCCATGATTCCGGTTGTGAACGTAGAGAAGTGTACCGGTTGTGGCGCTTGTGAAAACTTGTGCCCCGTAGGCCCGCAAAGTGCCATCTATGTGGAAGGCCACGATGTGCATCGCGAGATTTAGTAAATGACGTTGAACAGTAACGAGCAAAGCAACATGAAACAGATAAACAGAAGAGATTTCCTCAAGATATCAGGAACCGCGGCCACCGGTTCGGCATTGGCCGGTTGCGGGGTGAAACAAGAATCTGCTGAGAAACTGGACCCCGCCGGACAGCACACCACCGAACTGCCCAAGGGGAAGATGACATACCGCACCCATCCCCACAACGGCGACAAGGTAAGCATCCTGGGCTACGGATGGATGCGCCTGCCCAGAAAGAAGGATCCCAACAACCCCAACCAGGACATGATTGACCAGGAAGAGGTGAACCGCCTGTGCAACAAGGCTTTTGAATATGGCGTGAATTATTTCGACACGTCACCAGCCTATTGCCAGGGAAAGAGCGAGGAGTCATTGGGTATAGCCCTTGAACAGAGCGGAAGAAGCCGCGACTCTTATTACATCGCCACCAAACTGAGCAACTTCAGCCCCACACAATGGAGTCTGGAAGCCGGACAGCAGATGTTCGAGAACAGCCTGAAGTATCTGAAGACAGACTATATTGACTACCTGCTGCTCCATTCTATCGGCGGCGGCGGTCTGGACAACCTGCGCAAGCGTTACCTGGACAACGGCCTGTTGGCATGGCTTATGGAACAGCGTGCCGCCGGCCGAATCAGGAACCTGGGTTTCTCTTTCCACGGCGATGTCAAGGTCTATGACTATATGCTGGAGCATCACGACGAATACAAGTGGGACTTTGTACAGATCCAGCTCAACTACATAGACTGGCACGACAATGACAAGGGCCGTGACGGAGAATACCTCTATAACGAGCTGGTCAAGCGCAACATTCCTGCCGTCATAATGGAGCCTCTGCTGGGCGGCCGGTTGAGTAAGGTACCCGATCATGTAGTGGCCCACCTCAAGTCGCGCAAGCCCGAGGACAGCGTGGCAAGCTGGGCGTTCCGTTACGCCGGCACACCGGAGAACATCCTGACCGTACTCAGCGGAATGACCTACATGGAACACCTTGAAGACAACATCCGCACCTACAGCCCGCTGGTTCCGCTGACCGAGGAGGAGGCACGCTGGCTCGACGGCGAGACGGCCAACCTTATTGAGAGCTATCCCACCATCCCCTGCAACGACTGCAAGTATTGTATGCCCTGCCCCTACGCACTGGACATTCCGGCCATTCTCTTACATTATAATAAATGTGTAAACCAGGGCAACGTGCCCGAAAGCCAGCAGGCGGAGAATTACCAGAAGGCACGCCGTGCCTTCCTCGTTGGCTATGACCGCAGCGTTCCCCGCCTGCGCCAGGCAAACCGCTGCATCTCCTGCCGTGAGTGTGTTTCACATTGTCCGCAGAACATTGACATTCCGCGTGAGCTGCAACGTATCGACCGCTTTGTGGAGAAGCTGAAACAGGACAAATGGTAATGGCTGACAGATGAGAAGGACAATCAAACAAACACATAATCAAACATCATGGAAAAAGAAAAATTAGCGGAAATAGTTTCCCTATTCAACATTCAAGGAACAGTAACAGAAATCAAGCCTCTGGGCGAAGGTCTTATCAATGACACCTTCCGTGTTATCACAGCCGAAGAGGACAAGCCCAACTATGTTCTGCAACGTGTAAACCACAACGTGTTCCCCGATGTGGACATGGTCATGCGCAACATCCATGCCGTTACCAGCCATATCCGCGGCAAGCTGGAGGCAAGCGGCACAGAAGATATTGACCGCCGTGTGCTCACCTTCATTCCCAGCAAGGAAGATGCCGACAAGCTCTATTGCGTGGTGGACGGACAGTACTGGCGCATCATGGTATTCATCCCCAACGCCATCACCAAGCAGGCCGTTAACCCCGACAGCAGCCGCGCAGCCGGAAAGGCTTTCGGCGAGTTCCAGGCCATGCTGGCCGACATCCCCGTTACATTGGGCGAGACCATCAAGGACTTCCACAACATGGAGTTCCGCCTGCAACAGTTGCGCGAGGTTATTGCCGCCGACCCTGCCGGCCGCGTACAGGAGCCCCAGGTACAGGAAATGCTGCGCCAGATTGAGGAACGCGCCGAGGAAATGTGTAAGGCTGAACGTATGGGACGCGAAGGCACTCTTCCCAAGCGTGTATGCCACTGCGATACCAAGGTGAACAATATGATGTTCAACGACCAGGACGAGGTGCTGTGCGTAATTGACCTGGATACCGTAATGCCCAACTTTATCTTCTCTGACTACGGCGACTTCCTGCGCACCGGTGCCAACAAGGTGGCCGAGGATTTCCCCGAGATGGACAAGGTTGAATTCGACATAGACATCTTCAAGGCGTTTACAGAAGGCTACCTCAGCACAGCCAGTGCATTCCTCCTGCCTGTTGAGATTGAGAACCTGCCCTATGCCACCGCCCTGTTCCCCTATATGCAGTGCGTGCGCTTCCTTTGGGACTACCTCAGCGGTGACAAATACTGGAAGTGCCAGTATCCCACCCACAACTTTGTACGCGCCAACAACCAGCTGCATCTGCTGCTGAGCATTGAAAAGAACTATCCTGCCATGAAGGAGTTCATTGCCCAATGCCTGGCCTGACAAAACTGGGACAAGACAAGGGCGCCGAAGAAGGCCCTCCCCCTCGAAACGGCTTTTAGATTTAGGATAAAAATACCGTTTAAGTATTCAGAAAAGCCGTTTTAGGCAGATTTTACTCGTGCATTGGTATGTTTTTATGACAAAAAAGACATAACTTTGCACGAGTGTTTTTTTAGGTAAAGGCTCCTTTCGGAAAGCCTTGTGAGGTAATAAGGAATATTGTATGGAAAATTTCTCATTCAGAAGCAGTGTAAAGAAGTACGTAAACGGCAGCATTCTGCTCATCATGGCAACAGTGGCCGCACTCATTGTCGCCAATCTGGACGCCACCAGCGAATGGTACAAACAGGCATTTGACCAGCCGGTAAGCCTCAGTGTGGGCCGGTTCAACATCTTCAGCCACGACGGCCACCCCATGACCGTTGGTGCTTTCATCAACGATTTCCTCATGGCCATCTTCTTCCTGAGCGTAGGTCTGGAAATCAAGCGCGAGGTCTTGTGCGGCGAACTGTCCACCGTGCGCAAGGCCATGCTTCCTGTCATCGGAGCCTGCGGCGGAATGATTGTCCCCGTAATCGTGTTCTTCATCACCTGCTCCCTTACTTCCTCCAATCCTATGGCCGCACGCGGAATGGCCATCCCCATGGCCACGGACATCGCCTTCTCTCTGGGTGTGCTCAGCATGTTCAGCAAGCGTGTCCCCATCGGCCTCAAGGTATTCCTGGCCGCATTGGCTGTGGCCGACGACCTGGGCGGCATCATTGTCATTGCCATCAAATACACAGACCACCTGAATCTGGATTACCTGAGATGGGCGTTGTTCTGTGTGGCGCTGCTCATCTTCGGCAACTGGAGGCGCATCCATGTCAAGAGTTTCTACATACCCATCGGCTGCGCGCTCTGGTTCTGCATGCTCGGCAGTGGCATCCATGCCACCATCGCCGGTGTCATTCTGGCATTCTGCGTACCAGCCAGCCTCAGACGGGGCACCAAGTTCTATATTGAGCGCATCCGCAAGTGCCTTTCCAACTTCCCCGTCATTGAGGTAACCCACGCCGACCGCAACAAGCCGGCGCTGCTCACAGAGAGCCAGATCCACCAGCTCAAGAGCATAGAAAGTGCCAGCGACCGCCTCATCAGCCCGCTTCAGGACCTTGAGGACTCGCTGAAGAACCCCATCAACTTCCTCATCATCCCCCTGTTTGCCTTTGCCAACGCCGGTGTCGACCTGGAAGACATGCATCTGGACAACCTCTTCTCCGGTGTCGGGCTGAGCGTCCTGCTCGGTCTGCTTGTGGGCAAGTTCGTGGGCGTATTCACGTTCAGTTGGGCAAGCATAAAGCTGGGATGGGTACAGCTCCCGGCCAACAGCACATGGAAATCCTTTGCCAGCGTATGTATGCTGTGCGGCATTGGCTTTACCGTAAGTATGTTCATGGCCGACCTCAGTTACAGACCCGTTAACGAATTAGGGCTGCTGGCCGACTCCAAACTGGGCATCCTTTGCGGTTCCGTCGCCAGTGCGCTCATCGGAGCGTTCCTGCTCAACAAATATCTCCCCAAAGAAGAAAACAAATAGAATCTCATACACATGAACACCACCAAGAGCCTGAGCATACTGCTCGCAGTTGCCGCACACGTCCTGGCCATAACGGCAACGGCGGCAGACAAAGTCTATCATGCAGCCGATTTCGGCATCGTGCCCGGCACCGGGAAAAGTCAGTCTGCCCTGATGCAGAAAGCCCTCGAAAGTATTCGCCGGCAGAGCAAGGGCGGGGACAAGATTGTGTTTCATCTGGCAGAAGGACGGTACGACTTCTACCCCGACGATGCCGCACAGCGCGAATACTACATCTCCAACCACGACCAGTCCAACCCCAAAAGCGTGGGCATTGCGCTGGAGGATATGACCCGCTTCACACTGGAAGGCAACGGTGCCCAACTGGTTTTCCACGGACGCATGCTCCCCATCTCGCTGGTCAGAAGCAGCAGATGCCGTATTCAGAACCTGAGTGTCGACTTTGAGAATCCCCACATCGCCCAGATTACCATTGTAGGGAACGACCCCGAGGAGGGCATCACCTTCCAGCCGGCTTCCTGGGTAAAGCACCGCATCACGGAAGACGGCCGTTTCCTGGCATACGGCATTGGATGGGAATGGACACTGGGATGGGGCATCGCCTTTGAAGGGAACTCGCGCCACATCGTTTACAGCACCAGCGACCTCTCCTGCCCCATTGTCAACGCCAGACAGGTAGAGGAAAACCGCTATCTGGTTCCCGGCTGGAAGGACAGCCGCCTGCCCGTGGGTACAGTCATCGCACTGCGTAACGGAAAGCGTCCCGCACCGGGGCTATTCCTTTCCCATAACACCGATACGGAAGTCCGCAACGTTAAGGTTCACTATTGCGAGGGCATGGGACTGCTGGCCCAATTGTGCGAGAACATCACACTGGACGGCTTCAGCACCTGTCTGAAGGGCGAGGACGACCCGCGCTACTTCACCACACAGGCCGATGCCACCCACTTCTCGGGTTGCAAGGGCAAGATTGTGTCCGTAAACGGACTGTACGAAGGCATGATGGACGACGCCATCAACGTACACGGCACATACCTGAAGGTGATGAAACGGATTGACGACTACACGCTCGAAGGCCGCTATATGCACGGACAGGCATGGGGATTCGACTGGGGATTCACCGGCGACAAGGTTCAGTTCATCCGTTCAAAGACCATGGAAATACTGGACGGCGAGAACAAGGTGACAAGCATAGAACCCGCAGACAAACCCACTATGCACGGCGCACGCCTTTTCAGAATCCGGTTCCAGAAGCCCGTCCCCACTGAAGTGTCCGGCCAGGGGAGCTATGGTATAGAGAACCTTACCTGGACGCCCGAGGTCTATTTCGCCCATAACACCATCCGCAACAACCGAGCCCGCGGCGCGCTCTTCAGCACACCGCAGAAGGTGGTGGTGGAGAAGAATCTCTTCGACCACACGTCCGGCTGTGCCATCCTGCTTTGCGGCGACTGTAACGGATGGTTCGAGACCGGGGCGTGCCGCAATGTTACCATCCGCAACAACCGCTTCATCAACTCGCTCACCAGCCAGTTCCAGTTTACCAATGCCGTCATTTCCATCTACCCCGAAATACCCGAACTGGACAACCAGCAGAAACTTTTCCACGGCGGAAAGAAGAATGCCATCCGCATCATTGACAACGAATTTGTCACCTTCGACGCTCCCCTTCTCTATGCCAAGTCTGTAGACGGACTGCTTTACAAGGGCAATACGTTGGTTACCAACAACGACTATCCCCCGTTACACTGGAACCGCCACCGCTTCTTCCTGCAACGCGTACGCAACGTCAATATAGAAAACGTGCTCTACGACAAAGGCAATATCCTGAAGGAAGTAAAACTCATCCCCTGCGAGAAGTAAGAACATCTATAGGGGTGTTCTATGAATTATGTCGTGGTAGTTTTTGAACTGTTTGAATACCACGGGTTCAAGAACCCGCGGCTATTCGCCCTTTCGGGCATCGCGTCCTTCAGACGCCCCCACCTTCAGAAACAAGGATAATCAAGAAAATGCGTCTGGAAGACGCGAACATGAATAGCCGGGGGCTTTCAAGCCTCCGGTTTTATAATGTCCGCATATAAATGGCGTCTGAAAGACGCGAAGTTAAATAGCTGCGGACTTTTAAGTCCGTGGAAACCAAGAATACGCCTACAGAAAACCGTCTGGAAGACGGGAATCGGCAACATGTACAACGCTCATCACCCAAAAAACTATATTCTTTTGTCTTCTCCCAAAATCCAATCACCCTATTGTCAAACATTTTTACTTCTGTCACCTATTATACATAGGTTCCAATATGAACAGAAATCAGCCAAATATATTTCAAAAACAAACCTGATTCGCCTCAAAAAACAGCCCTACTGGAAAAAAATAAATTTCCAACTGAGAAAAAATAATTTTCCAGTTGAGAAATAAAAATTTTCCAACTGGGCATTTCCGGCTTTCCAGCTGGATTTCTACAGAAATACGGTTTTGTAAAGAATTTTGATGGCATACGGATTATGGCTTTTTGACAGAAGAACATTATGAGCAATCAGCTTTGAGTTTTTTCGACAAAAGAACATAAGGACATATTTTTCTCTTTTCGTGTGAAGTCTCTATAGGGCAAGATGATGCCAAAAGGGACGATTAAGCAAGCGAAAAAAAACAGCATATCCGATGGAACGGAGTTGGGGCACGGCGTGCCGTTGCCGATTCCCGTCTTTGCTATTATATTTGCATTGCAAAAAGCGTTTTAATATGCGCTTCAATAAATAAAGTATAACTTTGTCCGTAAAAAGAAATAGAAATAAAAAAAGATCTCCATATACCGCGTTAGCCTATCC
>JAGBGU010000088.1 GCA_017935785.1 Bacteroidaceae bacterium
CTGTCCGGTAAAATGACTATCTTTGCCCATGGTTATATTTATGTTAGTCCAAAACAAAGATAACCAAAAGGGCTGATACCTCGTGAGAAGTGTCAGCCCTAATTCTTTATTGACGACAATTTTTTACCGGACAGCAATAGTAATGATTATTTACTGCAAAGGTTTGGGGTTAGGGGTTAAAGTTTAGAGTTTAAGGGGTTAAAACAATACAGTCTGCTTACTGTGTGGGGTAAGCAGGCTGTTGTGAAGGATGAGTCTTGCGAATGCGACTTGTATTCTTACTCTGCCGGTGCCTTATAGTCCGGACGGAGAGAGACGGACTGGTCTGTGGGGAAGTCTGAGGGGACGGGCTGTTTTACCTTGCCGGTGGCTGCCCATTCCGCTCCGCGGAGGAGAAGGGTCTGGAAGCCGACGCATTGCATGGCGGGATTGTCTTCGGCTGTGGGTCCGCAATGTCCGAGCATAAGGTGGAAGATACGCGCCTTGCCATAATCTACGGTAAATACCAGAGGCTCTTCACGGCCAGAACCGCCCGTATTGCGGTCGGCTGTTCCGCTGTAAAGCAGGTCCTTTATATTGGCCGGTCCGCGCATGGAATCGTACATCTCGTCACGGGCATGCATCCAATTGTCGGGCAGCCCCTTTGTTATGGGATGGTTTGCATTGCGGCAATGCATGGGATACTCTCGCTGCTGGCCGTGTGAACCGCCGGGGCCGGGACGGTTGTCAAGAAAGAGTTCGCCGTCCTTCAGATAGCAATAGGGACCCGACTTTTCGTTGCGACCTTCCCATCCGCCGAGGGCTATGATACGGTTGAACTCTTCCCAACCGGAAAAGGCATTGTCGGCTGCATGGTAGATGACTACCCCACCGCCCTTGCGGACATATTGCAGAAAGGCAGAATCGGTCTGTGCCGGCCAGCGGTCTCCGTTGTAGTCAAGCACAACCACATCGTACTTGGAGAAATCGGGAGCGAAGGCGCTCATATCACCGCCGGCTGAGGGGGTGAGCACAGTATCGGCGACAAAGATGCCGGAATTGTCCAGAATCTGCTTTAGTACCTTGTGACTGGTTTGCCAGTTGTGATTATTCTGTCCTGATACGACAAGTGCCTTGATGGGCTTGGCCAGGCAACTGCAGAGCTGTGCTACCACACAGAGCAGGAACGCGATTCGTGCTATTGTTCTAATAATTTTCATAGGCATTTATTCCATGGTTCCTTCTATGGTAAGGCGTACAATCTCTGTAATTGCATTGCTGCGCACGGTAATGGTCTTCTGGAAATGGCCGGGGAAACGGTCCTTACCGTTGTAGGTAACGTCTATCTTGCCGCGTTCGCCTGGCTTGATGGGAGTCTTGGTAAAGGTGGGTACCGTACAGCCGCAACTTGCAAAGGCCTGATGAATGACAAGGGGTGCCGTACCGGAATTAACAAACGAGAAGGTACATTTTACTACGGGATCCAGCTTGCTGAACTTACCGAAGTTGTGGCGAAGGGTATCGAACTTGATTTCGGCATAGTTTTCCGCCTTTGAAGTGCCGGTAACCTTAACCTTGCTCACATTTACTTTCTGTTTCTGGGTCTGCGCCACAAGCGCGAATCCGCACACCAGCAACATGCCTAAGACTATAATCTTTCTCATAAAAATGTCATTTTAACCAATTTACAAGGGCAAAGGTACATTATTATTTTCATTCAGCGCCATATAAAGCCCACAAATATCATTATTTATTATAAAGGAGGGGAAAAAATGAGTACCTTTGCGGACAATTAGCGTAATAAAACGGATTATGATTGTATACAATACCACATACACCACTACGGTGGAAGACGCCCGCAATTTTGTAATCTGGGCCAACGAGTCGTTTATCGCACGCACAGTACAGGACGGAAGGCTGACGAACGCCCGACTGCTGCGTATTCTCTCGCACAAGGACGAGCATACGGAATGCTTCAGCCTGCAATTTGACGTAAAGGACACAGCCACCCTGCACCAATGGTTTGTGGCAGAGGGAAAGGAGCTGAACAACGAAATGAACAAGCTCTTTGACGGCAGGGTAATCGGTTTCAGTACCATAATGGAAACCATTACGGAAGACTAACTCATCCCTGATCAGGAACAGCATGAGCGAAAGGATTATTCTGGGCATAGACCCCGGCACAAACATCATGGGCTACGGCGTACTGCAGGTAGTGGGCAACAAGCCCAACGTGATGGCCATGGGCGTAATTGACCTGAGAAAATACGGCGACCACTACCTGAAGCTGGGCAAGATATTTGAACGGGTAAACGGTATCATATCAGAGTATCTGCCAGATGAAATGGCCATTGAGGCTCCCTTCTTCGGCAAAAACGTACAGAGCATGCTAAAGCTGGGACGCGCCCAGGGCGTGGCCATGGCCGCCGCCATACACCGGCAGATCCCCATTACGGAATATGCACCGCTGAAAATAAAGATGTCCATTACCGGAAACGGAAAAGCCAGCAAGGAACAGGTGGCAGACATGCTAAGAAGGATGCTCCACATTCCGCAGGAAGAAATGGGGAAATGGCTCGACGCCACCGACGCGCTGGGCGCTGCATACTGCCACTATATGCAGATGAACAGACCGCAGACGGAAAAGAAATATAGCAGTTGGAAAGACTTTGCCAACAAAAACAGTTCAAGAATTACAGGCCAATGACACAAAAGATTATCAGCATAGAACAGGGCGTCATACGAAATCCGCAATGGAGAATGGCGGAGCCCATAAACCTGACCATTCTCGAGGGTGAACAAATAGCCATCGTTGGAGACAACGCCGCTGGAAAGAGCAGACTGGTGGAGGTGCTTACCCAGCATTATCCGCTGATGCCGCTGCACGAAGCGCAATACGACTTCAGCCCCTCGCCCCAGAAACTGGTGAGCGAAAACCTTAAATACATCAGCTTCCGCGATTCCTACGGCGAGAGTGACGGAACGTACTACTACCAGCAGCGGTGGAACCAGCACGACATAGACGAGGGCACACCCACCGTAGGCGCATTGCTGGAACAGGCTTACGAACAGGCCCGCTCCTCTATGGGATACAAACTTGGCGAAGAGGAAATAAAGAGACTGCACGACAGACAGGACAAACTGCGCAGCCATCTGCAAGACATCTTCGGACTGGACGCCATGCTGGACAAATATATCATTTCGCTGAGCAGCGGCGAACTGAGGAAGTTCCAACTGGCGCGCACCCTGCTTTCCGTACCAAGGGCTCTGATTCTGGACAACCCGTTTATAGGCCTTGACACAGAGGCCCGCACCCTGCTGCGTGACCTGCTAAAGTCTCTGGCCCAAGAAATGGATTTGCTCATCATACTGGTACTGAGCAGGAAAGACGACATACCCGACTTTATCACGCACATCATCCGGGTTGAGGGACTTACCGTATTGCCCAAGACTGACAGGCAGACGTATATGGCATCTCTGCCCCAGGAAACAGCCGGAACATTAGAAAAGGAACAGAAAGACTGGATACTGGGACTGCCGGAAAAGGATCTGAGCCAGCATCCCTTCTACCCTCAAAAGGGAGGAGAGATACTGCGCCTCGACGAAGTAAGCATACGATATGGCAGCCACACCATACTCGACCATGTTTCATGGACAGTAAACGAGGGAGAACGATGGGCGCTAAGCGGGCCCAACGGTTCAGGGAAAAGTACATTGCTCAGTCTGGTATGTGCAGACAACCCCCAAGGCTACGCATGCCCCATCAGCCTGTTCGGCCACAAACGCGGCACAGGGGAGAGCATCTGGCAAATCAAACACCACATAGGCTATGTAAGTCCGGAAATGCACAGGGCTTATCTGAAAGACTTGCCTGCCATAGACATTGTTGCCAGCGGACTGAGCGATTCGGTTGGACTGTACTTCCGTCCGTCGGCAGCGCAACGGCAGATATGCCTGCAATGGATGGAGATTTTCGGTATTAAGGACATTGCCGACCGAACCTTTCTGAAACTGAGCAGCGGAGAGCAGAGGCTTTGTCTGCTGGCAAGGGCATTTGTGAAAGACCCCGAACTGCTGATTCTGGACGAACCTTTACACGGACTGGACGAAGAAAACCGCGGCCGGGTAAAGGACATTATTGAAACCTTCTGCCGGCGCAGCCACAAGACACTGGTGATGGTAACACATTACCAGGAAGAGTTGCCCGACTGCATTACGCACCGTCTGGAACTGAAGCGCAAGAAGTAAGGAGGCAAATCTCCCTCACCACCCCACTACCACATCATTATAAGAACCGCAACCCCATAAAGGAGTTTGAAACCGGTAGTGAGCAAGAATGCAAGAAAAGAGAGCAAAGCCACCCTCAACGCCTTTCCGGCAGTGGCATGAGTGAGGAGCTCGCCCAGAAGCGCACCCACAAACGGCCCCAATAAAAGTCCCCAAGGAGGAAAGAACAGACCGACAACCATGCCCGCCGTTGCTCCTCGAGTGGCCGACGGCGACCCGCCCCCCTTATTGGTTATCCAAACGGGGGCTATATAGTCAAGCACAGACACCACAACCATCAGCGCCCCCATTACCCATAATGTACCTGAAGAAATATCCTGCGGATTACGCAACCACATAAGCCACAATGCCGCGTAACTGACAGGCGGTCCCGGAAGAACGGGCAACACCGCCCCTGCCAGTCCGACTACAGCACAAAGGATAGCCAATACCAAATATACGTATTCCATAATTATAGACTGAACGGATACCAAATAAAACAAAAAAAACGAGGGTAGGAATCTACTCTCGTCTTATTGGTGCCCAGAACAGGACTCGAACCTGCACGCCTCTCGACACACGCACCTGAAACGTGCGCGTCTACCAATTCCGCCACCTGGGCATTTAGCTGTGAGCGGAAAACGAGACTCGAACTCGCGACCCCAACCTTGGCAAGGTTGTGCTCTACCAACTGAGCTATTTCCGCAATTTGTCGGACTTGCATCCGACTGTGAAGAGGATGAGACTCGAACTCACACGTCGCAATTGACACTACCACCTCAAAGTAGCGCGTCTACCATTCCGCCACCTCTCCATTATGGGGTTCGCAATACATCTTGAAAGTGCCCAGAACAGGACTCGAACCTGCACGCCTCTCGACACACGCACCTGAAACGTGCGCGTCTACCAATTCCGCCACCTGGGCCTAAGTTGAGAGCGGAAAACGAGACTCGAACTCGCGACCCCAACCTTGGCAAGGTTGTGCTCTACCAACTGAGCTATTTCCGCAATCTTCACTTACAATTTGAATTGCATTTTATTTCAAAAAAATCATTTCTCAAAGGCATTCCGCTGAATTGCGAGTGCAAAGGTATAGGTTTTTATTGAAACCGCCAAACTTTTGCAAGAGAAAAAGTAATATTTTTTTCAATACAAGGATTTCAGTCCATCCTGTCTCGATAGTCTTCGTAGGTATACCTGCGGAGAATCTGCCGGCTTCCGTCAGGACGTTCAAGCACAAGCGAAGGATGGTGGATACCATTGAACATATTGGTTTTTACGGTTGTATAATGAATCATATCCTCGAAAACGACCTCGTCACCAATTCTGAGAGGAGTCTCAAAACGCCAATACCCCATGTAATCCCCGCTAAGGCAGCTGTTACCGCCCAACCGGTACACATTATCCACGCCAGTCACATCCGTATCGAAGGGAATGCTTTCCGCACCACGGACAGCAGGCTGATAGGGCATTTCCAGACAATCCGGCATATGGCAGGTAAAACTCACATCAAGGATTGCCGTGCGTATGCCCTTGTTCTCCACAATGTCCACCACGCTTGAAACCAGACTTCCCGTCTGCCAGGCAAATGCGCTGCCGGGCTCGAGTATTACCTTCAGCCACGGATAGCGTTGCCGCAGCCCCTTTATTATATTAATAAGGTGTTGTACGTCGTATCCCGAACGGGTCATCAGATGTCCGCCGCCCAGATTGAGCCATTTGAGTTGGGGCATCCACTTGGCGAACTTTGCCTCAAGATGTTCCAGCGTGTGTTCCAGTGCAAGTGCGTCACTTTCGCAATGGCAGTGGCAATGGAAGCCTTCAATGCCTTCCGGCAATGTTTCCGGGAGCTGAGAGGCCAGCATACCAAAGCGGCTGCCCGGAGCGCAGGGGTCGTACAGCGCTGTCTCTATTTCGCTGTATTCCGGATTTATACGGACACCACAACTTACCTGATGGGCCGTATATGCCTTTACCATGGGATAGAAACGATGGAACTGGGACAGGGAATTGAACGTGATATGTCCGCTGCAATCCAGCAGTCCGGGCATATCGTTCTCCGTATAGGCAGGACTGTAGGTATGCGCAAGCGAGCCGAACTCTTCCTTTGCCAGACGCGCCTCATAGAGACTGCTGGCGGTGGTATGGGAAATATATTCTCGGAAGATGGGGAAAGTCTTCCAAAGGGCAAAAGCCTTGAAGGCCAGGATAATCTCCGCCCCACTCTCCTGCGCCACGTTCCGTATCAGGGCCAAGTTTCTTCTGAGCAGACCTTCTTCTAAATTATAGTATGGAGTTTGCATGAAATGCTAATAGACCATTTTTACGTTGTCAATCCAAAGAGTTGCGCCAGGCGTACCGATATAGGCACCGCCGTAGCTGCTGTCAAACTTGAGTATGAGATGGGTGGGATTCTCATCGGCAGAGGCCCATCCCTCCTCATGAATGGGAACGTTCTCCCCCTGGCTATTAAGGGCGTAATAGGTGCGCTCGCCTGTAACAGGCCCCATCCAGCCCCTGTACCAGCTCTCCTTGCTGATGTCTCCATAATGGATGTTGAACTGTTTGTCTTCCTGCCATCCGTCAGTAGACTTGTCGAAGCGCATGCGCAATGTACCTACACGCTTGGCGTAAAGATTGCCCTTGGAGTCTTCCCAGCGCTTTTGCAGCAGACACACCACCTCGCACATATCCGGTCCCTCCACGGTCTTGCGCTTGCCGAAACCGGTTTCCTTGATACGGTTCGGTTCTTCAGGCAGATACACTTTGTAGTCCATCTGCAGCGCCTTGGGTTTACGGGTAAATGGTATGCCCACGTTTATTTTTGACATAGGATTGCTGGTGCCGGTAATGGGTTCCACCATGGTACCGGTAAACATACTGCCGGCGGCAAGCACCGTTATGTTTACAATGCCAATGGCCTTACACTTTTCAATACGCGAGGTCAGCTTTACACACTTGCCACCGTCGTGTTCGTCTGGGAACACGCTGCAGTTGGTCTTCACAATACCGCATACCTTGGCATAGACGTTGCTGTTTGCCCAGGGAGAGCCGCCCTGATTGAAGAAGGGCTTTGCACCGTCAAACTTTCCTTCGGGACCCACTTCGTACAGCCTCTTGGTTTTGCCGCCCATAAGAGCGCTTTCCTTAATGTCGCGTGTTATCCAACTTTCAAAGTCGGCATATTTGAGCAGTTCAGCCTGGGCGAAAAGTTGGAGCGACGCCAACTGCAGAGCCAAAAACAATACACTCTTTCTTGTCATATAACGAAAAACTTTCTTCATAAATCCAATTGTTTAATACATTTAGAACGCTTCTCCGATATTGAAACAGAAACCGGGCTTGTTGCGCGTAAAGCCCAAGTCGAAACGGATATTCACCCTGCGCTTCATCTCCCATCGCGCACCTATACCATAGGTAGGAAGGAAACGCTCCATGTCTATCGACTTGAAATTGTGGAACACGTTACCGCCTCCTACCCAGAGAGCGCAGCCCCAGCGTTTCCAGATGTGCTGGCGCAATTCTATCTGCGCCTGGATGATGCCGTTGTCGCGGTAGCGTCCTTCATAATATCCGCGCAGACGGTTTCCCTCGCCCGACTTGGCCAGATAAGTCCAGGGCACCTCTCCGCCGGTGCTGGAGTAATTGTACTGTCCGTTCACCTCAAACGCCAGGATGGCACTCTTGTAGGGGCGAACGTATGTGCTGTAGGTAATGTCCGTACTGTTGAAATAGTAGTTGTTCAGCAGTTTGGGATAGAACATCTGTTCAACGCGGAAGAAATGCCCTTTGCTGGCGTTCAGCGTAAAGTCGCGGCTGTCATACTGGATGTTGATACCGGCTCCCATGGTGTTCACGTCGCGGTCCTGCAGGCCGTGTTTGCCGACGAGCAACGTGTCGGAAGAATTCTCAAAGCTATAGGCGTGGCTCAGCATGATGTCGAGTTGCGGTCCCATATACAGATTGGGGGCAATGCGGAAAAGGAAATTGGGCTCGAAGACAAACTTCACCTGCGTGTACTTGCTTTCGTTCTCATCGTGCAGACCGCGGTTGTATCCGATACCCCAGAACTTGGTGGGCAGATAGTACAGCACCAGCTTGTAGTCCCAACGGTAGCGGTCGCCCTTCATGAAGTTGCTTCCGCGGAATCCGAACTGCATCATTCCGGACAGTCCGGCGGTGAAGGCCACGCTTACGCTGCTTCGCTGCAGCGTGGGGTCGTTACGGTCCCAGCTGTACATTCCGCTGACGCCTCCGGCAATGCCCAGTCCGCTGGACGAGTTGAAAAAGGGGCCTCCAAGAATGGTACAGTCAAACTTTTTGTATTCCTGCTTGTTAGAATTGGTCAGATACCGGCCCAGCCACACAAAGGGGCGCTTGAATCCCTTGGGCAGGGAATCCCTTTTCAGCGAACGGTATTTGTACTGGGGATATTCGGCTGCAACCGAGTCTGTATTCAATACGCTTTCGTTGTCATTGCCCGCCGCCACGGCCGGCACAAGAAACGACAACATGAATAAGGCAAGGATATTGGTCTTCACTTATTGATAATTTTTATTTTACAGATGCAAAGGTATAGAATTTCTGTGAATTACTTGCATGATTACCATTTTTAGGATATTTTTGTGATAAAAATAACCAACAGAACAAATATTTCACATGCAAAATATAGAACCGGAACGAGTTAGCCAGGACATTCGTCTGCTACAACTGCTGGCACAGACTTTCCCCTGTATAGAAAGCGCCAGCTCGGAGATCATCAATCTGGAAGCCATACAGAACCTTCCCAAGGGCACGGAACACTTTGTGGCCGACATACACGGCGAGCACGAGGCCTTCCTGCACATTCTGCGCAACGCCAGCGGCAATATAAAGCGAAAGGTGAAGGAGCTGTTTTCCGATACGCTGAACGAGCAGGAAATCATTGAACTGTGCACGCTCATCTATTACCCCGAACAGAAACTGGAGATGATTGAGGCGCAGGAGACAGACCTGCCCACCTTCTACTCCAGCACGCTCCTGCGCCTTATCCGCGTATGCCAGAGCGTTACCAGCAAATACACCCGCTCCAAGGTGCGCAAGGTGCTGCCCCGCCAATATGCCTACATCATAGAGGAACTGCTGCACGAGAATCCCTTCGACGACGACAAGGAGGCCTACTTCGGACGCATCATCGAAACCATTGTGCAGACCGGCCAGAGCAACAACTTCATCATTGCCATCTGCCAGGTCATCCATGCCCTGAGCATAGACAAGCTGCACATTCTGGGCGACATATACGACCGCGGTCCCGGAGCGCACATCATCATGGACTATCTGCTGGAGAGGCAGAACTTCGATGTGCAATGGGGCAACCACGACTGTCTGTGGATGGGCGCCGCCGCCGGAAACGACTGCTGCATAGCCACCGTACTGCGCCTCTCGCTCCGTTTTGCCAACATGAGCACGCTGGAGGACGGATACGGCATCAACCTGCTGCCGCTGGCCACCTTTGCCATGACCACCTACGGGAACGACCCCTGTACCTGCTTTATGCCGCAGCTGCTCCAGGAGCAGACGGGACAGAACAGCAAGGACAAGCTCCTGCTGGCCCAGATGCACAAGGCCATTACCGTAATACAGTTCAAGCTGGAGGCGCAAATCCAGCGCAACCACCCCGAATGGGAGCTGAAGAGCCGCGGCACGTTCGACCACATCGACTTTGAGCGCGGTGTGTACGTCTGCGAGGGAAAGGACTATGAGATGTGCGACACCTTCCTGCCCACCGTAGACCCCGAAGCGCCCTTCGAACTGACGGCCGAGGAGAGCGAGCTTGTGGAGAAGCTCCACCACTCCTTCCGCGTGAGCGACAAGCTCCAGCGCCACATCCGCCGCCTCTTCCAGCAGGGCTGCATGTATAACGTGTGCAACGGCAACCTGCTCTTCCACGCCTCCGTTCCGCTCAATGCCGACGGCAGCCTGAAGGAAGTGCCCCTGCCCGACGGCAAGTTTGCCGGCAAGGAACTGATGCACCGCATCGGCATGATTATGCGCAGCGCCTTCCGCCCCGAGGCCCCGCAGCCGGAAAGGGAATACGCCCGCGACTACTTCTGGTACCTCTGGTGCGGACCGGACAGCCCCCTCTTCGGCAAGGACCGCATGACCACCTTCGAGCGCTATTTCCTTACAGACAAGGAAATGCACACCGAGCAGAAAGGCTACTACTTCCAGTTCCGCGACGACCCAGCCGTCTGCGACCGCATTCTGGACGCTTTCGGCGTGCAGGGCCCCTACCGCCACATCATCAACGGCCACGTGCCCGTCCATGTGGCCAAGGGCGAAAACCCCAGCAAGGCGGGCGGAAAGCTGATGGTGATCGACGGCGGATTCTCACGCGCCTACCACCGCACAACCGGCATAGCGGGCTACACGCTCGTCTATCACAGCCGCGGATTCCAGCTCATCCAGCACGAACCCTTCACCAGCACAAAGGAGGCCATTGAGAACGGACTCGACATCAAGTCGAGCACGCAGATTGTGGAAATGACCGGCCACAGAATGCGTGTCCGCGACACAGACAAGGGACACGAGATACAGGCACAGATCAACGACCTGAGAAACCTGGTCTACGCCTACCGGCACGGCCTCATCAAGGAACAGCAGGGATAGACAGCGGACAATTCAGGATATTACGCACACATATTTTTTTATTCAAGCATTAGTTTACAAAAAGATGAAAAAGAGTTTCTACCTATTTCTGCTTTCAGCGGCCATCGGGCTGAGAGCGGCGGCACAGGCAGAGTATGTCAACCCCATGATAGGCACAGACGGAATGGGACACACCTTTCCCGGAGCCTGCGTGCCCTTCGGCATTGTACAGCTCAGCCCGGACACGGACACCATTCCGCACAACATAGACGGAAAATACCAGCCGCAGACCTATGCCTACTGCGCCGGATACCAGTATAAGGACAAGACCATAGTGGGTTTCAGCCACACGCACATGAGCGGAACCGGACACTCCGACCTGGGCGACATTCTGGTGATGCCAGCCACGGGAAAGATTCTGCTCAACCCCGGCACGGCCGACAACCCCGACGCCGGATACCGCTCGCGCTTCTCGCACCAGACCGAAAAGGCCGAGCCGGGCTACTACGAGGTAACGCTGGACGACTACGGCGTGCGCGCACAGCTCACCGCCACACAGCGCGTGGGCGTGCACAAATACACCTTCCCCAAAGACAGGGACGGACACATCGTCGTGGACCTCAACCACGGCATATACAACTACGACGGCAAGACGCTCTGGGCCATGATGCGCGTGGAGAACGACACTCTGGTTACCGGGTACCGCATCACAAACGGATGGGCCAGGACCAACTACACCTACTTTGCCATGTCCTTCTCGCAGCCCGTCAAGAACTTCGGCTACAAGGACCACGAGCGCATTCTCTACAACGGCTGGTGGAGAAAGTTCCCCGTAAACCGCAACTTCCCCGAAATGGCCGGACGCAAGCTGGTGTCCTACTTTGAGTTCGACACAAAGGACAACCCCGAACTGGTGGTGAAGGTGGCGCTCTCAGCCACCAGCACAAACGGAGCGCTGGCGAACCTCAGGGCCGAAGCCTCAGGAAAGGACTTCGCCGCCATCCGCAGCCAGGCCAGGGAAGACTGGAACAGCCAGCTCGCCTCCATACAGGTGGAAGGCACGGAAGACCAGAAGGCCATGTTCTACACCTCGTACTACCACACCATGATCAACCCCTCCGTCTACATGGACGTGGACGGCCGCTACCGCGGACTGGACCAGAACATCCACCGCGCCAGGGGATTCAGAAACTACACCGTATTCTCGCTCTGGGACACCTACCGCGCCGAACACCCCTTCCTCATGCTCATGAAGCCCCGGGCCGCACGAGACATGGCCATGTCCATGATACGCCACCAGCAGCAGAGCGTGCACGGGCTGCTCCCCGTATGGAGCCACATGGCCAACGACAACTGGTGCATGAGCGGATACCACGCCGCATCCGTGCTGGCCGACGCCATTGCCAAGGGCGCACAGATCAACCCCGCCGAGGCGCTGAAGGCCATGGAGACCACCTCGAAGGTGCCCTATCTGGAAGGCCTGGGCGAATATAACCAGCTGGGCTACGTGCCCCTGGAGGCCAGCGGAACTGCCGCATCCACCACCCTGGAATACTGCTATGACGACTGGACCATCTACCAGACCGCCCTCAACAGCGGCAACGAACGCCTGGCAGAGGAATACCTGCAGCGCGCCCTCAACTACCGCAAGCTCTACGACCCCGAAATCGGATTCGCCCGTCCGCGGCTGCGCAACGGCGACTTCAAGCCGGAGTTCGACGTACTGCAGACCCACGGCGAGGGATTCATTGAGGGCAACTCCTTCAACTTCTCCTTCCACGTGCCCCACGACGTGCTGGGCGTAATGAAGCTCATGGGCGGCGAAAAGGAATTCCTGCGCAAGCTGGACGAACTCTTCGGCATGCACCTGCCCAAGAAATACTACGAGGCCAACGAAGACATTACCGAGGACTGCCTCATTGGCGGATACGTACACGGCAACGAACCCAGCCACCACATACCCTACCTATACGCCTGGACCTCGCAGCCCTGGAAGACACAGTACTGGGTGCGCGAGGTAATGAACCGCATGTACCGCAACCACATACGCGGACTGGGCGGCAACGACGACTGCGGACAGATGTCGGCATGGTACCTCTTCACAGCCATGGGATTCTATCCCGTATGCCCCGGCACAGACCAGTACGTGCTGGGCGCCCCCTACCTGCCCTATCTCAAACTCACGCTCCAGGGCGGAAAGACCTTCGAGATAAAGGCACCCGGCGTGAGCGACACCAACCGCTATGTCAAGGCCGTGCGCCTGAACGGAAAGAGCTACGGCAAGACCTACATCACGCACGACGACATACTGCGCGGAGGCACGCTGGAGTTTGACATGAGCGACAAGCCCAACAAGAAACGCGGCCGCAACCGCGCCGACAAGCCCTACTCCCTAACCGACGGCGAAAACGTACTGATGCCCGAGCCGCAGGCACAGGCCGACGACGCGCAGGAAAAATGGAAACACTACTATCTGGGCAACATCATCTTTGAGGACCAGGCGCCCCAGACCGAAGGCTCACGCATCTACCACAGCATCATCCCCGACCCCGTGCAGTACATCAGCCGCCAGGCACGCACCGTGCTCAACACGCTCTACTTCAGCCCCAAGGACAGCATTGTGCCCGTACACAACCTCCACTATACCCTGCAGGACACCGAGGGCATCTCGGCCAAGGGCGGAGGCAACGGCCAGATTGGCATCTTCTACAGCACGCGCCACATAGCCCAGTCCTTCAAGGACAACGACACCGCCAGGGTAGACTTTGAATCGCGCGGCGTACTGCTGCACGAGCTTACCCACGCCTACCAGCTCGAACCCCAGGGCATTGGCTCATACGGCACCAACAAGGTGTTCTGGGCCTTCATAGAGGGCATGGCCGATGCCGTGCGCGTGGCCAACGGCGGATTCCACGGCGAGCAGGACCGTCCCAAGGGCGGACACTACATGAACGGCTACCGCCACGCCGGCTACTTCTTCGTGTGGCTGCGTGACAACAAGGACCCCGACTTCCTGCGCAAGTTCAACCGCAGCACGCTCGAAGTGGTGCCCTGGTCGTTCGACGGCGCCATCAAGCACGTCCTGGGCAAGGAGCAAAACGTCGAAGACCTCTGGAAGGAATACCAGAAAGCCATGGGCGACATTTAGGTCATAGCGCCCATGCACCGGTGCAAGACACCAAAAACCGTGCTCGAAACCGCAATGCACCGGTGCAAGACGCCAAAAACCGTGCTCGAAACCGCAATGCACCGGTGCAAGACGCCAAAAACCGTGCTCGAAACCGCAATGCACCGGTGCAAGAAGCCAAAAACCATGCTCGAAACCGCAATGCACCGGTGCAAGACACCAAAAACCATGCTCGAAACCGCAATGCACCGGTTCAAGACACCAAAAACCGTGCTCGAAACCGCAATGCACCGGTGCAAGACGCTGAAAACCGCAGCATGAAGGATAAGAACCCATAAAACCGACAAGATTATGACGCAGCTAATCAACAGTATTCCGCTGAAACATCTGACAGTGGCACTTCACAACGACTTTCACAACAAAGTGAGCGAAGCCATCGCCGACTTCGGCGCCGAGGCGCTGCACATTGCGCCGCAGGCCGCAGCATACGCCGAACTGATTGATCGGGAGAACAGCATAGTGAAGCGTCAGACCGCCTATGTGAGCACAATAAAGCTGAAAGTCACCGACCGCACACGCGACAACGGAGTGGGCGTGGTCATGCAGCTGATAAACACGCACAAAACGAGCATCATCCCAGCCAAGCGCAAGGCCGCACACGGGCTGGCTGCCATAACCGCGAACTACAAGGGCATAGCCAGGCACCATCGCCGCACACTGACACGCGAGATTGACAGTCTGCTGGCTGTCCTGGACACAGAGACGGCACGGACCCACCTCGCCACACTGGCAATGACGGACGAGGTGGAGGCGCTGCGCACCGCCAACGCGCAGTTCGAAACCGCCATGAACGAAAAGGTGCAGGAAGTGGTGGAGCGCGCACCGCAGACCTCGCTCAACACGCTGGAACTGCGTGCCGCCGTGGACCAGGCCTATGCCGCCATCGTACGGGTGATCAACGCCTACGCCGTAGTCCAGTCCTCGCCCCAGGTCGAGGAATTCATTGCCCAGGTGAACGCCCTCATCTCGCTCACCCGCCAAATAGCTGAAAACTAGCAGGCGCCCGCAGTCCGGAAAATCGGCGGGCGTCAGCCGGCGAGCGGAACGGGCTGCAGCCGTGCCTGCGCAGCCATGCTTTTTCATCCTTCGTGTCAGATTTCAGGCACATTTCGCTTTTTACGGAAAAAAATCACCCATTTTCGCGGAAAAATGACTACATTTGCACATTGAATTTTTAAAACAATAATAATGTTAAGAAAAACAATCAGCATGAAGAAATTCCTACCGCTCATGATGGCAATGGTATTCGCCCTCATGTCGTGTGCCCCCAAGAATCCGGCACAGGTTTCGGCACTTCTCGACAGAATCGGTGGCGAAGGCACATCGGAACGCATCGAGACACAAGTGAAAACCGCGCTTTCCGAAGACGGAAAGGATGTGTTTGAAATCAGTTCCAAAGACGGAAAGCCCTTTATCCAGGGCAGTTCGCTAAGTGCTCTCACAACCGGTATCGGATGGTATCTGAACCATTATGCACACGTAAACCTGTCGTGGAACAACCTCACGACCGACCTCTCCGGAGTGGAGTTCCCCGTGCCCGAAGTCACTGAACGCCGCGAATGCAGCGCAGACTACAGGTATTACCTCAACTACTGTACCTACTCCTATTCCATGGCCTTCTGGACACAGGAGCGCTGGGAGCAGGAGATTGACTGGATGGCCCTGCACGGCATCAATCTTCCCCTTGCCGCTGTGGGCATGGATGTGGTGTGGAAGAACGTACTCACCGAGGCGGGCTACACAAGAGAGGACATCGACAAGTTTGTTGCCGGACCCGGTTTCCAGGCCTGGTGGCTCATGAGCAACCTGGAGGGTTGGGGCGGTCCCAATCCGGACTGGTGGTACGAAAGACAGGAACAGCTGAGCAAGTTCATCCTGGGCCGTATGAGAGAACTTGGCATGGAGCCTGTACTGCCCGGCTACGGAAACATACTTCCCAGCAATGCGTCGGAGAAGATGGGCGTGGATGCCATAGACCAGGGCAACTGGTGCTCGGGATTCCGCAGACCCGCCTTCCTGATGCCTACGGACAAGAGGTACGCCGAGATTGCCCAGCTCTACTACAAGAACCTGGAGAAGGTAATGGGCAAGGCCAAATACTACAGCATGGACCCCTTCCACGAGGGCGGACGCACAAAGGGCATAAACCTGAAGGAGGCCTACTACACCATTTATTCAGAGATGCAGAAACACTCGCCCGAGGCAAAGTGGGTGATTCAGAGCTGGGGAGACAACCCAAGGAAAGAGGCGCTGGACACCATCCCCAAGGGCGGATTCGTGGTACTCGACCTCTATTCTGACGGTCTGTCCAGATGGGAAAAGAACGGATATGAGGGACACGACTTCCTGTGGTGCATGCTGCACAACTTTGGCGGCAAGACCGGTATGCACGGACGTTTTGACCCCCTGCTGAACAACTATTACAATGCCCTGGAGAAATATCCCGACGGCGTAAAGGGAGTGGGCGCCACACCCGAGGGTCTGGAGACAAGCCCTATTCTTTACGACCTCCTGTTCGAACTTCCCTGGATGAAGAGAGAGGAAGGAAAAGACTGGATAAAAAGATATTCCGAGGCACGCTACGGAGAGAAGAGCGAGGCAATGGAGAAGGGTTGGGACATCCTGGCCAAGACTGTGCTGAACTGCCCCACTCCCTCGCAGGACATTGAGGCCGTAATCTGTGCACGCCCCTCGCTGGATGTAAGGCGTGTTTCGGGCTGGGGTACCTGCAAAATCTATCACGACATAAACAAGGTGCGCGAGGCTGCAACCGAGATGCTCAAGGACAAGGAGCGCTTCAAGGACTGCCCCAACTATCAGCACGACATCGCCGACGTGGTGCGCCAGACGCTTACGGACTCCACCTACTACCTCATCAAGGACATTGCAGCCAGCTACGAGAAGAAAGACATGGCGGCCTTCAAGGCACAGTACACCACATTCCTTGGCATACTGGGCGACTTGAACCGCCTTCTCTCACAGGTTGGCCTGTTCAGGCTGGAGAAATGGACCAGCTCTGCAAGAAACATCTGCGACGAGGTGCCCGGAACCACAGAGGCCGACCGCGACTGGATGGAATGGAACGCCCGAACCCTGATAACGGTATGGGGACCCGAGCAGTGCGCCGAGAAGGGAAAACTGCACGACTATTCAAGCCGCCAGTGGGGAGGCATGCTCAACGACTTCTATCTGGCCCGATGGGAAATGTTCTTCAAGGCTTTGGAAGAGGGCAAGACCATCAGCTCGCCCGAATGGTTCAAGTGGGAAGAGAACTGGACCCGCAGCAAGACCATCACCAAGGTTGCCGAAGAGAATCCCGTAGACGTTGCCTGCGAGCTGTATGACAAATACTTCTCAAAGCAGTAAATTGGCGGTGCCAAGACATTGAAAGAACGAAAGAAGGGGATGTGTCAGAAATGCGGCACATCCCCTTTTCGTGTCTATCGGCCAAACCCTTTCAATGGAAACCATTCTGAAAGTCCCGGAACTGTTCATTGGCTGTTGGCTTTTTGCTGTTGGCTTTTTGTACTGAACTTCCACACAAAATGTACCATGGCGTATCTTCTTAATACGTTGCGGACGGTTACAGTCCTTCCTTGTGGCGTTACGGCATACTTCACGTTCTTGCGTTGGTTCAGCAGGTCGTATCCCTCCAGTTTAAGCGTAAACTTTTCCTTGAACGCTTTCGTTGCGCTCAGGTTCCAGGTAATTTCATTGTCATTCATGTCTTTGTCAGCATAACCGCGGCGACTGATGGAGCTGACTTCTGTATTCAGCCTTACCGACCAGGGCAGTTCCGTTTGCGCGGTCAGTTGCATACCGAAGTGCCACGCATCTATGCCGGAAGCCCCAAGCCTGTCCGAACGGCTTCTCATCCAGGTGACGAACGGACTTGCCGAGGCCCGGTATTTTGTGTTTCGGGACATGAAGTTGTAGGAAAACTGCTCCGAAAGCTGTGAGTGGCGGAGCGAAAATTCTTGCGTGTATTCCTCCATATCCGTTCCGCTGAAGCCAAGACTTTCAGAGAGAGTTGCGGAAAGCCTGTTGGTTATGCTGTTCCTATATTCCTTGTCAAGATATACGGAAGTGGTCAGGGATGGGATAGTTGTCCGTGAAAAGCCTACGTTCATTGGCGTAAGGGTGAATCTTCCCGTTTCCTTTTCGTACAACGAGGCCATGCTTATGGGATTACGCTGGTAATAGTGAATGACGCCCAGATTATGCGTTCCCATAGGCTTGGGTTTCCAGGTAAGCCCTCCGCTTATCTGGTGTATGTTTACATTTTTCAGATTGGGATTTCCCTGGAATACGGACAGGATGTTGGCGTCGTTTCTTTGTTCCACCATGTAAAGCAGGGAGGGCAGACGGCTTTCCATTTTGTAGATAATGTTATATCCCCACTTCTCCTTGTTGCCGGTTTGTCTGTTATGAGTAAGGTGGAACCTTGGGGTTCCCAATGTCTTTCTTGTTTTAGAAACGTTTTCAGCCTGATAATAATCCATCATCCTGTCTCTGATGTCGTATGCAATCGTTGCGGTCAGTCCGAAACCGTTTTTGAAGGATGTGTTGTATGTGGCTTCGGCTGTATAGGTGTGTTCATGCTGAATATAGAATTTGGAGTTTCCCTTGTCCATTACGGCAGCCAGTTCCGTTTCAGAGGGCAGAGTTCCTAACGGCAGCACCGACGCAGGTCCCCATCCGTCCAGTTCATCCAGATTATAGTACGAGTCATTGGATTCAGTCCTGTCCCCCACGTATTTCAGACTATAGTCAAATGAATGGCCGGATCCGGCAAACATGTGGTAGCCGGCTTCCGCATTCCAATGCCAGTTGTCCGTATATGTATCCTGATATTGTCTTTTATGCTCTGGCAATTGTGTGGCGTTGTTGTAGTATTGTACATTATACAATATGGATGCCTCTGAACTTTGCCGGTTGTGGTAACTATAGGCGGAAATTTCGGCAAATTCGGCAGTCTTGCCTATTCTTATTCTCTTTTGTAACTTTAGCTCTTGCCGGTTTTCATCATACGGTCTTAATGAATGGGTCTGCATCCGGCTTGTGCCGTATCTTTGTAATGCAGTACAGGAATGTGGCGTGAAAATGCTGTCTTTCCAGTGTGTGCCCAGCAGTTCCGAAATATTCCTGTTTGCGGAAACCTGATAATCCTCGGAGCGCAACTTTGATTTGGTGTATGCGAATGACGGCGTAAGGGTAAACGACCAGGGTGTGTTCTGTAGCAGCGTAAAGTTATGCCAGGAGTGAACGGCGAAATTACGCGTCTTGTTGTCTTTTGATGTATAGTTGAACACATTGCCCTCCTTAAAGAACAATTCTTTGCTTTCTTGGTTTATAGTCTGTTCTTTTTCGCCTTGTATACGCAGATTGCCGTTGGCGGAAAATTTGCCTTCTTTTTCGTCCACGTTATAGTTAATGCCGCCAAAGTGGTTCTTTTTCTCGTCCGACCCTGCGGTGTTGCTCACAAAGTCATTATAGCCGCCTTGCTCGTTGCTCCCCACATTGTTGCTCCCGGCAAACGCTGAAATGCGGTACAGGTCGTGCATCTTCATCCCGAACGCCCTTCCCATGTATCTCCTGTCTGTCCCGACTCCTATTCCCATGTTGCCCAGTGTGGACTGGTTGTATTCCCTTTTCAGTTTGATGTCCATTACCAGACCCTCAAAATTGCGTTCGCGTTCATATTTTGACTGCGGGTCCTTGGACTTGTCATACACCACCACGTTCTTTACCATATAGGCCGGCAGGTTGTTGAGCAAAGTCCTGCGGTCTTTGTTGAAAAAGTCTTTGCCATTCAATAGAAGTGCATCAATCTTCCGTCCGTTGGAGAATATCTCTCCGTTCTTGAAGGTCAGTCCCGGCATTTTTTTCAAGATGTCGTCCAGCATGAAGCCGTCCTGTGTCATGAACACATCGGCATTGTACACTATTGTATCCTTCCTGAAGTAGAATTTCAGTTTGGTGGCTTTTACCGTTACTTCCTTCATGTCTGTTTTCATGATACGCCTCATGCGAACGGTATCCAGTTCCGGATTCAGGATTTTTGGATGGAACTTTACATTTATAGGACGGTACACCGTTTCGTATTCGGGATGCGCCAGATATAGGATATATTTCCCTTCCTTGGGAAGGACGACGTAAAACTTTGTTGTTCTGATTCCATGAAGCGTCCAGTCCTTGAAATTGACAATGGCCCGTGTGTCAACAACAGAACTGTCTGGGTACAATAGTTTAAAGGTCAGGAGCGAGTCCGTAATTCCCACGCCTAAGTTTGTGGCGTCGTCAATGGCATATCCTATTGCCAGTTTTTGTCCGGGTTTCTGCCCCAATAGATTTGCGGACAGCATGAGTAAGAGTAGTGTGATAATGAATGATAAATGCTTCATAATGTTTTTTTGTGGCAAAATTATACAAAACCCGGATAGGGGCTGGAACAATTCTGCACACAAAAGTTAACAAGATGAAATGTGAAATGATTTTCAGCGTGTTAACAGATATTTGTGAACTATTCACAAAACTACACAAAAGAGAAATTACTGTTTTGTGTGACTATAGATTCATGGAAAAGGCTTCTTGTGGCTACAGTCCCATGATTTTGGCGTCGAAATCCTTGGTACTGCCTTTAACTCCAAAAATCTTTACCATCATTCTGTTTCTCATATTACAGACGTTGTTGAGAGAATTATTGGTAAGGAATGCTATGTCAGAAGTTCTGAATCCCAATTTCACCAACACGCATACTTGATATTCTGCCCTGCCAATGGCGTCGCATGATTTGATCTTTGATGCAAAGTCCGGATAGTATTCTTCTGCTACGCGGAACAATTGAGTCCAGTCGTCATAATTGGGCGTTACAGCCCTTTTGTCTGACATCTGTATAAAATGTCTCAACACGTTGTTGTTCTCCAACTCTGTTTTCAGCCGCAATGTGTCTGCCTGTCCCGAGACCGCTTCTTCCTTTTTAATAGCCTCGGATTTTTTTCCAAAAACTCGTTTGCGCAGGATAAAGGCAGACAGGAACAAAAGAATCGCTATGATAATGCCGCCTGCAACATGGATGCTGTTGTCAGAATTATCCTCAGAAAGGATTTCCGGCGATTCCGCCTCGTCTTCTTTCGTTATATCCGCCGGAACAATATGGCGGAAATCTATCTTAAAGTTGTCTTTTCCCCATTGGGCAGAGTCTCTCTTAACAATCTTGTGGTAATAAAGGGCGGAATCAATTTGCCCCAGTCTCAAATAATTGTCGCGATAAATCTTATTAAGGTAGTAATTGTAAATCTGTGGTTCGTATTTAATATCAGCCGAAAATTGTTCTTCTTTGATGCGACAAAAATAATAGTAATACTCTCCCCTTCCGATATTTGCCTTTTCGTAATCTTCTATTGTAGGGTAATATTTCACTTCACGGTTATATCCGTCTAGCATCTCATAAATTTCGTATGTTACAACGCCAGCTGTATGGTGTTTCTTTTGGTTTCTTGCTCTCCAACTTTGCGACTCAGCCAAAACCTTTTTGTTGCGCGTCAAATATTGGCTTCGCTCTGAAAAGGCTTCTGCTCCCGATGAGTCTTTTGCCATCAATGCATATTTTCTAGCTTGCTCGTATGCCTCACTAGCCTTGTCATAATCGGCCCGCTTCTCTAAAGTCAGTGCGAAATCTCTATAAACCCTACTGAGTAAATGGATGTCACAATTGGCCGAGGTTGTGTCTGCTGCGGTTATGGCCATTTTATAGGCGTAATGAGAAGCCGGCCAGTCTCCTTTTTCAGCATGGTATGTGCCCTTGATTGAATAAGCCAGCATACGTTCGTTTGTTGTACCATGTTCGTCAAAATAGTCCGTCAAAGAGTTAGGTTTGACGTCAGAAGTAAAAATCCAACAATTTAATTTTTGTGCATAGGCATATAGAAGCATATGGCGCATTCTCTCATTCTTTGGTCTTTGCGCAGCTTCCGGCTGGATTTTTTCAAGAATTTTTATGGCATCTATATAACTTTTGGGCATCAGTTCTTCTGCCTGATCCAGTTTTTGCTCAAACTCACTTTTTGTTGAACAAGATATATTTGCTAAAACAAGAACTCCTAAAAGGACTAATTTTATTTTCATGAGGACAAAGTTACGCATAACTTACCGAAATAACAAGTTTCAAGGGTTGTAAAACGCTATAAATCTCGCTCATCTGCCGCAGTGCCGAGAGCTACTGAACAAAATACGACGAATGGTAGGATGTTACGTGCAACTGCCGTTCTGTCAGGTAAGACAAAGGGCGGGCCTTTACGGGGCCGCCCTTCTAATTGTCAGTACTTAAGTGTCATTTCCTTTTGTTCAGGAACTCATCGGTTGTCTGCTTTACGCCCAAGGGACCGTAATCTCCCAGTGCAATGTGGGCAATCTGAGTCTCGGGTTTGGTAACCATACTATAGGGGTCTCCGTAAGAGACTACAGGCTCCATGTTCTTGATGGAATGTTCCCAGGTATTGTCGGGCAGAATGTTCCGGTACATGATGGCGATAATGTCACCAATGGCCTTGCCGTGGGCGTCCACGATGGTTTCGTCCCACTCCATTACGTAGCTGTATGGTATGTCCTCGGCTGCCTTCTTCACCTCGGCAAGCCTCGGATTGTTTGCAGAGACTACAATTACCGTTATCTTCTCGTTCTCGGGATAGGAAAGCATTTTATCGTAGAAGGAGCTGTAGGAGAAGGTGTTCTGCAGCGACCCTATACATATTGACCAATAGCGTGCCCTGGCGCCCAGATAGTCCTCAACGCGGCTGGGGACCGGTACGGGGATAAAGCTGAAGCTAAGCACTTGGTCGGTTGTAAGTTTTGTGCGACAGAAGAAGTAGTCTGTGGAGTTGTTGGGGAAATAGGCTCCGCGAGGGGCAAGAATGAAGGGAACCTCATTGTTGTCATCAGATGCCACGGGCTCGTAGTTGCCCTGCCTCATTACGGTGGCTCTTGAGACCACTGCATCGGGGGTGGTAACGGTCTTTCCCGTCCTTAGGTTCACGCCTTCTACGACAGGAAGGCTGACGCCGCCGAACTCATCTACTCCCAGATAATGACGCAGACATACCGTAAGGCACTCTACATCATCCGTAAAGTAGCAGACATTACCTTCCTTTGCGCCGGGGAAGAGCGAAAGGTCAGTTCCCTGCTTCAGCAGATATACGGTAAAACGGTTGCCCTTGCTTTCCGTTGTGGCCAGATAGGGGTTTACCGAACCTTTGTCGGGCGTGATATGCACATCGTCCAGTCCGTCTATCACTTCTCCGGTCATGTCGTTATAGACGGAAAAACTGAAGAAGCGCGTATCGGGGTATTCTCCTGATATGCGCAATCCCACGTCTGGATTCTTGCTTGTTTCATAGGCATACACCCAGTATTTGGAGAAGAGGTCGGGGTATGCTCCAAGATTTTTATGGGAATAGGTAATTCCCCATACGTTCTTCACTGCCGGAGGCGTCTCTCCGCTGTCATCACTGCATGACAAGAAGCCCAGTGTCATGGCCATCAATGCCAAACAAAATAATTTTCTGCACATAATCTTAACTAACGCCGGATTCTACATAATTTATACGTTTCTGTATGGGGAAAGAATCCATTACTCCCCTACAAGACGTGTTTTGTACTGTGCAAAGATAGGAAAAATAGTTCACAAAACGGCATTCCGCAGTTAAATAATTCGCCACAAAAAAGGCGGAGGGGAAGTAAAAATGTGGCACCGGAAGAACCGGTGCCACATCTGCTATCATTATCAGTCCGTCAAAAAGTTGGAACCGAAATTACATTACTCCGTCCTCGCGCAGCTTAACCTGCCATTTCCAGGCGGTGGCGAGCACGTCGTCCAGGTTGGCTTCAGCCTTCCAGCCAAGCACCTTGTTGGCCTTGTCTACGTTGCCCCAGATCTTTTCGATGTCGCCCTCGCGGCGGGGTCCGTACTTCCAGTTGAGCTTTACGCCGGTGGCGCGTTCGAAGCTGTCCACAATCTCCTTGGTGCTGTAGCCGTTGCCGGTTCCTACGTTGAAGAACTCCAGGGGCTCGGTTTCCTTGTCGAGCACGCGGGTCATGGAGCATACGTGAGCCTTGGCCAGGTCAACGACATAAATGTAGTCGCGGATACAGGTTCCGTCGGGGGTGTCGTAGTCGTTACCGAAGATAGTGAGTTCCTTGCGGATGCCCATGGCTGTCTGGGTAACGAAGGGGATAAGATTGTTGGGCACTCCGTTGGGAAGTTCGCCAATTTCGGCAGAGGGGTGTGCGCCGATGGGGTTGAAATAGCGCAGCACGATACTCTTGATGGGAGCTCCGCTGTGGATGAAGTCGGTGATAATCTGCTCGTTGATTTCCTTGGTGTTACCGTAGGGCGAAGTAGCCTTCTGATGGGGTGCTTCTTCTGTTACGGGCAGGTTCTCGGGCTTGGGCTGTCCGTAAACGGTGCAGCTGCTGGAGAAGATGATTCCCTTTACGTTGTACTTGGGCATAAGCTCAAGCAGGTTAACCAGGGAGATTACGTTATTGCGGTAATACACCAGGGGGAGCTGTACGCTCTCGCCCACAGCCTTGCTGGCAGCAAAGTGGATGATTCCGCAAATCTCGGGATACTTCTTGAACACGGCCTCGGTAGCGTCATAGTCGCGCAGGTCCACCTGCTCAAATGCGGGGCGGATGCCGGTAATCTTCTCAATTCCGTCCAGCACCTCAATCTTTGAGTTGGATAGATTGTCCACAATTACTACGTCGTATCCTGCCTGCTGGAGTTCCACAGTTGTGTGGCTTCCGATAAAACCGGTTCCTCCGGTTACGAGAATGGTCTGTTTCATTTTTGTCCTATTGTTTTTTTAAAATTATGATTGTCAGATTCCGAATAGTTTGCTCAGTCCGTTGTCCACTCCGCTGAATCCCATGAAGGCCATGGCCAGCAGTCCGGCTGTTACGAGCGCTATGCTCATGCCCTGCATTCCCTTGGGTACGGGCATTAGAGAGAGCTGTTCGCGGATGCCGGCAAAGATGACAAGAGCCAGAGCAAAGCCGAGGGCGGTACTGATGGCGTACACCACTCCGGTGAGCAGATTAGGCTCGAGCCCCTGGGTGGCATAGGTGCCGTTGGCAACCAGAATGGCCACGCCGAGGATGCAACAGTTGGTAGTGATGAGGGGAAGGAACACTCCAAGAGCCTGGTACAGGCTGGGGCTTACCTTCTTGAGGATAATCTCGACCATCTGAACCAAAGCGGCAATGACCAGGATGAAGGCTATGGTCTGGAGATATTCGAGACCGAAAGCCTGGAGCACATAGATTTGGATGAGATAGGTTACTATGGTGGCTATGGTTAGCACGAACGCCACGGCGGCTCCCATGCCGCAGGCGGTCTCTACCTTCTTGCTCACGCCCAGGAAAGGACAGATGCCCAGGAACTGGGAGAGGACGATGTTATTGACGAATATCGCCGTTATGAAAATTAGAATGTATGCCATTTTCTGATTGGTTTATAGGGTTATACATTACGCTTTCCTCAGCTTGTTGATGATGGCTATCAGGTAGCCCAGGGCAATGAAGGCTCCGGGGGCGAGGACAAAGACCAGTGCGCCGTACTCTTCGGGGAAGACGGTGAAAGAGAAGATGCAGCCGGTTCCGAGCAGCTCGCGCGTGGCGCCGAGAAGAGTCAGTCCGAGAGTGAAGCCCAGTCCCATACCGATTCCGTCAAAGATACTGGCTATGGGGCCGTTCTTGGCGGCGAAGGCTTCGGCGCGGCCCAGGATGATACAGTTCACCACAATGAGGGGGATGAAGAGTCCGAGGGTGGCGTAGAGGTCGGGTAGATAGGCCTGCATTACCATCTGGAGGATGGTTACAAGCGAGGCGATTACGACGATAAAGCTGGGGATGCGCACCATATCGGGTATCAGATTCTTGATGAGAGATATGATAAGGTTGCTGAAGATGAGCACCGCCATTGTGGCCAGTCCCATGCTCATTCCGTTAAGGGCACTGGAGGTTGTTCCCAGTGTGGGACACATACCCAACAAGAGTACAAAGGTAGGATTCTCCTTTATAATACCATTGAGAAGCACTTTAATATTGTTCATTTTCTATTTCCTCCTATGCTTTATTTGTTATCGTTCTGCTTGGTGGCTCCGCTGTCCGCATCGGTGTACTTGCCTGCCAGTGCGGCATAGGCCTTGTTCACGCAGCGCAGGAAGGCACGCGATGTAATGGTACTGGCGGTAATGGCGTCCACCTCGCCGCCGTCCTTCTTAACGGTAAGGTTCTTCTCGGCTGGATTGACACCTACGATGCAACCCTTTCCGCCGGTCTGGAACCAGGTGTCGGCCTTGGCGCCGAGTCCGGGAGTCTCGCTTGTTTCCAGTACCTGATAGCCCTGGATTACGCCTTTAACGTCGAAGCCTACGAGCACGGTGAGCGTGCCGCCGAACGCATTGGGGTCCGATGCCTTAATGGCCGTTCCCTTGTCTGTCTGGTAGAGCACGGTGCCGTCTTCCATGGTCTGCGGCTCTTCCACCTTCAGTTCCTGGGCGTTCAGCACCTTCTTTATACCGTCGGCGAGCTGCTGTGCCTTGATCTGTTCAATGGGTCCCTTGGTAAGTTCGTTTACATAACCCAGCGCGGCTCCTGCCACCACTGCAATGAGGGTGAGCACCAGCGCCATATTATACCATGTAGATTCAAGTTTCTTCATTTCTTTACCTCCCCAAATCTTTTAGGTTTGCAATAGGTGTTGATCAAAGGAGTGAAGGCATTCATCGTGAAGATGGCAAAGCTCATGCCTTCCGGATAGGCACCCCAGTTGCGGATTACCACGGTGAGCAGACCGATGCATACACCGTAAATGAGCTGCCCTTTGTGGCTCATGGGACTGGTTACATAGTCCGTTGCCATGAAGCAGGCGCCTAGGATAAGGCCTCCGCTCATCAGCACGGCCAGAGGATGGGCGTAAACGGGATTCCACAGATGCAGGGCTGTGCTGAACACGGCCACCGTTCCGAGAATGCTCACGGGTATGTGCCAGGTAATGATCTTCTTCCAAAGCATGAACACGGTTCCAAGAAGCAACATGAGGGCGCTTACCTCGCCAAGAGAACCTCCCATGGCGCCGAGCAGCATTTCCTCGAGCGAGGGAAGCTGTTCAAGCACGCTTGCGTCGCCCGTAGCAATGGCTGTCTGCATCAGGCTGAGGGGCGTGGCTGCCGTAGTGGCGTCGGTATAGGCCGTGTACTGTTTGATTTCGGGCCAGCTGGTCATCTGCACGGGGAAGGAAATCAAGAGGAAAATACGGCCCACCAGAGCGGGGTTGAAGGGATTGCATCCCAAACCGCCGAAGGTCATCTTGCCGATTCCGATGGCAACCAGCGCACCGATGATGATAATCCAGAGGGGAAGGTTGCTGGGCAGATTGAAACCCAAAAGCAGACCGGTAAGTACGGCGCTGCCGTCTGTTATAGTCAGGCGTTCACGTTTGAGGATAAACTTAGAAATGGCCCATTCGAAGCACACGCACGATGCCACGGAGGTGGCCATCACGATGGCTGCGCCAAGACCAAAGAACCAGAGGCTTGCCGCCAAGGCTGGCAGCAGGGCCATACACACCCCGTACATGTTGCGCTGCACGCTGTCGCCGCCATGCACATGAGGTGAAAGGGAAATGATTGGTTTCATATTCTATTTCTTTTCGCTAATCTATATTATAATCTTTAATCAACTCACTTCTTGGCGGCGCGACTGCGGATAATACCCATAACGGTGGTCTTTCCCACTCGGATATTGTCCAGCAGAGGACGGTGGCTGGGACAAGTGAACTGGCAGCTGCCACACTCGATACAGCTTACTATCTCGTTATGTTCGGCCATTTCCCACTCCTGTTTGTCGCTGAGCGTGGCAAGCAGATAGGGTTCCAATCCCATTGGACAGGCCGAAACGCACTTGGCACAGCGGATACAGGGATCGGGCTCGGCACGCCTGGCCTCGTCCTGGCGCATAATGAGCAGTCCGCTGGAACCTTTGGTCATGGGCACTTCCAGGCTGAGCAGCGCCTTACCCATCATCGGACCTCCGCCAATAATCTTACCGGTATCCTGGGGCAGTCCGCCACACTCGTCAATGAGCTGTTGGAAAGGAGTACCCAGACGCGCCAGAAGATTGGAGGGCTGTGCCACGCTCTTTCCGGTTACGGTAATGATGCGGTCTACAAGCGGTTTGTTCTTCATTACGGCCTGATAGATGGCAAAGGCGGTTCCCACGTTCTGCACCACGGCTCCCACGCTGATGGGGATTGCCGGCGGTGCGGGCACCTGACGGCTTATTACAGCATCAATAAGCTGTTTCTCTCCGCCCTGGGGATACTTCACCTTCAGGGGGACTATTTCTATATTGGAATAGGACTGCGCCTTCTCGGTCATCACGCTTATCGCGTCGGGCTTATTGTTTTCAATGCCGATGTAGCCCTTCTCCACTCCGACGGCCTTCATTACCAGACTTACGCCCACGAGTATTTCTTCGGGGTGCTCCAGCATCAGACGATGGTCGGCCGTGAGATATGGCTCACACTCTACGGCGTTGATAATCACACATTCGGCCTTGCTTCCCGGAGGCGGGGACAGTTTGACGTGGCAAGGGAAGGTTGCACCGCCCAAACCAACGATTCCGGCTTCCTTAACTTTATTTATAATGGTAGCGGCATCCAGTTCGGGCCGGTCGGCCAGTCGTACCAAATCCGTGCTACGGTCAATGCTCTCTTCCCATTCGTCGCCGTCCACATCCACAAAAATGGCCTGGCGACGGGTTCCGCTGGCATCGAGCACCACATCCACCTTGGCAACGGTTCCGCTCACGCTGCTGTGTACAGGTGCGCTGACAAATCCGCCGGCCTCGGCAATAACGGTTCCCACCTTAACTGCGTCGCCCTTCTTGACAAGAGGTTTTGCCGGGGCGCCGATATGCTGGAACATGCTGAATACAGCCTGCTTGGGCAATGCAGCCTCGCGGATGGGGCTTGAGGCGGAAAGTTTGTTTTCTGCGGGATGAACCCCGCCTATCTTAAATGTCTTCATGCTTTACTGATTGGTTTGTTCGTTTGACGGAGTTGCTGCCTCTTTGTTCTCCGCGGCGGGAGCGGCGGGAGCTTCTGTCTTGGGTTTGCGCGGCGGGAAATTGAAACCCTGGATGGCGCCCTTAGGACAAGCCTCTTCACACTTGCGGCACATCTTGCACTTTTCGGCATCAATGTAGGCAAGATTGTTCTCCAACGTAATTGCCTGGAACTTTTCGCAAGTCTTCACACATTTTCCACAACCGATACAGGCCACCTTGCAAGCCTTGTTGGCAAGAGCGCCCTTGTCCTTGTTGTTACACATAACCACAACCCTGCGTCCCTTAGGACCCTTGAGTCTGATTTCGATAATGCCGCGCGGACAAGCCTTGGCACAGGCTCCACAGGCCGTACACTTTTCCTCGTCCACAACGGGGAGTCCGGTTTCGGGATCCATGTAAATGGCACCGAACTGGCAGGCCGACACGCAGTCGCCGCATCCAAGACAGCCGTAAGGACAGGCCGTTTCGCCCATTCCCGTCATCTGTTGAACGCGACAGCTCACGGCTCCGTCAAAACTGGCGATTCGCGGACGGTTCTCGCAACTTCCGTTGCAACGCACCACGGCCACTCGGGGCGCTGCCGCTGATGCCGCAATACCCAGGATGGAACTAACCTGTTCCATAACCGCCTGTCCGCCTACTGGACAGAGCTTTCCATCGAGGCTTCCTTCATCGGCCGCCTTCACACACGCTGCGGCAAATCCGGAACAGCCGGGATAGCCGCAACCTCCACAATTGGCCTGAGGCAACACTTCAGACACCTGACCAATACGCGGGTCTTCATGCACAGCAAATTTGTGGGAAGCATAAAAGAGCACCAAAGCCGAAATCAGGCCCAACGCTCCCAGCACAATTACTGCAATTAGAATTACATTCATGAAAATTAAATTTTTATTGTTTTGTTAATCTTATTTCAAACTTTCTGGAAATGCGGTCGCGCAACGCATACAGCATGCCGTAATAAGGCGCAAGTATGAGCAGACAGCCCATTGCGGCAAGTCCGTCGCTGCCACCCAACATCCTTACACCGCCCAGTTCCGCCACAATCAGTATCAGCGGGACAACATAGGCCAGGAAAGCGGCCTGCAGTCCGTGGCGAACGTCAATGCGCAGGACCACCTTGTCTCCCACAGCGTAACGGTCCGCATCTGCGGCGTTCACCGTCATCACCTTCTCCTTGGATTCTGAGCTCTTGCACAGTTGTGCCGCAGCGCAAGTGCTGCAAGCCGAGGCTTGCAAGACGCGCACCTGAACGGTTGTGCCTTCAATCCGGATAATCTCGCCGTGATGAACTACTGTATTTTTCGATTGCATCTGTTGCCGATGTAGATTTTTTGGTTATATATATAATATAATGTATAGCGTTTGATATTTTATCACGTATCCTTTCTGTCCGTCTCTTATTCGGCCAGGGCGAATATGGTTTTCACGCCCTTTATCTTCTGGCCCTTTATCCGTTTCAGCAGGTGCGGCATTTCCGCACGCTCCACGGCTGCATATCCCCAACCGGGAAGCACGTCCACGCGTCCTATCTGTTCTCGCGCCAGACCGCCCACCTTGCTCAGGAAGCCCACAACGTCTATCTTGTTAATCTTGTCCTTCTTGCCTTTGCCGATATACAGGGTCGCCCAACGCGCCGGAAGCGGAGCCGGAATACGCTGCGGCATATTGAACCGCTGCGGACTGGAGGAAACGTACTCGGGGCGGAATTCCTCCGGACCGAGTATCATGTAGGAATGTCCGTGCGCATCCCAACGGGCCGTGCGTCCGTTGCGGTGGATATAGGCCTTTTCGTCCAGGGGGAGGTGGTAATGTATCACGTTGTCCACATCATCAATGTCCAGGCCTCGCGCCGCCAGATCCGTGCTGACCAGTACCCTGCAGCTTCCGTTGGCAAAACGGTATATGGTTTTCTCGCGGTCGCGCTGTTCCATATTGCCGTGGTACATTGCCACGCTCACGCCGTTGTCCACAAGGAAACGGCCTACGCGCTCCACGCTTTCGCGGTAGTTCACAAATACGATGCTGGTCTCGTCTCCCAATGTGCACAACAGTTCAAGCAATGTCTGCAGTTTGTCCTTGACAGGAGAAAACACTTCGTACATGCTGATACGGTCCAGATCGTCCGTAGGGTCTACGCTGTAGTCTATCTTGTAGAAGTCTTCCTTCCCCACAAATGCTGTGATACTGGGGTCGTCTGTAGCGGAAAGCAGGATAAAGTTCTCCGGCTGAGGAAGCATTTCCATGATGGAGGACATCTGCTGCCGGAACCCCATTTCGAGGCTCTTGTCAAACTCGTCTATCACCAGCATGCGCACCTTTCCGGGCCAGAGATTTTCCTTTTGCAGATGGTCCATCATACGCCCGGGCGTGGCGATAACCACTTGCGGACGCAATCCGCGTATGGTCTTGTGCTCTTCCATTGCCGCCCTGCCTCCGTAGCAGGCCATACAGCGGCATTCGGGACAAAGCTGGCGGAGCGTGTCGCAAGTCTGCACGGCCAGCTCGCGCGAAGGCACAAGCACCACTGCCTGCAACTCCTCAACGGCGGCATCGAGCTGCGAAACCAAAGGTAGCAGATAGGCCAGGGTCTTTCCGCTTCCGGTAGGGCTGAGCAAGACCAAATGACGGTGACGGCGATACTGCTGTACCGTTTCTTGCTGCATGGCATTCAATGCGTCTATGCCCAGTCTGCTCAAATCATATTTCATGTCTATGCCTTATCTTTAATCATTTATTCGTGGAAAAGAGTTAGCGGAGGAAGTAATCAACCAGGAAATAGGTTCCCAATGCAAGCAGCCAGCCGAAAAGCACCTTTCCGGAAATATGGCGCACATACCATATAAACGTTACATCCTCGTTCTTCATCAGGGCATAGCCCGATGTATTTCCAATGGGCAGCAGACAGCCTCCCACACATCCGCTCAGGGCTATCAGATGCCAATACTGGCCGTTCTGCGTAAAGCTTTGCGCATATTCTGTCATGCCGGGCACATCAGGCACAAGGGAATAGACACTGATTCCGGTAAGCACCAGCGAGATGTTGTCCATCAGCGCGCTGAGCAGTCCGGTAGCCAGGGACATGATGTAGATATTGTGTATGTAATGGTCTGCCCAGAGCGCAAGCTGGCGCATGGCACCTATTTCTATCAGCACACCCACGCACAAGGCTATGCCCACAAAAAACATAATGGTCTGCAACACCTGATACTGCAATGAACGGCTGCTGCTGATGGTAATGGGCTGTTCGCTCATGATGGCACGGCGGTTCACAATCTCATTGACCACCCACAACACTCCCAGCACGCACAAAGCGCCCAGGAACGGGGGCAGATAGGTAATGCGGTGGAATGTGGGAATAAACCACAGGCCTCCTATGCCGATAATCAGCATCATCAGCCGCTGCCAGGCAGGCAGGCTGCTGTCGTCTCCGCGGAACATGATACGGGAGCGCACAAGGTCGATGGTCTCAGGCAATTTACGCCCAATCAGCGCCACGGGCACAACCGTAGCCACCAGCGCCGGAAGCACCAGCGCACCGCTGAAGTTTGTAGCCGTTACCGCGCCGCGCGTCCAGAGTATTAGCGAAGTGGGGTCGCCGATTACCGTAAAGCATCCGCCGCAGTTGGCCGCAATTACTATGGCAGCCCCAATGTACATCCGTTGCCGGGAGCTTGCCACCAGCTTCTTCAGAATCATCAGCATCATTACACAGGTGGTAAGGTTGTCCAGATTGGCGCTGAGCACAAAGGTAAACAGCACCAGCATCCAAAGCACGCGCCTTGAACTGCGGCCACGGCTCCAGTCGGTAATAAAGTCGAAGCAGTCGTTATTGTTCAGCACCTCCACTATGGCCATTGTGGCCAAAAGATACATGACAATGGAACACACCTCCACCATATGCCTGAAGAAGACATGGTCGCGGATAAAAGCCTTGGTCTGCGACAGGGAGAAGGCGTTGTCACCCAAATAGGAGCTGAATTCCCCGGCATGCATGTCCTGGATGAAACTGGTTCCCGTACACATGAACAGAATCCAGCCCACCACTCCGGCAAACATTGCCACGGTGGCCTTGTTGACCCTCGTAAAATGCTCAGTACAGATAAGAGCATACCCAACCAACATCAAAATGACTATTGCTATAAACATGGCCTTATAATCACGGTTTTCAATCACAAATTTAGTTAAATATTTCCAATCGGGGAAAGAATGCTTTGTTTTATTTATACAAAAAGACTAAATTTGCATTTGTTAAGCACGTAAGACAATGAAAAAAATTGCCACATTCTTCCTTCTGGCCGTTCTATGGCCCCTGAAAGGCGCAAGCCAAAGTGTTTGGATCCAGGTTGCGGACAACAGCGTACCCCTAAAAGCCGAGCAGACACAGACCGAGACCAAACCGGGCTGGAAAATTGTGGACATAAAGATGAAAGACAGGCAAATACATTATCTCTGGGGTTCGCGGGCCACGCAGATGGCAGACAGTTCAAACCCCACGCTGCTCATATACCCCAACGAGAAGGAAACGCTGGCCGACTATGCGCTCATACGCCTCAGACGACGCAAGCAGTACCGCCAGCTCATGAAATCGCCCCTGGAAAGAAACGAGTTCATACGCTTCCTTCCCGAGCATTTCGAAATCCGCCCCGCCGCCGGAATCGGCTTCGCCTGCACGCCGCTCAAGCCCTTGCCCGTGGGCGAATACATCGTAGTCTTCCTCAACCAGAAGCCCGTGGGCGATGCCGGCGACTACATGGTCCACGCCTTCTCCGTGAGAGGCTTGTAAACTCTTGCTTCGGCGTATTCAGAATTTATTACACCCAGTGCCGGTAAAATAGTGTATTCCTGATGAGGGAAAACCTACGCCCTCCCGTAGAAAAAACTTTTCCCTCGCGAGGCAGTAAAAAAGCGCAAACAGAACCAGTTCTCAAAGATACGGAAAAATTGTTACAATAATAAAGATGCGTCCCTTTTTATGGGAACGCATCTTTATTTTATTGTATCTAGTCGCTATACCAAGGATTACTTGGAAAGGCCCTTCAGATACTCGATGCTCATCTGGATGCACTCCAGAGGAGTCTTTTGCAGGCTGGGGTTGTCCTGCTCAACTACGAGCCACTTGCTTCCGGCTTCCTGAGCGGCTACGATGATTGAGGGGATGTTCTGAACACCGGTTCCCAGAGGACGGAACTCGAATGCGCTGGCGGGCTTCTGCTCACCCTCGTTCAGGCCGATGAGGGCGTAGGGATCACCTTCCATCTCGCCTTCCTTGTAGTAGTCCTTCAGGTGGACAACGGGAGAACGGCCCTCATACTTCTTCAGATACTCAACGGGCTCGTAACCGGCATACTTTACCCAGCACATGTCCAGCTCGGTCTGCAGCAGGTTGGCGGGCACGTTCTCGTACATATAGTCCAGACCGGGCTGTCCGCTCTCCAGCTTGTTGAATTCGAAGTCGTGGTTGTGGTACAGAAGGGTAAGACCGGCGGCAGAAGCCTTCTCGCCAATGGCCTTGATCTCTTCAATCATCTGCATGAACAGCTCTCCGTTGGGACGGCGCTCCTCGGTAACGTAAGGAACTACGATGTACTCGCAGCCAATTGCCTTGTAGTCAGCGATAACCTTGTCTACATCGGCCAGCATGTCTGCCAAGGGCACGTGAGCCGAAACGGCATCCAGACCCAGAGAGTCGCACCAGTGCTTTACCTGCTCGGGGGCGTTGCCGAAGAGGCCGGCAAACTCAACACCGTCGTAACCCATTCCCTTTACCTTGGCCAGAGTGCCCACGAAATCGGCTTCCATGTCGCCACGAACGCTGTACAGCTGAACTGCGATGGGGAGCTCAACATTAACGGCAGCACAAGCGCTGTCTGCACAAGCGCTGTCACACTTCTTGGTGCCGTTGCCACAAGACATCATTGTAGCGGCAACAAGCGCACCTACGAAAAACTTTGTAAATTTCATAAATTTAAAAAATTATATTAATTAAAGTGAATTTCCTGTAAAAAGGATGTGCAAAGGTACGAAACGATATTGTAACTAACAAAAAAATCGGTTGATTTATCTCGTTATCCGCCTCTTTGCCATCGGATATTACACAAAAAGGAGGCGCTAACACCTCCTTTTTGTCAGACTTTCTGTGCTACAATGCGTTGGGCGGTTATTTGCTCATGTCGTCCGCAGAACCGGCCAGCTGGTTCAAGGCCTTGAAGTCAATCTCGGGAGCCTTGCCGTTGCCCTTGCGCTCAAACGGAGTGCCATAGGCGATGTTTTCATTGATATAGCCGATATTGCGGAGGTAGAAATTGCCGTCTTCTGTAACACCGCCTTCGTAGTCGCGACGCGCCTCGCTCCGTCCTGTGCCGTCACAGGTGAAAGTGCCCTTCAGCAGTTCGGTCCAGTTGCCGTCCTTGTCACGCATCCACTGCGAGGGGAACTGCACGCTTTGGGGAATCCATCCGTTCTCGGGCTTGAAGTTCTCGCTGAAGGAATAGGCGCCCTTGTAATAGGTCTGAATGCCGGGACGGCGGATTTCGGCCAGGAACACCCATCCTTCATCGCCGCGGAACCAGCCGGTATAGAGAGATGCGCCGGTGGCCTTGCCGTTCTTGTATTCGGGGCGCACTCTTACGAGAGTGGCATAAGTGCGTCCGGCCTCCCAGTCGTAACGGAAGAAGTTCTGTACACCGGAGCCTTCGTGGCTGTAGGCATTTGACTTCACGCCCTCTCCCGAGCGCACCAGTTCGGCAATGAGTCCCTTTTCGGTGTCAGTGTCCCAAACAGAGAACAGGGCCATGCGGGTCTTGCCCTTCTCAATGGGCTGTATGCCCATGTAGAATCCGTCGCCTCCGGTAAGCATGAAGTAGGCGCCGCTCACGTCCTCGCCAACGGGCACAAACACTTCGTTATAGAAGTATTCGGTATTCTCAGGCGTATGCCAGTTGAAGTGGCAAGAGGGGCCGCGGCGTATGAAATGGGGCACCTGGCTCTTCACGTCCTCTTCCGACACGAAGACGAGCTTTTCGCTGGTCTTTGCGGTGAGGTTGCCCACGGCCTCTCCGGCAGCGAGCAGATGGCTGAAGGCGGGATAGCTGGCCGCAGTGGTGCTGACGGGTTCAATGTCGACACGAATGTGTCCTGGGGTCTTCACATCCACCTCGCCAATGTAGTATGCCTTCTCGGCATCGGCATCGGACACTTTCAGCGTAAAGCTTTGGCCGCAGCACTTTACCTTGAGCACAGACTCGCCCTGGGGCACATCAGCGGCACGCAGGCCAAGCTGCAGCTTGCCGGTAAATGCGGTATAGAAATAAACGGACACCTGATGAGCCTCCTCCTGCTGGTAAGAGGGAAGCCAGGCACCGGGTATCATCTCGGCGTCGTTGGGCAGGCTGTATCCGTTTGCTATGATGTTGTTTGCAAACGAAGGAGTAACCTTGGACGCGGGATCAAGGGGAGTAACATAGGCATTGCACTTGAAAGGAATCTCCAGGCTGAGTTCCTGAACGGAAGGCTTGCATCCGGCAAGGGCGCCGGCCAGCAACACACCGCAAACGAGGGTGCGGAAAAGGTTAGAAACTTTTTTCATACAAAAATACATAAATTTATTTATTGATATTGATGCTGCAAAGATAGTCTATTTTTTGGCAATCTGGCATAAAACGCGGTGTTATTTGCATCTGGAGATTGTATTTTTCAGATAATGTGCGTGAAACCGGCAGAGTTATTCGCCATTTTCCGGTCAGACACAAATTCAAGGTATGTTCTAAAAATTCTGGAGTTAAGTTTTCATCGATTCTGATGTTCTCCGTTTCGGCCGCTTTTCGACTTTTGGCTGTCGCCGAAGGGACTACCGCTCGGAAAATCTCAAACAAGTTTGGTTTTCGCTCACTTAATAGTCCCTTTCGGTGTCATTTTGTCAAGTCTCATCAGTCACATAGCCCGCTATGCTCTTTCTTCAACTTACAAAAGCACACACGAAAGAAGAACGAAAATCAACTCGACATAATTTTTAGAACATACCTCAAAAACGTGCGAATGTCCATAATTCATAGAATTATACTTGCAACATGGACAATAATCCGAAAAATTGTAGTAATTTTGTACGCAAATTTGAATTCAGTCATGCAAAAGTTGCACAAAATCATTTTTTTACTGTTTTCTCTCCTATCCTGCCCCACCCTTTGGGCACAGACCACCAACCAGGCTTACTGGTCGTACATTGACCAATACAAGGGCATGGCCATAGACCAGATGAAGCGCTACCGCATACCGGCCAGCATCACGCTGGCACAGGGACTGCTGGAGAGCAATGCCGGCCGCAGCACGCTGGCCACACAGGCCAACAACCACTTCGGCATCAAGGTGGGCGGTTCATGGACGGGGCCGTATGTCCTGCGCAATGACGACGCGCCCAACGAGAAGTTCCGCAAGTACCGCTCGGCGGCAGAAAGCTACGAGGACCATTCGAAATTTCTGCAGGGAAGACGCTACCAGGGACTTTTCCAGCTGAACATTACCGACTACAAAGGATGGGCGCACGGGCTGAAAGCGGCAGGATATGCCACCGCTCCGCAATACGCCTATTCGCTCATCAGCATCATTGAGCGGTTCAACCTGGCCCAGTTTGACACCCAGGAGAAGATACCGGTAAAGAAATCGAAGAACTGGAAAAGCGAGTTCTTTGACCGCCACACCGTCTACCGCAACAACAAGAACTACTTTATCATAGTGGAACTGGGCGATGACATGGCTACCATCAGCAAGGCCACGGGCGTAAGCCTGAGAAAGCTGTACAAATACAACGAGCTCAGCCCCGACTACGCCCCCACGCAGGGCGATGTATTATACCTGATGAAGAAAAGGAAGTCGGCATCGAAGCAGTTCAAGGACAACCCCATCCACATTGTGGACTACAACCAGAGCATGCACGACATAGCCCAGCTTTACGGCATGCGGCTGGAGGCGCTGTACGAGCTGAACAGCCTGCCCGCAGACTATGCGCCCCAGATAGGCCACATCCTGCGCATCCGCTAAGCCCCCGGCACCCGCAAACAAAGCAAAAACAAAAGAAACACAGAATATATAATATATATGATTACACTATCCAACATTGCCGTACAATTTGGCAAACGCGTTCTGTACAAAGACGTGAACATGAAATTTACAAGTGGAAACATCTATGGCATCATCGGCGCCAACGGAGCCGGAAAGTCCACCCTGCTCAAGGCCATCAGCGGCGAGCTGGAGGCCACCAAAGGTACCGTGGAGCTGGGACCGGGCGAGCGCCTGAGCGTATTGAGCCAGGACCACTTCCAGTATGACAACTGTACCGTACTGAACACCGTACTGATGGGCCATACCACAATGTGGGAAGTGATGCAGGAGCGCGACGCCCTGTACAGCAAAAGCGACTTTACGGACGAGGACGGAATCCGCGTTGCCGAACTGGAAGACAAATTTTCCGAAATGGGCGGATATACCGCCGAAAGCGACGCCGCAGCCCTGCTATCCGGCCTCGGCATCAAGGAAGACAAACACTACCAGCTGATGGGCGAGCTGAGCGGTAAGGAAAAGGTACGCGTAATGCTGGCCAAAGCACTCTTCGGCAATCCGGACAACCTGTTGCTGGACGAGCCCACCAACGACCTTGACCTGGATACCGTTCAGTGGCTCGAGCAATATCTGAGCGAATTTGAACATACCGTGCTGGTTGTCAGCCACGACCGCCACTTCCTGGACTGCGTATGTACGCACACCGTGGACATTGACTTCGGAAAAGTTACCATGTTTGCCGGCAACTACAGCTTCTGGTATCAGAGCAGCCAGCTTGCCCTGCGCCAGGCCCAGAACCAGAAGGCCAAGGCCGAGGAAAAGAGGAAGGAACTGGAAGAGTTTATCCGCCGATTCTCTGCCAATGTGGCAAAAAGCAAGCAGACCACAAGCCGAAAGAAGATGCTTGAGAAACTTAATGTGGAGGAAATCCGCCCCAGCACCCGCAAATATCCCGGCATCATATTCCAAATGGAGAGAGAACCCGGAAACCAGATTCTGGAGGTGCAAGACCTTAAGGCCGTTACCGAGGACGGAACCGTACTCTTTGACAATGTGAACTTCACCGTGGAAAAGGGTGACAAGATTGTGTTCCTGAGCCACGATCCGCGAGCCATGACCGCCCTGTTTGAAATTATCAACGGCAACCGCCAGGCAGAGGCCGGAACCTTCAGCTGGGGCGTCACCATAACCACAGCCTATCTGCCGGTTGACAACACAGAATTCTTCGAGAGCGACAAGAATCTGGTTGACTGGCTCAGCCAGTTCGGCGAGGGCAACGACGTGTATTTCAAGGCTTTCCTTGGCCGTATGCTCTTCAGCGGAGAAGAAGTGCTGAAGAAAGTGAACGTGCTGAGCGGAGGCGAAAAGATGCGCTGTATGATAGCAAGAATGCAGCTCAACAATGCCAACTGTCTCATTCTGGACACCCCCACCAACCATCTGGATCTGGAAAGCATCCAGGCTTTCAACAACAACCTGAAGCTGTTCAAGGGAAACATTCTGTTCAGCAGCCACGACCACGAATTCATACACACCGTGGCCAACCGTATCATCGAGCTTACGCCCAACGGAACCATTGACAAGATGATGGAATATGACGAGTACATTGCCAGCGACAACATTAAGGAACTGAAAGCAAAAATGTATGAAGTATAAGTTTTGGCACGCATTTTGTAATAGTGCAGATAAACTTAAAGATAAAGATATGAGCGAAAAATTGGAAAAAGAAATTCTGGACGAGAAAGACACCCAAATACACACAGAGGAAGACTGCCAGGAATCTGCCGCAGCAACCCCCAACGGACAGGCTGAGGAGGAAAAGGCCGAACCTACCGTAGAGGAACAGCTGGAACAGGCCAAGGCCGAAATCTCGGAATTAAACGACAAGCTGTTGCGCAAGATCGCCGAATTTGACAACTACCGCAAAAGAACACTTAAAGAAAAGACAGAACTTATCCTGAACGGCGGCGAAAAGATCATCACCTCCATACTGCCCGTACTGGACGATATGGAACGCGCCATTCTGAATATGAAGAATACCGACGATGTGGCGGCTCTGCTCGAAGGTATGGAACTTATATTCAAGAAATTCCTTGACATTCTGGAAAAGCAGGGAGTAAAGCCCATTGACACAAAGGATGCCAATTTCGACGTGGACCTTCATGAAGCCATTGCACAGCTGCCGGCGCCATGCGACGAGATGAAGGGCAAGGTAATGGACTGCACCAAAACCGGATACACCCTTAATGAAAAGGTTATCCGCCATTCACAAGTAGTAGTAGGACTCTAAATCAGGAAGTACTCACCATGGCACAAAAAAGAGATTATTACGAAGTCCTTGGCGTAAGCAAGGGGGCGTCGGAACAGGAAATCAAGAAGGCCTACAAGAAAATGGCCATCAAATACCACCCCGACAGAAACCCCGGAGACAAGGAAGCCGAGGAAAAGTTTAAGGAAGCCGCAGAGGCGTACGACGTACTGCACGACCCGCAGAAACGCCAGCGCTACGACCAGTTCGGACACGAAGGTCTGAACGGAGCAGGCGGATTTGGCGGAGGTGCGGGCATGAACATGGACGACATCTTCAGCATGTTCGGCGACATCTTTGGCGGACATTCCGGCTTCGGCGGTTTCGGAGGCTTCGGTGGATTTGGCGGAAGCCGCGGACAGCAAAGATACAGAGGCGGCGACCTCAGACTGAAAGTCAGCCTCACCCTGCAGGAAGTGGCCACTGGCGTCACCAAGAAATTCAAGGTACGCAAGAAGGTAACCTGTACCCACTGCAACGGAAGCGGAAGCGAAAACGGCAAGACAGAAACCTGCCCCACCTGTCAGGGATCGGGATACGTTACCAGAACCGTTAACTCCATGTTCGGCCGGATGCAGACCCAAAGCCCCTGCCCCAACTGCAACGGACAGGGTACTGTAATCAAGAACAAATGTAAGGAATGCGGCGGCGAAGGAGTAGTCAACGGCGATGAAGTTATAGAAGTTCAGATTCCGGCCGGCGTAGCAGACGGAATGGTTCTGACCGTCGAAGGCAAAGGCCATGCCGGAAAAATGAACGGCATTCCCGGAGACATACAGGTTTACATAGAAGTGCAGAAGCACGACGAACTGACCCGTGACAACAACAACCTTATCTATAACCTGCTTTTGGACCTTCCAACAGCCGTACTGGGAGGCACAGCCGAAATTCCCACTCTGGACGGTAAGGTAAAGATAAAGATAGAGGCAGGCACGCAGCCCGGCAAGATTATGCGTCTGCGCGGAAAAGGTCTGCCCAGCGTACAAGGATACGGCTACGGCATAGGCGACCTGATTGTGAACATTGGCGTTTACATTCCGGAAACTCTGCAGAAGGATGAAGTACAGATGTTCGAGAAAATGAAGGAGAGCGACAGTTTCACGCCCAACTCCACGACCAAGAACAATTTCTTCAACCGTTTCAAAAAAATATTTCAATGACGTATAACGAAGCGACAACATACCTTTTCAACTCCGCCCCGCTATTCCAGAATATCGGGGCGGGCGCTTATAAGGAGGGATTGTCCAACACACATGCCCTGGACCTCAGGCACGGCCATCCCCACCGCAGCTACCGTACCATTCATGTAGGCGGCACAAACGGGAAAGGCTCCGTTAGCCACACCCTGGCTGCCATCCTGCAATGCGCCGGCTACAAAGTGGGGCTTTACACCAGCCCTCACCTTACAGACTTCCGCGAACGGATACGGGTGAACGGAGAAATGATACCGGAACAGAGAGTCATTGACTTCGTCACCCAGGAAAGAGATTTCTTCGAACCGTTACACCCTTCTTTCTTTGAGCTTGCCACCGCACTGGCGCTGCTCTATTTTAAGGAACAAGAGGTGGATGTGGCGGTTATAGAAGTAGGGCTTGGAGGCAGGCTTGACTGTACAAACATTATCAATCCCGACCTGAGTATAATCACCAACATCAGCAAAGACCACGTTCAGTTTTTGGGAGACACGCTCCCCCGGATAGCCGGCGAAAAGGCCGGGATCATCAAACCTGGCACACCGGTTGTAATTGGTGAGACAAACGGCAATATTGACATCCGTAACGTATTCATGTCCAAGTCGAAAGAGGTAAATGCCTCAATCATTTTTGCAGATGAGGAAAACCAGCTTATCAGCAGTTGCGCGTTGCCCAACGGAGGCCGGAAATACGAGACACTGAATTGGGGAACTTTCAACGGTCAGCTGGGAGGGATATGCCAGGAGAAGAACACCGCCACCATACTTGCCGCCGTCCGCATTCTGGGAGAATTGGGATACCGCATCAGCACCGAGGACGTGCACCAGGGTTTTGCCGGTGTAAGCACACTTACCGGTCTGATGGGCCGATGGCAATGCCTAGGCAAAAATCCGCTTGCGATATGCGATACAGGGCACAACGTAGGAGGAATGCAGTACATAGTAGAGCAATTGGAATCAATCCCCCACCAGCAGCTTCATTTCATCATTGGAATGGTAAATGACAAAGACATAGACAGCGTGCTCAGCCTTTTGCCCAAGGATGCCATATATTACTTCACCCAAGCCAGCGTCCAGCGTGCGCTGCCGGCAGAAACGCTCTCACAAAAAGCAGAAAAAGCCGGTCTGCACGGCATTATCATAACACCAGTAGAGAACGCTTACAAAAAGGCTCTGCAAAATGCCGGAAAAGAGGATATAATCTTCGTAGGAGGCAGCACTTTTGTGGTTGCAGACCTGCTAAAAAGCAACTTTTAACATGTTTTTTGCAAGACTGTCCGATATTTTTTTCACAAACTTTTGCGCATTTAAACATTTATTGGTAGATTTGCACTATAAACAGTAGCAAAATCTAATATACAATGGACAAAATGTTAATATCCGGACTGAAGCAAGAAGACTTCATTACCACGATCAACGGAAAGCAGACAAACTTGTACACGCTGACCAATGAGAGTGGTATGGAAGTAAGCATCACGAATTACGGTGGTGCGTTAGTGGCCATCATGGTGCCCGACAAGGACGGCAAGATGGCCAATGTTATACAAGGACATGACAACATCCAAGATTGCATGTCAAGCCCAGAACCCTTCCTCAGCACGCTCATCGGCCGCTATGGAAACCGCATCTGCAAGGGCAAGTTTACAATGAACGACAAGGAGTACAGCCTGGCTGTGAACAACGGTCCCAACCATTTGCACGGCGGCCCCACCGGTTTCCATGCCAGAGTATGGGATGCCGAGCAGATTAACGACCACGAACTGGTGCTCCGTTACGTCTCTGCCTATTACGAAGAAGGATTCCCCGGCGAATTGAAGATGACCGTCAAGTATTCGCTCACAGAAGACAACGAACTCGTTATCGACTATCGTGGAACAACCAACAAGAAGACCGTTGTGAACATGACAAGCCACGGATTCTTCTCCCTGGCAGGTATAGCCAACCCCACCCCATTGGCAATGAACGTTATTTGTCAGATCAATGCCGATTTCTTTATTCCCATTGACGAAAATTCCATTCCCACCGGAGAGATTCTGAAAGTTGAGGGCACACCCTTCGATTTCCGCACTCCTCACGCTGTAGGGGAAAGAATAGACGCAGACTGCCCACAAATAAAGAACGGAGCCGGATACGACCACTGCTTTGTCCTGAACAAGCGCGAGGTGGGAGAACTCAGTTTTGCCGCCAAAATCGTAGAGCCCGTGAGCGGCCGTTCCATGGAAGTGTACACCACAGAACCCGGCGTACAGTTCTACAGCGACAACTGGGCAGACGGCTACAAGGGACAGTTCGGAGCCACCTTCGGACGCCGCAGCGCTTTGTGCTTTGAGGCACAGCACTTCCCCGACAGCCCCAACCGTGCACATTTCCCCAGCGTAATTCTGCGCCCCGGAGAAGTGTACAAACAGAAGACCATTTACAAGTTTGGTGTTGAATAAATCTCAAATCAAATAATTTTAACATTAAAAAACATTTTAAATTTATGGAAACAAAAAATCAGAAAAGTAATGTTCTGGCCATTATTGTGATGATCCTGCTCTTCGGTATGATCTCATTTGTGACCAACCTGGCGTCGCCCATGGGTGACATCCTCAAGAATCAGTTCGATGTTGCCAACTGGATGGGAACTCTCGGAGTGTTGGCAAACTTCATCGCATATGCCGTAATGGGTATTCCCGCTGGTAACATGCTCCAGAAGATGGGTTACAAGAAGACAGCCCTTATTGCTGTAATCGTAGGTTTTGTCGGCGTTGCCATCCAGACTATCTCTGGTACCATCGCCAGCAACACCGCTTTCGGTGTTTATCTGCTCGGTGCTTTCGTTGCCGGTTTCTCAATGTGTATGCTTAACATTGTGGTTAACCCGATGCTCAACAAGCTGGGCGGCGGCGGCAACAAGGGTAACCAGCTCATTCAGATTGGTGGTTCTTTCAACTCTCTGATGGGTACCGCATGTATCTTCCTGACCGGTGTACTTATCCCCAACGGTATCAAGAACGCTGTCATCAGTGACGTATTCCCCCTGATGTACCTTGCTTTGGGTATCTTCGCTCTGGCATTCATCGTAATCTTCATGAGCTACATTCCCGAGAACGCTCCCCAGACTGTTACTAAGGAGAAGTCTGAGATTGGCCCCATGTCATTCCGTCATTTCGTACTGGGCGCCGTTGCCATCTTCGTATATGTAGGTGTTGAGGTTGGTATTCCCAACGTACTGCAGAAGTGGTTGCAGAACGGTGGTCTCACTGTTGAAAGCGGTGCAGAAGCCATTGCAGCTACCGTAACAGCCACATACTGGTTCCTGATGCTCGTAGGCCGTCTGGGCGGTGCAGCCATTGCTGCAAAGGTATCAGCCAAGGCCATGTTGGGAACTGTTTCATTCATCGGTCTGGTACTCGTATTGGGTGCAATCTTCATGAGCCCCGAAACTACTGTAAACCTCCCCGTATTCCGCGGAACTGAAGGTTTCGGAACAGCCCTCGTACCCATCAACGCCGCACTGCTCGTACTCTGCGGTCTGTGTACATCCGTAATGTGGGGCGGTATCTTCAACCTCGCAGTAGAAGGCCTTGGCAAGCACACTGAAAAGGCTTCAGGTATCTTCATGGCACTTGTTTGCGGTGGTGGTATTCTTCCCTTCATCCAGAACGGTGTTGTGGACATTACCAACGACTACCTTACCAGCTATTGGGTAATCATCATAGGTATGGCCTACATGCTGTTCTATGCTCTCATCGGCAGCAAGGTAACCAAGCGTGCAGATTAATTTTGAAATTATAAACCCTTTTAAAAGCCCAAAGACGCAAGCCTTTGGGCAACATTAAAAAACTATTTTAGACATATGAAACTGACTATAGAAGACGTAAGAAGCCGCTTTATCAAGCACTTTGATGGTAGTACCGGATCTGTTTATGCTTCTCCCGGACGAATCAACCTCATCGGTGAGCATACCGACTACAACAACGGTTTCGTATTCCCCGGTGCCGTAGAGCAGGGAATGATTGCCGAATTGAAAGTTAATGGTACACGCAACGTACGCGCATACAGTATCGACCTGAAGGACTATGTAGAATTCTCTCTGGACTGCGAAAAGGGTCCCAACGCCACATGGGCACGCTACATATATGGTGTATGCCGCGAAATGATGGCTCTGGGTGTTCCTGTTGAAGGATTCAACACCGCATTTGCCGGCGATGTACCCCTCGGTGCCGGAATGTCCTCTTCTGCCGCTCTGGAAAGCACATACGCCTATGCCCTCAACGACATGTTCGGTGACAACAAGATTGAACGTCTCGAGCTCGCCCGCGTAGGTCAGCGCACAGAACACAAGTATATCGGCGTTAACTGCGGTATCATGGACCAGGCTATTTCTTGTCTCGGCAAGGCTGGCAACCTCATGCGTATGGACTGCCGCTCAGGCGAAATCGCCTACTTCCCCTGGAATCCCAAGGGATACCAGCTGGTACTTGTAAACAGCTGCGTTAAGCACGAGCTGAAGGGTTCTCCCTACAACGAGCGCCGTCTCCAGTGCGAGCACGTTGCTGAAGTGATTGCCCAGAACCACCCCGAAGTAAAGTCACTGCGCGATGCCAACTACGATATGCTGGAAGAGGTTAAGGACCAGATTACAGCCGACGAATACAAGCGCGCACGCTATGTGATTGGCGAAGTAGTTCGCGTACTTACCGTTTGCGACGCACTCGAAAAGGGTGACTACGAAACTGTTGGCCAGATGATGTACGAAACCCACTTCGGCCTGAGCAAGGAATACGAAGTAAGTTGCGAAGAACTGGATTTCCTGAACGAAATAGCCAAGGAAGAAGGCGTAACCGGTTCACGCATCATGGGTGGCGGCTTTGGCGGCTGCACCATCAACCTCATTGCAGACGAACTGGTAGACAACTTCAAGAAGGTTGTTGTTGAGAAGTTTGAGGCAAAATACGGCAAGAAACCCGTCATCATCGACGTGGTTATCGGCGACGGTGCACGCAAACTCTGCTAATGGCATAAGGATAAAACAAGTATTGAACATATTCTTCAATACACAGCTTAGGGCCGTACCCCACACGGGATACGGCCCTAATTATATTAAAAAATACGCTTTAGCGCATATTTGGATTTGAAAGATTTTATTACTTGATATAATTTGTGTAAATTTGTATCCAAAATAAAACAACTCTAAAAAACGATGAACGATATCAAGACCCTTAACCATGCGGCCGACAATATCCGCATTTTGGCAGTTAGTGCAGTAGAAAAAGCAAAAAGCGGACACCCCGGAGGCGCAATGGGAGGAGCAGACTTTATCAATGTGCTCTATAGCGAGTATCTCAAATACGACCCCAAAGACCCGTTGTGGGTAGGTCGCGACCGTTTTTATCTTGACCCCGGACACATGGCCCCCATGCTGTACGCCCAGCTTTGCCTTACCGGCAAATACACGCTGGAAGAACTGGCAAATCTGCGCCAATGGGGTTCGCCCACTACCGGTCACCCCGAATTCGACCCCACAAGAGGCATTGAGAACACATCTGGTCCTCTGGGACAGGGTCACACCTATGCCGTAGGCGCAGCCATAGCCGCCAAGTTCCTTGCCGCCCACACCGGCAACCCCACATTCAACAAGGAAACCATCTACACCTATATCAGCGACGGCGGTATACAGGAGGAAATCTCACTTGGTGCAGCCCGCATCGCAGGAAAGCTCGAGCTGGACAATCTTATCATGTTCTATGACGCCAACGAAATCCAGCTCTCTACAGAGACCGGCGATGTAATGAACGAGGACACCGGCGCCAAATACCGCGCCATGGGATGGGAAGTGTTTGAGATTGACGGAAACGACGTGGCACAGATTCGCACCGCCATAGAAGCCGCACAGAAGGTTGTGGGCAAGCCCACCCTCATCATCGGACGCTGCATCATGGGTAAGGGAGCCCTTAAGGCTGACGGTTCATCCTATGAAAAAAGTTGCAAGACACACGGCGCACCCCTTGGAGGCGATGCATACGTCAATACAGTGAAGAATCTGGGAGGAGACCCAGAAAACCCCTTCGTTATCTTTGACGATGTAAAGGAAATCTACACCAAGCGCGCTGCAGAACTGGAGGCTATTGCCGCAGAACGCCATGCCGAAGAAGAAGAATGGGCAAAGGCCAATCCTGAAATGGCTGCCAAGCAGGCACAATGGTTCAGCGGAAATGCTCCCGTTGTGGACTGGAGCGGCCTCACACAAAAGGACGATGCCCCCACCCGTAACGCCAGCGCAGCCTGTCTTGGCATACTTGCAGAACAGGTTCCCAACATGATTTGTTCAAGTGCAGACCTCTGCAACAGCGACAAGACCGACGGTTTCCTCAATAAGACCAAGAACCTTGTAGCGGGCGATTTCTCTGGCGGATTCCTTCAGGCAGGCGTGGCAGAGCTTACCATGGCATGCTGCTGCATAGGTATGGCGCTTCACGGAGGTATCATCCCTGCCTGCGGAACATTCTTCGTGTTCTCAGACTATATGAAACCCGCCATCCGCATGGCAGCCCTCATGCAGTTGCCCGTCAAGTTTATCTGGACACACGATGCCTTCCGCGTAGGCGAAGACGGCCCCACCCACGAGCCGGTTGAGCAGGAAGCACAGATCCGTCTGATGGAAAAGCTGAAGAACCATAAGGGACGCAACTCCATGATGGTACTCCGCCCTGCCGACGTACACGAGACATCCGTGGCATGGGCAATGGCTATGGAGAACCACTGTTCTCCCACAGCGCTTATCCTCAGTCGCCAGAACGTGAACAACCTTCCCGTCGGCACAGATTACGAGCAGGCACGCAAGGGTGCATACATCGTAACCGGCAGCGATGAAGACTACGATGTCATCATGGTGGCATCCGGTTCAGAGGTTTCCACCCTGGTTGCCGGAGCAGAACTGCTTCGCAAGGACGGCATCAAGGTACGTATCGTATCCGCACCTTCCGAAGGCGTGTTCCGCACACAGCCCATAGAATACCAGCAGAGCATCATTCCCATGGGTTCAAAGATATTCGGTCTCACAGCAGGCTTGCCCGTCAATCTGCAGGGATTCCTCATCGGCGCACAGCCCGAGAGCCGCATTTGGGGCTTGGAAAGCTTCGGATTCAGCGCACCTTACAAGGTGCTTGATGAAAAACTGGGCTATACGGCACAGAACGTATACGAACAGGTAAAGGCAATGTTTGCATAAACAGACAATAGAAATGGAAAAGAAAATCATCGGTCTGGCCAGCGACCACGCAGGATATGAGCTGAAAGAGTTTGTCAAGACCTATCTTCAGGAAAAGGGCATTGCATATAAGGATTTCGGAACAGACAGTGAAGCAAGCTGCGACTATCCCGACTATGCCCACCCTCTTGCACAGGCTGTGGAAGAAGGCGTCTGCTATCCCGGCATAGCCGTCTGCGGAAGCGGAGAAGGCATCAGCATGACACTGAACAAACACCAGGGCATCCGTGCCGCACTTTGTTGGCAGCCTGAAATAGCCGCCCTTACACGCCAGCACAACGACGCCAACGTACTGGTAATGCCAGGAAGATTCATCAGCCACGAAGAGGCCTCCGCCATTATGGACAATTTTCTCAACACTCCGTTCGAGGGCGGTCGCCATCAAGGCAGAATAGACAAGATACCGGTAAAACAGTAATAAGCATAAGACGTATTACTACGTTCTCCCCCCTATTTAATGCCATCTTATTTTTGCAGGAATAAGATGGCATTTTATTATTAAACATACGCTAATACCCCTGCGGAAGGGACAGCTTTAAGAGATGTTCTAAAAATTATGTCGCGTTGATTTTCGTTCTATTTTCGTGTGTGCTTTTGTAAGTTGAAGAAGGAACATAGCGGGCTATATGACTGATGAGACTTGACAAAATGACACCGAAAGGGACTATTAAGTGAGCGAAAACCAAACTTGTTTGAGATTTTCCGAGCGGTAGTCCCTTCGGCGACAGCCAAAAGTCGAAAAGCGGCCGAAACTGAGAACACCAGAAAAGGTAAAAACTTAAATCCAGAATTTTTAGAACATCTCTTAATTGTAAAGATTTATTTGCAGTTAATAGAATCAGCCAAAGCTGGTCAAAATGTGCAAAAACGCTTTAAAAAGGAGGCAAAAAAAGCCCCAGTTGGGAAAAAATAATTTTCCAATTGAAAAAAAATAATTTTCCAACAGGGAAATAATATTTTCCCAACTGGGCATTTTAAGCTTTCCAACTGGATTTATACTGAAATATGGTTTTGTAAAGAATTTTGATGGTACACGGATTCTTTTTTTGACAGAAGAACATTATGAGCAATCAGCTTTGAGTTTTTTCGACAAAAGAACATAAGGACATAAGTTTTTATGAGACACATAGTTCACAGCCGTCTTTGCA
>JAGBGU010000089.1 GCA_017935785.1 Bacteroidaceae bacterium
ACTTAGAGTTGAATATTCTGAACTTGGCTATTGCATTCTTAATAACGAAATACGGAAGATTAATCAGTTTTACCCGATGATAGAGGTGCGGAAGGTGTGTATGATGCCCGACCACATCCACATGATAGTGAGAGTGAATGAGGACATGCCAAAAGATAAGCATCTTGGAAAAGTGATGGCAGGTTTTAAATCAGGGTGTAACAATGCCTATTGGAGATTGTTCAACATGAATAAAACTCCGAGAAAAGGGCTTTTTGAGACGGGCTACAACGACAAGATACTGATGCATGAAGGGCAGCTTGACAACTGGAAGGCATATCTTGACGACAATCCTCGTCGGCTGTTTATAAAAAGGAATAATCCCGGGCTTTTCACCGTACTGCAAGGTATGGAAGTGGCTGGGAGAACTTGTCAGATAGTGGGAAACCGTTTCCTTCTTGACATCCCTGATAAGATGGCGGTTGTTGTTCACCGTCGCTATACGGATGCAGAGAATGCCGGTTTGCGTGAAGAGTGGCTGGCATGTGGCGAGCGGGGTGGGGTGCTTGTGAGCGCTGCCATATCAAAGAAGGAGAAAGAGGTGCTGCGCGAGGCTGTGAACCGTGGCTATCGCATCATCCTCTTGCGTGAGAACGGATTTCCGAAGATGTACAAATCTTCAGGGGAGAGCTTTGACGCTTGTTCAGAAGGGCTGCTTCTGCAAATATGCCCATGGGAATTTCACATGGAGAAGAAAGCCATAACCAGGGCACAATGCCTGGAGCTTAATGCAATGGCTGAAAGGATTGCTGGACGAGGATAGGGTGAGAACGGCATTTAAGCGGCAAGGCGCAAAAGGCGAATCGGCAAGGCGGTGAAACGCAGGCGGCAAGGAGGCGCAAGAAGGACAAGCGACAAAATCGCTTGGAACAGTAATAAAATCGCTTGGAACAGTAATGAGAGAAGGCGGTAGCGTTACTGTTCTTGGCAGTTTTGCTGTCGGGCCCCTCAGTAAGGCGGTAAAACAGCTGCCATTGATACATGGGCCATGCAAGAGAAGCAAATGTTAGAAAGGAAATAATGCAAGAAAATAAGTAAATACAAGAAAAGAATGAAGAAACCGTTTATCAATTATCAGTTTTTGTTTTTGGTAATGTGCCAGCTATTTGGATATGCTGCACATGCCGAAGTGTTGAATGGCGCAGAAGTCTCATTGGTAAGACAATGCCGTCAGTCCAATGACCCTGTAGGAACACCAAGGGGGATATTCCCCGGTAGGGTTGTATGGAGCCATGCTCCCGGAGCTGCATCCTGGGATGGAGCAGAAAAGAATTGGTTTAGCGATTCGCATAACAGCCAGGAAGATTGCAACTGGATGATGAATCAAACCATCTGCAATCTTGCTGGCTCTGAGAATGCCAAAGATGCGTGGAATAAAATTTTCAGGTATTTCAACCATTCGCACGATAAAGGCAGCAGGGGATATAAGAAAGGTGAGACTGTCACAATCAAAATCAATAACAACAATACCAATTCCCATGCTGACAACGGTGAGATAAATGCCTCGCCACAAATGGTCTATGCTCTTCTGTATAGTCTTACAAAATTTGGCGGAGTGCCACAACAATATATAGTTGTGGCTGAGCCAAGCCGATTTATTACAGACTACCTGTATAATAAGTGCCATAAGGATTTCCCAAAGGTGAGATTCGTTGATAATTCAGGAGAAGACGGTAGGGAAAAAGCGACATACAAGACCGATGCAATGCACTACTCACAAAACAACGGGCAGCTTGCAACAGGGATAGCCACCGCCTTCACTGAGGCCTCATACGTTATCAACATGGCTCTCTTGAAAGGACATGTAGGGCAGGGTGTCACACTTTGTGGTAAAAATTGGTATGGCACAATGAGCATACATGCCGACTGGAGGAAGAACTTCCATAATAATTTTAACCAAAGCCGCGACGGAAAACCGAAGTATGTCACATTTGTGGATTTTATGGGACATAATGACTTGGGTGGAAAGTGTATTCTATGGCTGATTGATGCTCTTTACGCTTGCCGCAACGTGGGTGGTGCTCCGGGACCTCGCTGGAAAATGCCACCATTCAATGGCGATTGGCCAAGTTCTCTGTTTGGCAGCCTTGATCCGGTAGCGATAGATATGGTTGGACTTGATTTTCTTACCGGCGAGTTTCCCGATATGCCTGATGTTGATTATTCAGATATGTATCTTATGGAAGCAGCTCAAGCCGACAAATCACCTTCAGGTACCATTTATACTCCAAATGGCAAGGATGTGCCATTGAAATCACTCGGTGTCGCCGAGCATTGGAATAATAAAATGGAAAAGAGATATTCTGGAGGAACGGACAGCCGTGACTATGGAATCGACTTGATATATGTCTGCAGGGAATAATCCTTAATTACTATTGTCACATGGTCTGGCTTGGAGAGACCGTAGAAAAAAATAAGGCAGCAGTTTTTTCACCTGCTGCCTTATTTTTTTCTACCTTATGATTGACATCGCCTTTTAGCTTGCGCCATCCTTCCTGTGTCTGGGCGTTTGCCGCAGCACATGCAAGCAAAGAAAAGACTATATATTTAATGTTCTACAAATTAATCTTGAATCCTGCGTTCACCTTCACGCCATAATACTCCGTCTGCATCGTGCGGTCCTTTGTTCCCTGATAATAGCGGAGGGGCTGGTTGAGAAGGTTGTTTGCCTCGGCAAATACCGTGAACTTGGTCTGCTTGTCCCATGTATAAGAGGCGTTGAGTGACTTGATATGCTGTTTAACTGCTTATTTTTACCTATTACAGTTTATCCGAATATCTTCTTACCTCTTCGGTAAACAGGTCGATGCGCTGCATTTCCTTCGGAATGTTTTTATCATTTTACTACCACACGTGGATGGTAGTCAAACAATTTCTGATTCTTGCGGAGCTGACTCACTTCCAAGTTTGTTATCACTTCGCCGTCCCAGTTCGCAAACATCATTTCGAATGGTTCGCCTTCTGGTGCTATGTAAGTAAAAGTATCGACATATAGTGGAAGAGGCTCGAAGACTAAGACTATGGCGAAATAGTCACCAGGATACCCCTCAATCCAGAAGAGTTTGTCATTAGGAAAGCCCATTACCCCTTTGCATTTATATTGGTGTCCTTGATTATCCAGGAGCATGGTTTTACCGCCATAGCCATAGTACTCACGAAGCCAGTTCTGCTCGGTGGCAATGGCGAGATAGGTGGCGTCCGGTGTACGCCACAGCGCCATCGTCTTTTCTTTAACAGGCTTGATGGTGTGGACATCGTTATAAACAGCCCACGACTCATGTACGTTGCGGTTAAAATTAACGGAGTCTCTTACCATATTTGCAAGATGTATATTTGGTATGGAGTCATAGGCGGGAGGAATAGGGCATCCTACGAGTGTCGAGGCTGATTGTTGCACATCCATGCCTCGCATGGCCCAGTTTGGTACACCATAAATGAACAGGTTTTTGGCATTTTCAGGGATTAGGGGGAATACTATCTGCATATCGAGCACTGTGCCCTCCTTGCCTTTCACACCAAACACCTTGTTGTAACAACGTTCGGGCACTGTCTTTTTCGCCTGATAGATAATACCTGTTTCCTTGTCAAGAATTGTCGATTCCGCACTGCCAAGCCAAATATTAGTCACAACATCGCTCTTCATCTGGAGATAGCAATGAAGAACGGTGTTTTTGCCTTCATCTGCCAAACGCCAGCTCATTAGACCAAACCCCTCTTCACTGCTTTTATTAATGAAACTCATAATACCATTATTATTATAAAATGATTCCAAATCTTCCACAACAGGCACATTGTCAATAATACCTATATTCTCATGCCAGGAGTTGTTTTCCGTACTGGGCCACTCTATAATTTTCAAGCCAGTTTTTTCATCTGTTGATGATTTTGGCGTTGCAATCATGAAAGGGTGACCGTTTGCCCTTACTTTTATATTTTTCGGCTTTTGTGCCTGAGTGGCAATGCATGTGAGAGCCAACAGGCTAAGAATAAATGTTTTTTTCATTTTCTTTGAGAATTTAATAAATAATTGTATTTGAAAGTTTATCGCGATATTCTCTAAAACAGTCTGATGAGACTTCTGTGTCAATTGGTGAGTGGGTGCAGTAGAGGAGTATTTTGTTTCTGACTCGTTC
>JAGBGU010000090.1 GCA_017935785.1 Bacteroidaceae bacterium
GAGAAGGAAAAGAAAAGGCTCGCAGTGAGATGCTGAACTAAATTCAGCATGACAACATGAAGAGCCAAAAGCCAATAGCCAACGTAAACTAAACTAAATACTAACTCTTAACAAAATCCTCCTCTGCACTCAACAAGAGTTCTCCCCATAGAGGGGGAGATGCCCCAAAGGGGGCAGAGGGGGTCTTTTTACAATTATGAAAAACAAAGAAACCTGGAAAATCATTATCCAAACCGTAATCAGTATCCTTTCGGCCATCGCCACCACGCTTGGACTGAATTCGTGCCTTTGAGCGGTGAGCGATGAGCCAATGGCTAACGCTAAAAACACAAAAACCCACCCAAATAGGTGGGTTTTGTGGGTTTTCATAATGGCAATACAAGCCTTTTGTCTTTTTGCTTTTTTGCGTTTTTGCAAATGCAAGACTTCTTACTTCGCACCACTCTCCACAAGGAACCAGGGGTTAAACAAATCCTTTTTATTGTAGAGGAGCGGATTGCCGGTGGAAGCGTCGGTAACGGCACAGCCGGCGGCACGGGCAATGGCGTCTCCGGCCGCGGTGTCCCATTCCATGGTGGGCGCATAGCGCGGATAGGCATCGGCAGCGCCCTCGGCCACCATGCAGATTTTTATACTGCTTCCGCTGCTTATCAGTTCCACCCTCTCGTGAATTCTGCGCATTTCATCCACAAAGTCCTGAGTTTCAATACTCATGTGCGAACGCGAAGCCACCACCACATAGGCATCGCGCCCAAGACCGGCAAACGGCATGGAACTGGCACGCTGAAAGATATCCTCCACATCGGGGAACACCTCGCCACAGGCCACATCGGCCCTGAAAGCCCCTTCTGCCCCGCCCCAGTACAGCACGCCCTTGGCTGGCACATAAATGACGCCCAGCACCGGTGTCTGGTTCCTGACAAAGGCTATGTTCACGGTAAACTCGCCGTTCTTCTTGATAAATTCCTTGGTGCCGTCCAGGGGGTCCACTATCCACAGGCTTTCCCATTGGCTGCGTTCCTCGTAGGGCAAATGTCGGCCTTCCTCGCTAAGCACGGGATAGCCCAACGGCTCCAGATACGCCATAATGCGGCAGTGAGCGGCTTTGTCCGCCAAGGTAAGAGGGCTGTTATCCGCCTTCTTCTCAATGCCAAAGTCCTGTTTGGGGTCGGTATAAATCTGCATGATATCGTATCCGGCCTGCAATGCGGCCTCAATAGCTGTCTTAATCATTTTCTGCATAGTATCCATTTATTATGGTTGGAGTTATTTCATTAGCACTTTTCTGTTCTCGTCCCTTGTCTTCTGCACTACAATACCATGGCGTCTGCGAGGGTCGGCCACTCGCCTGCCCGACAAATCCACATATTGCGCACCGCCCTTCTCCGCCCCGGGCAGAGCGACACCGGAAGTGGGCTCCACCACACGGATTGTCTTCAAAGGCGCCGGCGAAAGCCACACCAGGCTGTCCGTAAAGAGGTCTACGTCGTACGCCACACGAAGATGGTAATTGCCTGACGCAAGCCCCACATAAGTACGGCGGAAGTCCCTGACCGTGGTCTCGCCGTCGGCCATGGTGAGGCCCTGCAACTGGATGATGCGCAAGTCGTCGGGATTGTCCTCGGGCGAGAGTATCACATAATAGCGGCCGCAGTATTCGGCACCGTGGCAACGGAGCGCAAGCGTAAACGGGGGGCGGCTTCCGCGCACAACAGAATCGGGGAAATCATAGTCCGCAAGCTCAAGGCTGGCCGTTCCTCCTGCATCGGGCTGCAGGCGCAAGCTGTCCTCTGACACACTGAGGAACAAATAGTTGGGCACTCCCACACTGGTGCGGGCCTCTTCCCATCTGCCTCCCGACTGCTCAAAAACCGGCACTACCCGATAGCGCCCTTCCTGAACATGAAGCGGAACGGCAAACCTTAGCGTATCGGAATAGGTGGTATCATCCAGTTCCTCCAACAGGAATCCGTGCGGATAATCGGCAAGCAAGGCCACCACGTCCTCGTTATGCTTCAACGCCAAGGCCACGCGTCCTTCGTGGGCGTTCCACCCCACGTTTGCCAGTTGCATCGTGGCCACGGAAAGGCTGTCGTGGCGGGCTGCCCTCTCACGGACGGCCATTATGCGGGAGAACCCGAAAGAGTGGCGTTCCGGGGATGCGCCGCCCTCCGTAAAGTGCGGAGGCTGAATGCCTACGGTCATGTACTGCAACAGGTTCATTCCGCCTTCGGGATTGTCCTCGTCATACCATTCCGGCTGTTTGGGTGTAAGATAGGGAAGATAGTAGTATCCGTCGGCATCGCCGGCCATTCCCAAGTTCAGATGGAAAAGTCCCTGTTCGTCATACCCGTCGCAGCAGAAGGCATGCGAAAGCGATGCGGAACTGGCAGACATCAGCACAGGCCGTCCCTGCTGCAACTCGTGCCTGAGCATCTGTTCCCATTCGGAATAGGTATAAAAGTCGCGGAAATACATCTGCAGGCCACGGTCGTACCCTAACGCATTGGCAAGGGCAATGGGTTGCCTAACGGAATAGGCTCCGCTTGCATCCACTCCGTACTGCATCTGCACAAGTATGCCGCAATCCCGCAAAAGGGTGGCAAGCGCAGTCAGCTGTTCGGGGGTGTAAGCGCCTTCTTCATAGACATCCAGCATGCGGTCAAAATCGTACCCCATTGCCGGAAGTGTGGTTGAAAGCGTCTGCCCGCAGCCGTCCAAGTCGGTATAAGTATACGTCCCCGTCCCCTGGGCATAGCGGTGGTATCGGACTACCTGGGCCAGGGCGTGCGCTACGCATCCGGTGGCGCAATGCTCGCCGCCTATCTGCGGAGTAAGGGCGTTGTAGGGGGCAAACTGATGCCACAGGTCGGTAAGCAGGGGCTCCACCTTGTCAGGACCTTCCGCCCGTTTCAGCACCTTGGGTGCGGGCATCCTGCCTATCGCACGGCCGTAGCTGTCCAGAATCCAGCGGAACGTGGGGTTCTGCAAGGCCCGCTGCATGTCTCCTCCGGGAATACGGGCAAGGATGCGCGGCCCTACCCCCGAATTGTTCTCCACCTCAAAACCCTCTTTGCCAGGAAGTTCCCTTACCATGCACTTGCCGTGCGAAGGCACAAAGGAGCGTTGTGCGCCTACTGACAAGGACAGCGCGCACAATACCATCAGCAAAAGGACTTTAGGCCGCATCATGGTTCAGAGCATTTTCAGGGCAAGTTTGATAACCCTTTCCACGGGCGCGTCGGGTTCCTGACGCAAAATCTGCTGTGCCACCTTATGCGAAGGGGCGGGACTGAAGCCCAGCATGGTAAGGGCGGACACGGCCTCTTCCAGCACTTCGGAATTGACTCCGGCCGCAGCCTTGGACGAAACGGGAGAGGCAGCTGAAGCGTCTATGCCCAACGAGCCTATCTTATCGCGCAAATCTACGATAATGCGCTGTGCCGCCTTGGGGCCGATACCCTTCACCTGCTTAAGCAGTTTGTCGTTGCCTTCGCTGATTACGTTGCAAAGTTCTGCCGTGGTCATGGCACTGAGAATCATGCGCGCCGTTCCGGCACCGATTCCGCTCACACTGATAAGGAGCATAAACAAAGAGCGCTCTGTGGTATTGCTGAAACCCCACAACTGGAAAGCATCCTCGCGGATGGCCTCGTAAATCCAAAGCTTCACATCATCTTTTCCCTGCAACGCCGCATAAGTGTTAAGAGAAATATTAACGCCATACCCCACTCCGCCGCAGTCTACAACCGCCAAGGCAGGAGTCAGGTCCGCCAATCTTCCGCGTAAGTATTCTATCATTTTTTCGTGTTTTCTGTTGTTTGTAGCGACAAAGATAGTCATTTTTGGGCACAATATGCACTGACACATTAAAAAAAGAGGAAAAGAAATATAATAAAAAAACACCAAACTCGTTATTTATATCGTGAGCGCGCGAAAAATCTTTGCACTTGTCCTCATCGCATTCAGCATTCATGTGCTGGCAGCCATGCGTATGGCATCTCCCACAAAAGAGATGCCCACAGCTGTCTTCACCCATGGCGAGGCGGCACAGGACACGCTGGACAAAGACTCGGCACAAAGGCGCAAACCCCGCTACAGCATGCGCCGGACCGGTGCCACAGAACAAAAGGACCTGCGAAAGAAAACCGCCGACCTGCGCGACCCGGACAACCTGAAGACGGAAGTAACCTACGATGAAAAGGACAACACCTACAGCGTGGGAACCACCCTGGATACCGAAGGGACTGACACAAAGAAGGGGGGCAGAAACAACCGTCCCGCCCCAAAGAGCGGACAGCAAAAGGGGGTGGGAGCCACAGGCCCTATCCTGCCCACCAACGCCACCGGCTATTCCCTGAAAACCGCAACCAGCTACCTTAACGCCCCACTGCTCATGACTCCCGACGAATATCAGGAATGGAGTATAGGGGAAAGCATGAGGCGGTATTACAGACAAAAGAATGCCGAGGCATTTGAGAACGAGGGCAAGAACAAGTTCGACTTTACCGACATGAAGTTCGACCTGGGTCCGGCGGAAAAAATATTCGGCCCCGGAGGCGTACAAATCAAGACCCAGGGAAGCGCCGAGCTGAAGTTGGGCGGAAACATGAAGCGCGTGAACAATCCGGCACTGGCCGCCAACCGCCGCAAGACCTTCGGATTCGACTTCGACGAAAAGATAAATCTGAGCCTGACCGGTAAGGTGGGCGACAAGATAAACCTGAACCTGAACTACAACACCGAATCTACCTTCGACTACGACGCGCAGAATCTGAAACTGAAGTACGACGGCAAGGAAGACGACATTGTAAAACTGATTGAGGCAGGAAACGTATCCTTCCCCAGCAACATGAGTCTGGTTCCGGGCGTGAGCAGCCTGTTCGGCCTTCGGACCGACGTGCAGTTCGGACGTCTGAAGATGCAGACCGTAGTGAGCCAGAAGAAAAGCGCCAGCAAAAGCGTGAGCAGCAAGGGAGGAAGCCAAACCAACACCTTTGAGTTCTCGGCCACCAACTACGAAGAGAACCGCCACTTCTTCCTGAACCACTTCTTCCGCCAGCAGTACGACCGCAACATGCAGTCGCTGCCCACCATCGCCAGCGGAATCTCCGTCAAGCGCGTGGAAATCTGGGTAACCAACAAGACGGCCAGCACCACGAACAACCGCAACATCATCGCTCTTGCCGACTTGGGAGAAACCGAGAATCTGAGCAACCCCATCTGGACGGTAAACAACGAATACCGCGTCCCCGCCAACCGCGCCAACACGCTGTACGAAATGCTGGTAAACAACTACTCCGGCGCCCGAGACATCAGCCAGGCTACCGGCATCCTGGACCAGATTTCCGGATTCGAAGGCTCCATTGACTACGAAAAGCTGCAAAGCGCACGCCTGCTCTCCAGCAACGAATACTCCGTAAACCAGGCATTGGGATACGTCAGTCTGAACAGCACACTACAGACCGACGACGTACTGGCCATTGCCTATGAATACACCTATGGCGGAACCACCTATCAGGTGGGAGAATTCGCCGCCGACCTGAGCAGCAACTCCGACGCGCTGTTCGTAAAACTGCTCAAGGGTACAACCGGAAGCCCCAAGTCGCCCAGCTGGAAACTGATGATGAAAAACATCTACAACCTGGGCGCAAGCAGCATGAGCAGCGAGAAGTTCCGCCTTGACATCAAATACCAGAGTGACAGCTCGGGCGTTTACCTCACCTACATCCCCGAGGAGAAACTGAAGAACACTCCCCTGCTCCGCGCCATGCAGCTGGACCGTCTGGACGCCAACAACAACCTGAACAGCAACGGCCAATTCGACTATATCGAAGGCTTCACCATAAGCCGCGGACGCATCATCTTCCCCGTAGCGGAACCCTTCGGCACGCACCTCCGCAAATGGATCGGCAACGACGCCATTGCCGACAAGTACTGTTTCCAGGAGCTATACGACAGCACAAAGACCGTGGCAAAACAGATTGCCGAGCATGACAAGTTCCTGCTTACCGGACAATACAAGGGAAGCAACAGCAGCGAAATAGACCTGGGCGTAACCAACATTGCGCAAGGTTCGGTAATCGTTACCGCAGGCGGTGTCACGCTTACTGAGAACAGCGACTATCTGGTGGACTACAGCATGGGACGCGTCACCATCATCAACCAAAGCATTCTGGACGCAGGCACAAAGGTGAACGCCAGCGTGGAAAGCAATGACAACTACGGCATGCAGCGCAAGACCATGATGGGCGTAAACCTGGACTACGAAGTGAGCAAGAACCTTGTCCTGGGCGGAACGCTTATGTTCCTGAACGAACAGCCTCTGACCACCAAGGTTAACATGGGAAGCGAACCGCTGAAGAACACCCTTTGGGGCGCGCGCATCAACTGGAAGCGCGAAAGCCAGTGGCTGACGGACATGGTGGACAAACTACCTCTGATTCAGGCCACACAGCCCAGCCAGATTTCGCTAAACGCCGAATTCGCCCAGCTTATGGCCGGCCAGAACAAGAAGATTCAGGGCGAAGCCTCCTACTTGGACGACTTTGAAAGCAGCAGCCAAAAGACAAGCCTCTCACAGCCCACCTACTGGACCATGTCCAGCACCCCCAGCATGTTTGCCGAAAGCCGCCTTACCGGCGACGTACGCTACGGCCACAACCGCGCGCTCATGGCATGGTACTATGTGGACCCCATCTTTACGCGCCGGAGCAGCACGCTAACGCCCAGCCACATCAAGAGCGACCTGGAACAGCTCTCCAATCACTATGTCCGCGAAGTGTACGAACGAGAGCTGTACCCCCAAAAGGCGCAGAACAGTTATACCAGCGCAAGCAGCCTGAGCGTACTCAACCTTGCCTTCTACCCCTCGGAACGCGGACCGTACAACCTCACCACCGAAGTGACGCCCGACGGACGCCTTACCCAGCCCGAAAGCAAATGGGCGGGAATGATGCGCCGAATGGAGAATACCGACTTTGAGGCACAGAACATCCAGTACATCGAATTCTGGATGATGGACCCCTTCGTCTACAAGCATGACCTTCCCGGAAACCACGGAGGCGACCTCTACATAAACTTGGGCGAGGTGAGCGAAGACATTCTGAAGGACGGCAAAAAGTATTTCGAGAGCGGAATGCCCGTAGACGGCAACAGCCAGTATTACACCGAAACAATGTGGGGACGGATGCCCAACACCAACAGCGTAACCTATGCGTTCAATAATGAAGAAGGTTCGCGTGCGCGGCAAGACGTGGGTCTGAACGGACTTACCGACGAAGAAGAGCGGACCTTTGCCACTTATGGCCAGTTCCTCACCCAAATACAGGGAAAGGTTAGCGCACAGGTCTACGACAGCCTGCAGGCCGACCCCGCCAACGACAACTACCACTACTACCGCGGAACCGACTTTGACCGCGCACAGACCAGCATTCTTGACCGTTACAAGCGCATCAACATGCCCCAGGGAAACAGCGCAGACAGCGACACCAACCCCGAAAGCTACGAAACGGCCTGGAAAAGCACGCCCGACATCGAAGACATCAATCAGGACTATACGCTAAACGAATACGAAAAATACTTCCAGTACCGCATAAGCATACGCCCCGAGGACATGGTAGTGGGACGCAACCACATTGCAGACAAGCGCCAGGCCAGCGTAAAGCTGCGCAACGGAAAGACCGAGGAGTGTACCTGGTATCTGTTCCGCGTTCCCATTGACGCCTACGAAGGCCGTGTCGGCAGTATCTCCGACTTCACGAGCATCCGCTTCATGCGTATCTTCATGACCGGATTCTCCGAGGAAACCATCCTTCGCCTGGCCACACTGGATCTGGTTCACGGCGACTGGCGCACCTATGACCAGCCGCTGCATATAGGACAGGCGCCCTCGTCTGACGGAACCATCACCGTAAGCACCGTAAACATTGAGGAGAACAACGACAAGGAACCCGTCAACTACGTTCTGCCTCCGGGCATCAGCACCATTACGGACCCAAGCCAGACACAGCTGGTTGAGAGCAACGAACAGGCCATGGCAATCACCGTAGACGGTCTGGCACCAGGCGATGCACGCGCCGTCTACAAGAACTGCAACTACAACATGAGACAGTACAAGCACCTGCAGATGTTTGTCCATGCCAATGCCCTTGCCCAGAACGTAACCTCCACCACAGACGGCGAGACCAGCATCTTCATCCGCCTTGGTTCGGACTACAAGAGCAACTACTACGAGTATGAAGTGCCCCTCAAGCTTACTCCGCCCAGCAACAAGTACAACCGCTATTCACCGGCAGACCAGCGCGCCGTATGGCCCGAGGAGAACCTTATAGACATAGACCTTGACATCTTTACCAACATCAAGAAGGCGCGCAATACACGCAACAGCCTGGGCATGGCCTCCTACAACACACGTTATTCCGAGTATGACGAACGCCGCCCAAGCAACAAGGTTACCATTATGGGAAATCCCACCTTGGGCGAGGTAAAGACCATCATGGTGGGCGTACGCAACAACGGACGCACAATCAAGAGCGTGGAAGTATGGGCCAACGAACTCCGTCTGCAGGAATTCTCCAACGAAGGCGGATGGGCCGCCCAGGGAAACATGAACGTGCAGCTGAGCGACATCGGCAGCGTGAACGTGGCGGCACAGATGGAAACGGCCGGTTTCGGCGGAATTGAACAGAGCGTGGCAGACCGCAGCGACGAAAACACCCTCGACTATACCATAACCACACAAGTGGAACTGGGACGCATCCTGCCCGAGAAGGCCAAGGTGAGCGTACCCCTGTACTACAGCTACGGCAAGACCACCGTGAAGCCCAAGTACAACCCCTTCGATACGGACATGAGACTGGACGATGCCATAGACGCACTCTCCTCGCAACAGGAACGCGATTCGCTGAAGTCGCTCACCACACATACCGAGCGCAACCGCAACCTCTCCTTCAGCGGAATCAGGGTGAACATTGCCAGCAAGAAGCACCCCATGCCCTACGACCCCGCAAACTTCACCTTCAACTACAGCCATACCACCCAAAGCACCGAGGGCGAGACCACCGTCTACGAGCACGAACGTACCTGGAAAGGCGGAATGAACTACTCCTGGAGCCCCAACTGGAAGGCATGGGAACCGTTCAAGGACCTGAAGGGGAAAAGCAAGTGGCTGCAGATTGTAAAAGACCAGAATCTGTCCTTCGCACCGCAGAGCATTACGTTCAACACAGACCTCACACGCAACTACTACGAACTGCAGGAACGCGACCTGGACAATCTGCAAAGCCCCAACGCACTGCCGGTCAACTTCAGCCAGAGCTTCCTTTGGAACCGCCAGTTCCAGCTCCGATGGGACATCTTCAAGGCCCTTCACTTCAATTTCCAGAGCGGAACACGCGCCGAGGTGGAAGAACCCTACATGCAAGTGAACAAAGACCTCTACCCCGACCGCTACAGCGCCTGGAAGGACAGTATAAAGATGAGCCTGCGCCACCTGGGACGTCCTCTGGACTACAACCAGACCGTACAGGTAAGCTACAAACTGCCCATCCACCGCATCCCCATCTTCGACTGGATTAATGCGGACGGAAGCTACAACGCCACCTACGGCTGGAAGCGCGGAGCCGAACTTCAGGACGGCAGCACCCTGGGCCATACCGTAAACACCCAGCGCACCATCAACCTCAACGGAAAGCTGGCCATGGAAACGCTCTACAACCACTCCCCCTTCCTGAAAGAGGCTAACAAGCGTTTCTCCGCAGCCAACGCCAAGAACGAGGCCAACAAGAAGGTACAGGAGAAGAAACGGCGCGACGAGGCCAAGCAGAAGAAAAAGGAAGAAGAGGAGAAAATGCTGGCCGAGGCCAAGGCCGAAAGCGAAAAGACCGGCGAGCCCCTGGATTCGATTCTGGCCCGCAAGCAAACCAATGCCAAGGGAGTGAGCGACAAGAAACTGCCCTCACGCAAAGTGAAGGGATTCGCACAGGAAATAGCCCTGCTGCCCGACTCGCAGCTCGTCATCAAGCACGACCAGAAGAGCAACCGCCTGCGCGTAACCGCACTCGACTCCACCGGCCGCCCCGTAAAGATACGCTACAAGCGCGTTGACGAGACCACCATCCGCATAAAGAACAACGTAGAAGATACCACCCAGCTGCGTCTCAACATCATAGCCCTACCCAAGCGCGAGGAGCAGAAATGGTACACCTGGGCACAGGCCGGAGCCCGACTGCTCATGTCCCTACGCAGCGTAAGCCTCAGTTACCGCAACACGTACAATCTGGCACTGCCCGGATTCCTTCCCCAAGTGGGCGACATACTGGGACAGACGCGCAACGGCGGCAACGGCCCCTTCAGCCCCGGCATCGACTTCGGGCTGGGACTGGTGGACGATTCCTACATAGACCGCGCCAAGAACCGCGGATGGCTCCTCTGCGCAGACAGCGTGAGCACACCCGCCACCACAGCACGCACCGAGGACATGCAGATAAAGGCCACCGTAGAACCACTCACCGACCTGAAGATCGACCTCAGCATGAGCCATACACAAAGCCACAACAAGAGCATCCAGTACATGTACCACGGCAACCCCACCGTACAGAGCGGATCCTTCAACATGACCACCGTCTCCCTGCGTACCGCATTCCGCAGTCCCGGTTCGGCCAAGAACGGTTACCGCAACCGCACCTTCACCGATTTCCAGCGCAACCTCGACGTAATGCAGCAGCGTGTGGAAAGGCGCTACATCGGAACGCAATACCCCCAAGGCACGGGCATGCAGGGCACCTTCAACCCCGCCAACGGAACCGTGGACAAATACAGCGCCGACGTAATGATACCCGCATTCCTGGCCGCCTACACAGGACGCGATGCCAGAAAGAGCGCCCTGGACATCTTCCCCACCCTGTCCAAGATGCTGCCCAACTGGAACGTAACCTACAAGGGACTGAGCAACTTGCCCTGGGTGCGCGACAACTTCAAGAGCGTCAACCTCACCCACGGCTATAAGAGCACCTACAGCATAGGAGCCTACCAGTCATACAGCTCATGGATATCCGCCATGGGAAGCGGCGGCGAACTGGGCTACGCCCTCAACGCAACCACCGGCAACTACCAGCCCAGCTCCATGTTCGACATCAGTACCGTCAGTCTGAACGAGAGCTTCTCCCCCCTCATCGGGCTGAACATGACCTTCATGAACAACATGACGCTGAAGATGGAATACAAGACCACGCGCGTGGCCACCCTTAGCGTAACCAGCGCACAAATCAACGAAACCGGTTCAAAAGACATGGTTATAGGCTGGGGATACAAGATAAACGACTTCCGTCTGAGCAGCATCTTCGGAAGCGGAAAAGCCAGCGCCAAAGCCAAGAAGCGTACCCCCAACAGCCGCAAGCGCAATGCCGACCAGAAGGAACCCGAAGTGACACCCGCCACCAAGAGCAACTTTGCGCACGACCTCAACCTACGGTTCGACTTCAGCCTGCGCAACCAGAACGCCATCCGCCGCGACCTTCAGACCAGCCTGAGCGAAGCCACATCAGGAAGCAAGGCATTCAAGACCAGTGCCGCCGTGGAGTACACCGTAAGCCGGATGGTCAGCCTCAGCCTCTATTACGACCGCCAGCGCTCCGAGCCACTGCTCTCAAGCAGCAGCTACCCCACCATCACACAAGACTTCGGCATGAGTATGAAGTTCTCGCTTACCAGGTAAGTTCCCCTCTTGTACATCACTTATACAGCACCCTTTGCGCTTCATAATAAGTGTCGCGGGCTTTCAACGTACCGCCCATTTTCTGGATACCTTCGGGAACTGAACCGAACTTCAAAGCCAGTAATTGAGGCAAACGCTTGGTGCCTAATTCTTCTACACCCGAAGTTACATAAGCCGTCATCAAGTACTCAATAAAATCCTTCTGGGCTTGTGGCAAGACTTCCGCGTATGCTTTCAAGCGTTCGGCACGCTCGGCACGTTCCATCGGTGATGTGGCAAAAGAAATGTATTCAAGTACATCCAGCAAGTCGCTTGTGTCGGCATCGATGGCATGGCGTATATCTTTCAGAACCTCTACCCCATAGCCTGCTTGTTCCAGCTTTTCCAACAAGGCCTCGCGTGATTCCGGATTTGCCCATAACGTGCGTAGGTCTTCCACCGACTGGAAGTATTCGGGCATATCGCCAAACATTTCGCTAATAAATTGCTGGGTACTGATGGGGTGTCCGTCCTTGCCGTAGAACATCACCTCGTTGGCAAACTTGATGTTACGCTTCTTCTTGTCGCTGAGTATGATTTCCAGCGGTTCTTTCTTTGGTGTTGGTTCGTTACCTCCTAATTCCTCCTCTACTTTTCCGCAATTGCCTTCTTCCTCCTCAATGGTAGGATATGGTCGTGTTTTTTTGGTGCACGTACACGGATTGTTCTTGCACTTGGGGCATACCGGGTCGCCATCCCAATCGGGTTTGGAGTAGTTCTCGTAGGCACGTACAAAGTCGAAGATGGTGAAGTAATACTTGCCCTCATACACTCGTGTACCACGCCCCACAATCTGCTTGTATTCGATGATGGAGTTTACCGGGCGCATCAGCACGATGTTACGCACGTTCAGTGCATCCACGCCCGTACTCAGTTTCTCGCTGGTAGTCAGTATGGTTGGGATTGTCTTTTCGTTGTCCTTGAATTCGTCCAGGTAGCGTTCGCCCTCATCGCCATCGTTGGCAGTTACACGCACGCAATACTTCGGATTACCTTCGTGCAAACGGTTGATCATGTCTCGAACCTCGGCTGCGTGATGCTGTGTTGCACAGAACACCAAGGTCTTTTCCATCGGGTCTATCAAACTCATAAACTCCTGTACACGGGCTTCGTCACGCTGGCGTATCTTGATGTTTCCTTGATAGAAATCTTTTTCCGTATAGGTCTTGAACATATCCACCTCGCCACTCACTACGGTATCATCGGGCGTGTAGTGATAATCGTCAATGGTACTCTTCATGTTGATGTGGCGGAAAGGTGTCAAGAAACCATCGTCAATACCTTGTTTCAAGGAATACTCGTAGGCATGGTGTGTAAAGTAACCGTAGGTATTGGCATTCTGATCCACACGAGGTGTAGCCGTAAGACCTAATTGTACGGCACTTTCAAAGTAGTTGAGAATGGCACGCCAATTGCTTTCATCCTTCGCACCGCCACGATGACATTCGTCGATGATGATAAGGTCGAAGAAATCCTTGGGATACTGGCCGAAGTAAGGTTCCTCGTTCTCTCCGCTCATGAAGGTTTGGAAGATAGTGAAGAAGATACTTCCATTGGTGGGTACTCGTCCTTCCTTGCGGATACTGCCCGGCTTGATACGCACCAATGCATCGGAAGCAAATCCGTCGAACGAGTTGAAGGCTTGGGTAGCCAATGTGTTGCGGTCGGCCAAGAAGAGTATGCGCGGACGGGTACCCGTACCGGCTACGTTCCATCTTGACTGAAAGAGTTTGTAAGCTATTTGGAAAGCGATGAATGTCTTGCCCGTACCCGTAGCCAAGGTAAGCAGGATACGTCGTTCGCCTTTGGCAATGGCATCGAGCACTCGGTTGATGGCATTTTCCTGGTAGTAGCGTGGCTTGCGTGAACCATCGGTGTAGAGAGACTGTGTGCGGAGTTTGTCCCGCCATTCGTGAGCCTCGCCGTAGGTCATCTGCCACAGTTCCTCGGGGCTAGGGAAAGCATCCACAAATCCTTGTGCACCCGTAGTACGGTCTATCTGCCAAATGCGCTCACCATCGGTGGCATAGGTATAGCGTATGTCGAGCATCTCGGCATATTCAATGGCTTGCATTACACCCTCTTGGTAGCCCACCTCATCGGCCTTGGCTTCCACCACCGCCATGCGTTGTCCCCGATAGAGTAACAGATAGTCGGCCTTCTTGCCCTTCATCTTCACCGATTGGCTGATTTTGCCCCGTGTAATGCGGTATTCGGTGCTGATGTGGCTTCCTTCCACTACGCTCCACCCGGCAGCTTTCAGTTGCGGGTCGATTTTATGGATTCGGGTATCGCTTTCGTTCATGTTGGTTCCTTTTATACGTTACACAAAGAGCCTTTAAAGAGGACGGATTTACTTTGCAAATAAGAACATTCTATAAATCAATAATTTATAACAAACACGGATTTGCTTTGCAAATAAAATCAAGCGTAATAAGGGATATAGGTTGCATACTTTTTTGATGTTATATTTTCATCGGATAACTCTTTTTAGATTCCAATGTATCTGCAATAATGCGCGATGCTACCGAAGATTGGTTTTTGTCTATTCCGAAGCGTTCTCTGACAGATTGATTGTTTATAGCCCTATTGTCTTCATATACCAAACAAGCATGTTGATAACAAGCTTCTATCTTTTCCTGTTTTGTCATTTCTGATTTTACCGTTTGACCTGCTGAACGTGTATAAGAATCCCAGATTTCTTTACCTCTTAAATGAATGGGTTTATCCATTTGTTCTGATATATGGATGAAAAGCAAGGCATGTCCCTTATAATCTGTTGTCCAATGTTCAACAGATATTGATGAAGAAAGATTGTTCTTAGCAATATTCCCTAATTTCTTGATAATGTCATCACATGCTTCTTTGGTCATTGAAGAGAAAGTGGCATCATCATTCACACCAAAAAAAAGAATTCCTCCGCCCTTAAGGTTTGAAAATGCGCAAAGATGCTGAGCTAATCTCTCAGTTTTACATGACAACCCACTTTTCCAGTCAAGTTCATTCAATTCCACTGCAACAGGATAGAGACTGTCCTCCAATATATCTAAAGCTTTTTCTTTCCAATTCATAACTTGTGTTACATGAATTAATTTATGCAAAAGTAAACAATTTTAAAAGATTATATGACATTATCTATCTAAATAATTATTCTTTTACTTCATTTTTATCGTTTTATAGCTCTCCACTAAATGCCTGACGAAGAATACTTTGCTTCAAGGCATCGCACTCGCGGATGGTTTGTTGGGCTACTTCTTCTAAACGACGGCATTTCTCGCTGAGAGTGTCGAGGATGCGGACGATATGCTGTTGGGTTTCAAAAGGAAGATAAGGTATAGGCATGTCCCTTAAATCCTTTATAGACAAATTAGGTTGCATCAATGTATTAACACGACTCAGCACATATTCTTTTGCGTATTTTGTTTGAAAATAATAGTACAAATATTCTCGCAATAATACTTTAGGATACATTCTTAATGCGGCTACTCGTTGATTTAATAATGCACCATCATATTCCTTTGGCACAATTGCCACTTTTAATCCTTCGGCTATAATTGTACGTGTCAATGCTACAACAATATCTAATTCGTTTATAATAACATTTTCAACATCAGTTAAATAATGTTGTGGTAATTTGTTTTCATCATCTTTTATAAATTTCCCTACACCAACATTCGTTATTTTAATAACTTTAACTTCATTATTTTTTTTAAAAGCACTACTTGGGAAAGCATAGCCATTAATTATTTCACAAACATCCTGTAACTTCTTCTCCACCCAACCTTCTTTAGGTTTTAATTCTTGTGCAAGAACTTGCTGGAAGAGTGCTTTTGCATTCTTCAAATTTTCCTCGGCATTCTTTTTCAGTGCATCAATCTTCTCGAACGATGCATCCAATATGGAGACTATGCGGTGCTGCTCTTCGAGGGGAGGAACAGATAATTCTTTTTCGCCATAATCTCTAAAATATATATGTGGAATGGCTGCACCTACTTTATATTTAGATAAATTTAAGGACTGAAGAGCATAATAAACAAAGCCTAGTTCATATCCGGTTTTAGGCAAAATGTATTGTAATGTGCCTAGTAATGATGAATTAGCAGGATATATATTAACTCTACCAACTCCAGAACCGTCTTTTACAATTCCTATATATGGCTTATCATAATGAAAAAAATCTACTTTTTTTATGAAACCACTAGCTCCATAAATTGGATATTCACCATTATTATTATCTAAATCTTTTTGAGCAACATTTGATGAAGCTTTATCACAAATGTTTTTCAACTTCACCATTTTCCATCCTTCTTTCATACTCACTTCAATTTCTTTTTAAATCTTGTACGTTTTTAAGGATTTCCTTCAGATTGTGTGTACAATCACTATATATCTTCAATTCCATTTGCGATTTGGATGCATAATATCTACGTGTCATCTCGTCTTCCCATTCTTTGGGCATATCAGAATTATTTATTTTGTCCATAGCACTGCTTTCTTCTGATGCTATCTTCACATTAGTAATTACCTTTTGAATTTCCACCTCTAATAATTTGATGGTTGTATCTATCTGTAAAGCCGATAATTCTTTTACACTTGCAATCTGTCGTGACGCATCCTTTGAAGTAGAGCGTGCCGAACCAATGGCAATACCAATTGATGCTACCGAAAGCAATATAGAAGCCAAACCTTCCCAGTGTTCTGCTATAAAATTCATCATAACATTCCCAAAATATCATCCAACAACTGCTTGCTTTCCTCATTCAGTGCCACAATCTCATCAGCAATCTCACGAGGAGTACGTTCGTCCACTTCCTCCACCTTGTGCGGATTCTTCACGCTCATGTCGAGGTTGGCATCAAGGTCGGCCACACGGAGTGTCCACGAGTGGTCACTATCGGCACGTGTTTCGCTCAAAGTGAGGAACTCTTCCAAATCCTTTTCGGTGAGCGGTTTGGTCTTGGTGAAATGCTTTTCCAATTGGTAGTACCATACACTTTCAGTAGGCTCGCCCTTGGTGAAGAAAAGTACCACCGTCTTTACACCCGCACCGGTGAACACACCGCTTGGCAAGTCCAAAATGGCATCTACACGGCATTCTTCCAACAACTTCTGACGAAGGGCTACACTGGCATTATCGGAATTGGAAAGGAAAGTGTTCTTGATAACGATACCCGCACGGCCACCCGCACGCAGCATCTTGATGAAGTGCTGAAGGAACATATAGGCTGTTTCGCCCGAACGGATGGGGAAATTTTGCTGTACCTCGTCGCGTTCGCTACCCCCGAAAGGCGGATTGGCAAGTACCACATTCATTTGGTCGGAAGTCTGTACATTGGCAAGGTTCTCAGTCAGCGTGTTGGTCTTGATGATGTTGGGCGACTCCACACCGTGTAGAATCAGGTTCATCATGGCAATGATGTAAGCCAAGCCTTTCAGTTCCTTCCCATAGAACGTACGCTTCTGGAGCGTGTCTTCATCGGCTGCACTCTGTATATGTTCGTGCATATAGCTATAAGCCTCGCACAAAAAGCCTGCCGAACCGCAAGCACCGTCGTACACGGTCTCTCCTATCTGCGGAGCTACCTTCTTCACAATGGTACGGATGAGCGGACGCGGTGTGTAATACTCGCCACCGTTGCGTCCGGCATTACCCATCTGCTTCAATCGGTCTTCGTAGATTTGTGTCATCTCGTGGCGGTCTTCAGCCGTTTGGAAACGAAGTTCGTCCACGTGCTCGATGATGTCACGGAGGTTGTATCCGCTGGATATCTTGTTGCGTATTTCGGTAAAGATGATTCCGACCTTAAACTCAATGGCATCGGCTTCGAAGCGTTCTTTGAAGCGTTGCAGATAAGGGAACAGACGACCATTGACAAACTCAATCAAGTCATCGCCCACCAAGGCACGGTTACGGTCGTATTCGCCTTCGGCAGTACGGGGCATTGCCCATGCACTCCACTGATAGTCTGCATCGATGATGCGTGTGTAAGGTTCACCGGTAAGCATGGCCGACATTTCGCGCGTCTGTTCCAAGTCGTCCAAGTATTTCAAGAAGAGTATCCACGAACTTTGCTCTACATAGTCGAGTGCGGTAGCACAGCCCTCATCGTGGCGAAGGGTATTATCAATAGCTTTAAAGGTTGATTCGAATGCCATAATTGTCTTTCATTTTCATTGGTACAAAGTTAACCAAAAATAAGTGAAACGCCAAATAAAGACAAAGGACATTCTTTCTTCTCCCCAAAATCTGCTGGCCAGGGGTTGAAAAGCGGAAAACAAACACACCAACAGGGGGCGTTCAGCAAGCGAATTTGTCCGCAGTTTGACAGCCCGATTTTTACATCACGATGTAAACAGATTTACCTTTCTATGTAAACGCATTTACCTCCCGATGTAAATCTGTTTACACTTAAGGGTAAATGCGTTTACATTTCAACGTTGGCACAATGTAAACGCATCTCGTTGTGTATTAGTGCTTAATGCAGATTTTAATTTTAGCGGACAACTGATATTTTTGGGCGAATTGTATGTAATTATGGGTCTACTTTCGAAAGGGGAAATGTACATACGCACATTATTTGTAATTACCCCCACATTTCTATGGCGCAAGTAAATTGCGTACCGGTTTACTTACACTACAATACCTGTTAATTTACACCCCAGTACCAATTAGCTGATACTGCAGTACCAGTTATTACACACCAAGTTTGGTACTGCAATGTTTTGATTTGACTAAGAAAAAGGTGTCATTTAGACCATAGAGACGTCATATCATGGCTTCTCATCACCATTTGGAAGGAGATGCCACAATGTGACGTTTCTACTGTCACAAGAAAGAAGAACGAAAACCAACCCGGCATAATGGACATCTCTATATTCTGTCAAATCTTTTTACCACATCTTTTCCTGTATTACAGAAGCCTTTTAACGTAAAATATGGTGCAAATCCAGAAAAAAGCCAATAACCCCCTAATACAGGGTTTCCAATTGGGAAAAAAAATTTCTCCAACTGGAAACATGTTTTTTTTCAACTGGGCACTTTTTTCCGCCCAACTGGATAATTCTCATATATGCCATTAAGACCAGTATCCTAATGGCACATCATTTTGTAAAGATTCTTTACTATAAAGGAATCGTCTTATCACTCATTCCGTTGATTTATCAGATTCACCACCACCTTTACCATCACATCCTTTTCCTCGGTGCGGCTCTCGGCAATCATCAGCGTAAGGGCAACGAGGGTGTTATCGGCCAAACGCTTGGTGCCGTCGGGACGGTATAAGACACCGTTGTTGTTCAGAAACCAGAGGAAAAGAGTGGCGGCTATGCGCTTGTTGCCATCACTGAACGAATGGTTCTTGGTGACGAGGTAAAGGAGCATGGCGGCCTTCTCTTCCACCGACGGGTAGAGTTCCTCGCCTCCGAAGGTTTGATATATCTGTCCTATACTGCTCTTGAAGGAATCGTCCTTCTCATTGCCGAACCATTGGCTGCCACCGAACTTGTCGTGCAGGCGACGGATTTCGGTCATGGCGTTCTCGTAGGTGGCACGGAATGGTTCCTTGGAGGTGGTGCGCTCGATGACAAGGCGTTCGTAGTCGTAGTTGTCGAGGGTGTCGAGGGCATAGGTATAGTCCACCACCACATCAAAAAGGGCTTGCCCATCAGCCGAAGCTGTGATGTCCTGACTTTGGAGAGTACGGCCCACCACTTGCACCAACTGGCGGAGTTCGCCCAACTGGTCGCGACGGAGACGGTCGTTCACGGCATAGCCTTTCACCAAGTATTCTTTCAGAACCTTGTTGGCCCATCGGCGGAATTGTACGCCACGCTGGCTCTTCACACGATAACCTACGGAGATGATAACATCAAGGTTGTAGAAAGGAACTGGCTTCTTAACACCATTAACGTGTAAAAAATGCACGTTATTTTCTTTTTCAAGTTCGCCCTCTTTAAACACATTGATCACATGGCGACGTATGTTTGACTCTTCACGGTCGAAAAGCATAGCCATTTGACTTGTTGTCAGCCACACCGTTTCATTTTCCAAGCGGACATCGACTTGCGTCTGTCCGTCCTCGGTCTGATAGATAATTATTTGATTGTTCTCGTTCATAATAATATTAAGGAATTAGAACATCCCTTTAAAGTTTGGAACAATTTTGCAAATGCTGAAGAATAAGGCCGGAAAGGGTAAATCCGTAAATGGCTGTGATGTGGGCCAATGAACCGTTGCCGTGCGTTACCACCAAGGAAGACTCACCCACAACGGGTTCGGGATGAGGCTCGCCCAGGTTGGTCAGAAGTTCCTCGCTGAAGACACACTGAAACTTGTGGCGCGGAAAGGTGTGCTGCTTCTTGAAACGCTGGCGCAACGCCCTTGCCAAAGGGCATCCCTTTACGTTCCAGAACTCGGCCACACGGATGGCTGTGGGGTCGAGTTTCAGGGCTGCGCCCATACTGGAATAGAGCGGAACGCCACAGGCTGTGGCATGGAGGATGAGCGCCGCCTTGCTGGCAAGGGAGTCTATGGCATCCACCACATAATCGTATTGTTCCAAGGGGAAGGCTGCGGCGGTCTCCTCGCTGTAAAACTGCTGCATGACGGCTATGTCGGCCTGCGGATTGATGTCCAGAAGCTGACGGCGGAGAGCCTCCACCTTGGGCTGCCCCACGGTATGGACGGTGGCCATGCGCTGGCGGTTGATGTTGGTTACGCTCACGCAGTCTGAATCCACCAAGGTTAGGTGGCCTATACCGGAACGTACAAGCCCCTCGGCACACCAACTGCCCACACCGCCCACGCCGAACACTATTACCCGGCAACGGGATGCGCGCTGCATGAACCCTTCGCCCAAAAGGCGTTCAGCGCGATAGAATATGGCTTCGTTCTGTGGCATAAGAATCTGGGGGGGGTTAGAGAAATTCGGGCAACTGTTGCAGACGTATGCCGTTGCTGCCCTTTATGAGGATGGTTCGGCCGGAGAGCGGACGCTGCGCCAGTTCCTGTTTCACCTGGTCCACATTGGCAAACGAGCGGAAGGGATGGCGGGTGCGGGCAAACTCGCCGCCCACAAGCCAAACCTCTTCAAGCTGCATCCCTTGCAGCTTGTCCACCACCCTTTGGTGCTCTACCATGCTTTCGGCGCCCAGTTCGCGCATATCGCCCAGAATTGCCATTTTGCCATCGCCTTCGATGACGGCAAAGTTGTCCAGTGCCGCCGCCATACTGGCCGGATTGGCGTTGTAGGCATCTACCAGAAGACGGTTCCTATCCGTATTGCGCCATTCGCTACGGCTGTTTGTGGGCACATAAGCGGCCAAAGCGTCTTCTATGTCGGCGGCAGCCACGCTAAAATGGAGTCCCACCGTTACCGCGGCACGCAAGTTGGCAATGTTGTACGCCCCCACCAGATGAGTGGCCACGGCATGCCAGGGCTGTGTTTCATCCGCCCGCCAACGAAACTCCACAAAGGGAGCGCATGCGGTTACAGCTGCCTCCACATAGGATTTGCAGCGTGTGTCATCGGACACATCGAAGCCCCGTTCTTCGGCCATCTGCCTCAGATCGTCATCCTGCGCGTTCAGGAAGATGAACTTGCCGCGGGCCTTCAGATCGTCATACAGTTCGCCCTTGGTGCGCTTAACGCCCTCAAACGAGCCGAATCCCTCCAAATGGGCACGCCCCACATTGGTTATCAGACCGCAGTCGGCCTGTGCAAAACCGCAGAGCTGCGCTATCTCGCCCGGATGATTGGCGCCGGTCTCCACCACGGCCATATTATGTTCGGCACGCAAGCCAAGAAGGGTCAGGGGCACACCAATATGGTTGTTCAGGTTGCCCTGCGTATAATGCACCTTATATTTGCGGCCAAGGACCGCGGCCAGAAGCTCCTTGGTTGTGGTCTTTCCGTTGGTGCCGGTTACCTGAACCACCGGCCCGCCCCATTGCCGGCGGTGCCATTCCGCCAGTTGCTGAAGGGCGGCCAACACATTGTCCACCAGTATGAAACGGCTGTCACCGGCAGGCACACACGAAGGGTCGTCCACCACAGCCACGGCGCACCCCTTTTCCAGCGCCTGAAGCGCATAGTCGTTGCCATTGAACGTATCGCCGCGAAGGGCGAAAAACATACTGCCGGACGGACATTTCCGACTGTCCGTAGTCACTACCGGATGCTCCATGAATATCCGGTAAAGCGATGCTGTATCCATCATCATTTCCTTAGTCTTCTTTTTGATTTAACCAGCGCAAATACAACTTCACTGACAGGCAATAAAGCTTGCGCAAACGCAAAGATACATCCTTTTTTTGATAAAGGGACGCAAAATTTGTCTGTTTTGCAAATATTGACTAACTTTGTGGCTGTTTTAAAACAGAGAACTCGGGCATGAAAGGACATACTCCATACTACATAAACGTGGGTGGGCAACTGATGGACTTGAGCGAGCCGCAGGTGATGGGCATTCTGAATGTAACCCCCGACTCTTTCTATGAAAACAGCCGCCAGCAATCCGAGGCACAGATAGCCGAACGGACAGAGCAGATTGTGACAGAAGGGGCAAGCATCATAGACATTGGTGCCTACAGCAGCCGGCCGGGAGCGGCAGACGTCACGGCCGAGGAAGAGATGAAACGGCTGTCGGCCGCCTTGCGGATTGTACGCCGCACAGCCCCGGAGGCCGTCATCAGCGTTGACACTTTCCGCGCCCAAGTGGCCCGCCAGTGCGTGGAGGAATATGGCGTACACATCATCAACGACATCTCCGGCGGAGAGCTGGACGCAGAGATGTACCGGACAGTGGCGGAACTGAACGTCCCCTACATACTGACACACATGCTCGGAAACCCGCAGAACATGCAGGAAAAGGCCGAATACAGGAATATAACCAAGGAGGTGATAGCCCACTTGGGACAACGCATGGAGAGGCTGCACGAGATGGGTGTGTGCGATGTGATTCTGGATCCCGGATTCGGTTTTGCCAAGACACTGGACCACAATTACGACCTGATGGCCCATCTGCAGGAACTGAAGGTGCTGCAAGCCCCGCTGCTGGTTGGGGTGAGCCGCAAAAGCATGGTGTACCGCCTGCTCGGCTGCACGCCGCAGGAGGCGCTTGCGGGCACTGTGGCGCTGCATACCATAGCACTGCTCAAAGGGGCCAGCATACTGAGGGTTCACGATGTGAAAGCCGCCGCCGAGGCTGTCTGCATCGTCAGAGAAATGCAGAAACACACCGACGACGGAACGCATCAGCCCAAACAAATGATATAACAACAACTGCAAAAACAGAACTTACGGAACGTGCTTAATTTTGGAATAAAAGACTTTATCGACATTCTGCTTGTAGCCATACTACTGTACTATTGCTACATGATCATGAAGCGTTCGCGCTCGGCAAACATCTTCTACGGCGTTCTGCTTTTTGTAAGTTGCTGGATTGTGGTGAGCAAAGTGCTTGAGATGAAGCTTCTGGGCAGCATCATGGACCAGATGGTAAACGTGGGCGCCATAGCACTTATCATTCTGTTCCAGGAGGAAATCAGACACTTCTTCTACACCATCGGCACGCATGAGAAGGTAAGGGTACTAATCGACTTTTTCCGTCGCGACAACAAAAAGTCGGAAAAAGGCGACGTGCGCAACGACAGGTCCATTGTGATGCCCCTGGTAATGGCGTGCCTCAACATGAGCAAGAACAAGGTGGGGGCGCTGATTGTATTGCAGAACGACCTGCCGCTGGACGACATCAAGCATACCGGCGACATCATCAACGCCAAGATAGGGCAACGCCTTGTTGAGAACATCTTCTTCAAGAACAGTCCCCTGCACGACGGCGCCATGATCATTTCCGGACACAGGATTGCGGCCGCAGCCTGCATTCTGCCCGTCAGCAACGATCTGGACATACCCAAGCACTTTGGTCTGAGGCACCGGGCCGCCCGCGGCATAAGCAAGGACACCGATGCGCTGGCCATTGTGGTAAGCGAGGAGACCGGAAACATTACGGCCGCCTACAACAACAAGTTCCGCGCCCGCCTTACGGCAGAGGAGCTGGAGCTGATTCTGACCAAAGGAAAATTCTGAAACAAGCACAGAGAAACATAATTTCGATTAATTTTAAATTGAACTATTAAAATACACAAACAATGAGTCTGATTGACAAAATCGTAGCACGCGCACAGGCCAACAAGCAACGAATTGTGTTGCCCGAAAGCCTGGAAGAGCGCACACTCACCGCTGCCGACCAAGCACTGGCCGACGGCCTGGCAGAGATTATCCTCATCGGTAACGTGGATGAGATTATGGCCCTGGCCGAGAAACTGGGACTGAAGCACATTGGCCAAGCCACCATTATCGACCCCGCCACAAGTGAAAAAACAGAGACCTACGCACAACTGCTGTTCGAACTGCGCAAGAAGAAGGGCATGACCATTGAGGAGGCACGCAAGAAAGTGCTTGACCCCCTGTACTTCGGTTGCCTTATCATCAAGAACGGCGATGCTGACGGACAGATTTCCGGTGCGCTGAGCACTACGGGCGACACCCTTCGCCCCGCCCTTCAGATTATCAAGTGCGCCCCCGGCATTTCCTGCGTAAGCGGTGCCATGCTGCTCATCACACAGACTCCGCAATATGGCGAAGACGGTGTGCTGGTAGTGGGCGACGTAGCCGTTACCCCCATGCCCGACGCATCGCAGCTGGCACAGATTGCCGTCTGCACCGCACAGACAGCCAAGAGCGTGGCCGGATTTGAAGAACCGCGCGTGGCCATGCTGAGCTTCAGCACCAAGGGAAGCGCCAAGCACGAAGTGGTGGACAAGGTTGTGGAAGCCACACGCATGGCAAAGGAAATGGCTCCCGAACTGCAAATCGACGGCGAACTGCAGGCCGATGCAGCTCTGGTTCCCGGCGTAGGCGAGAAAAAGGCCCCCGGAAGCAAGATTGCCGGACATGCCAACGTACTGGTATTCCCCTGTCTGGAAGTGGGCAACATCGGCTACAAGATGGTACAGCGCCTCGGCAACGCCGACGCCATCGGCCCCATCCTGCAAGGTATCGCACGCCCCGTTAACGACCTGAGCCGCGGATGCAGCGTGGATGACATCTATAAGATGGTGGCCATCACCGCCTGCCAGGCCATGGATGCAAAATAATGTAGAACAAACAACAAATCGCAATAGACTGACAATGAAAATCCTTGTATTGAACTGCGGAAGTTCATCTATCAAATATGCGCTCTACGACATGACAGACCAGAGCGTGATTACCAGCGGAGGTATTGAAAAAATAGGACTGCCCGACTCCTTTATCAAAATGAAGGTAAACGGCGAGAAAATCCAGATTGACCGCCCCATTGAGGAGCATACCGCCGGTGTGCAATTCATCTTCGAGGTGCTCACCACCGGAGACCATGCCGTTCTGAAGAGTCTGGACGAGCTGGATGCAGTGGGCCACCGTATGGTTCACGGCGGAGAGAAGTTTAACAAGAGCGTGGTGCTCAACCAAGAAATCATGGAAGCCTTTGAGGCATGTAACGACCTGGCACCGCTGCACAACCCTGCCAACATCAAGGGCGTGAACGCCGTAAAGGCACTGCTGCCCGAGATTCCTCAGGTAGGAGTCTTTGACACCGCCTTCCACCAGACCATGCCAGACTATGCCTTTATGTACGCCCTGCCCTACGAACTGTACCAGAAGTATGGCGTGCGCCGCTACGGTTTCCACGGCACAAGCCACCGCTATGTAAGCCAGCGCGTGTGCGAGTATCTGAACATTGACCCCGCCACAACCCGCATCATCACCTGCCACATCGGCAACGGCGCCTCCATTGCCGCCGTCAAGAACGGCAAGTGCGTGGACACCAGCATGGGACTCACTCCCCTGGAGGGCCTCATCATGGGTACCCGCAGCGGCGACATCGATGCCGGAGCCGTTACGTTCCTTATGGACAAGCTGAATCTGGACACCAAGGGACTGAGCAACCTGCTGAACAAGCAGAGCGGACTGGCAGGCGTAAGCGAACTGAGCAGCGACTTCCGCGACATTCTGGCCGGCATTGCCAACGGAAACGACAAGGCCCGTCTGGCCAAGGAAATGTACACATACCGCATCAAGAAGTACATCGGACAGTATGCTGCCGCCATGGGCGGAGTGGACGTTGTACTCTTTACCGGAGGTGCCGGAGAGAACCAGTGGGAAGTGCGCGAGGGCGCCACATCCGGACTGGAGTTCATGGGCATCAAGGTTGACGGCGAAAAGAACCGCGCCTGCCGCGCCACAGAAGCTGTCATCAGCGCAGACGACAGCCAGGTTAAGGTTTGCGTCATCCCCACCGATGAGGAACTGATGATTGCTCTTGACACACAGGCCTTGGCCGGATAAGCAAGGTATACCCTAAAACGCACTACGGTGCGTAAGCAAACGCAACAGGCTCCAACGGGCAACGCACTATAGTGCAATCCCAACCGGAGCCTGTTGCGTTTTTTCCACTTTGAGGGCACAATGGGATTACATTGTAACAGAGAAGCGACGAAACATATGAAGAAAACATTAGCGCGTAACATTCTATTGACCGATTTGTATTTAGGCCGTTTCACAAGCCTTCAGAAAAAAAACTAAACGAAAATGGCCAAAATTTTTGGTCATGTTATCCTAAACACATAACTTTGCATCGCATTTGGTTCGCCTTACCATGGCTTTTAAGCTTTTGGCATGGCGATTAAAAGGGAATCAGGTGTAAGTCCTGAACTGTCCCGCAGCTGTAATTCAAATTATCAGGCAAACACACAGTCACTGAGATTATCGGGAAGACGTTTGCTCTGTTGAAAAGTCAGAAGACCTGCCTCTTGCATATTGATCAAGATCCCTGGGGTTGGATTAAGATTGAAAATGTTACAAAGGATTCATATACACATGAAGCAGCTTTTGGGTTGTTTTGTTGTTGTATTCGTACAACACGCCTATGCCCAAAGTGTCGAGAAGACAGTTGACTCTGTTCCTCTTGACAGTGTCCGACATTTGTATGAAGTAACCGTTACTGCCCATAGAGACAGAGGAGATTCCAACATTATTCCAGTACAACAACTGAAGGGAAAGGAGCTTGAACGGCTCAGCGTGCACAGCGTAGCTGATGCCATGCGATATTTCGCAGGAGTGCAGATAAAGGATTATGGTGGAATCGGTGGATTGAAAACGGTGAACGTCCGCTCGCTCGGCACAAACCACACAGGTGTTTTCTATGACGGAGTCCAATTGGGCAACGCCCAAAACGGGCAGATTGACCTGGGCCGGTTCTCTCTTGACAACATGGAAACATTGCAGCTCTATAACGGAGAGAAGTCGGATGTTTTACAGACCGCCAAAGACTACGCTTCTGCCTCCACTGTCTATTTGCAGACAAGGAAGCCCGCATTTGCCACACATAAGCGTTACAATCTGAATGTGGCCATGAAGGCCGGTTCTTTTGACACATATAATCCGTCTCTCTTATGGGAACAGAAACTGACAGAGAAATTATCGGCTCAATTCAGCGGTGAATACATGACAACGTCCGGACGTTACAAGTTCAGTTATGCCAAGAAGAACGGCTATGACACCACCGAGGTACGCCGGAATGGCGATGTAAGTGCATTGCGGGTTGAAGCGGCTTTGTTCGGCAAGCCCAAGGAAGGCGAATGGCGTGCAAAGGTCTATTTCTACAATAGCGAACGCGGCTTTCCCGGTGCTTCCGTGCGCGAAGAACCCGGAAAATACCGTCATCAGGACCGCCAGTGGGACACTTCTGTCTTCGGCCAGGGAACATTGCGCAAGAATTTTACCAACGGCTATTCATTGCTACTCAACACAAAGGTGGCATACGATTATCTGCATTATCTTAGCGACCCACGCCTTGACATAACCACAATGTATACGGATAACCATTATCGTCAGTTAGAGGCTTACATTTCCGCTGCACACTTGTACCGGATAAGGCCATGGTGGCAGGTCTCGTTGTCAAATGATGTACAATACAATTATCTCGATGCAGATCTTGTGAACTTTGTCTATCCCACCAGATGGACCTTATTATCTGCCTTGTCCACAAGTCTGCATTGGGATAAGCTGTCCTTCCGTGTGTCCGGACTTCAGACTTATGTCAATGACAAGACACGCATGGTTGGCGGTTCGGCCGGCAGCAAGAATCGTTTCACTCCTGCTGTGATACTCGGTTACCAACCGTTTGACGCAGGAAAGCACGATTTGTCATTGCGTGCCTTTTATAAACGCATCTTCCGTATGCCCACCTTCAATGATTTGTATTACACCTTCATCGGGAATAAGGACCTGAAACCAGAATACACAACCCAATACAATGTGGGCGGCACATACAAAAGAGTATGGAAGGAAGGTATGTTGCGGAGCGCGGAACTGCGGGCAGATGGTTATTATAATGAAGTCGAGGACAAGATTGTTGCCATGCCCACATCAAACCAGTTCCGATGGACAATGATGAACTTCGGTCTGTGCCATATTTGGGGGCTTGACGCATCATTGCGTACCGACTGGCGGCTGGGCAAGTTGGACGTGAGCACAAGCTGTTCCTACACCTTTAACCGCGCAATGGACCATACCGATATGGATAGTCCGTTCTATGGCGGACAGTTGCCTTATATCCCATGGCATGCATTCTCTGCCATAGTAGGGTTGTCATGGCGCGATTGGGCATTCAATTACAGTTTCATCTATACCGGAGAACGTTACGAGGCAAGTGCCAATATTCCCGAAAACTATTCCAAGCCATGGTACACCAGCGATCTTTCTTTGACAAAATTGTTAAGGATAAAGAAATGTACGTTAAGGATAACAGGCGAGGTGAACAATGTTTTTAACCAACAGTACGAGGTGGTACAGTGCTATCCCATGCCGGGGACGAACTTCAAAATCAAGATAAATGTAATGATATAGGAATCATGAAAACAAGTACTATTATTGTGGGGGAAAAAGAATGTAGAACGAAAAGGGGAAAATGCCGGACGTTTTGCTGTGCGCTTATGTCTCTTTTCCTGCTGTCGGCGGTTTCGTGTCGCACTGAAGACGAGTGCACAATCCCTTCCCAGGAAGAACAGGTAGACACGGCACAAGTATCCATGGAGGACACGGCGTCCATCAAGGGATTCTATCTTCTCAACGAAGGCAACATGGGAAGCAACAAGTGTACGCTCGACTATTATGATGCGCTTACTGGAAAGTATATCCGCAACATATATGCCGAGGTAAACCCTGGTGTGGTGAAGGAACTGGGCGATGTGGGTAACGATTTGCAGATCTATGACGGCAAGTTGTGGGCGGTAATCAACTGTTCGCACTTCGTTGAGGTGATGGATGCGGCCACAGCCAAACACGTTACGCAGATTTCCATTCCCAACTGCCGATACATAGCCTTTCACGGCCGCTATGCCTATGTAAGCAGTTACGCCGGTCCTGTACAGATAGACCCCAATGCCCGTCTTGGCTATGTGGCGCGTATTGACATTGACCGCATGGAGGTAATTGACACTTGTACCGTGGGTTACCAACCCGATGAGATAGCGGTGCATGACAGCAAATTGTATGTGGCAAACAGTGGTGGTTACCGTTTCCCCAACTATGACCGAACGATATCGGTCATCGACCTCAACACGTTTACCGTGACAAATACCATTGATGTAGCCATCAATCTGCATCGTCTCGAAGCAGATCGCCAGGGGTACATTTGGGTATCATCCCGAGGCGACTATTACGGATATGGTTCCAAAACCTATGTCATAGACCCACGTACCGATACCGTCTGCGACTCTCTGGATGTGCCAAACTCAGAGATGACTCTGGCTGGGGACTCACTCTACATCTATGGAACTGACTGGAGCTATGTGACCAATGAATGGAGCATTAGTTACCATATTATAAATACGCGCACACGCGAGGTAGTCACCGACCGCTTCATCACAGACGGCACCGACCGTAAGATACGGATGCCCTATGGCGTGGCAGTCAATCGCACCACGCATGAATTTTATGTGACTGATGCCGGCAATTATGTGTCGCCGGGCTATCTCTATTGTTTTACGCCCGAGGGTACCATGAAGTGGCGGGTGCGCACTGGCGACATCCCAGCACATTTTGCATTTACAACCATTCCGTTAAAATATGAATAGTATGAAAAGAATTATTTTTACCATTTCTGTATTGCTCGTTACGGCCATTGGCGCCATCGCACAATCACCCTACATCAATCGGGTATACGAGTATCGCCCTGCACCGGGCCAGTTTGTCAATGAAATGCCATCCTACGAAGAGGGAGATACACCCGAAGACATGGCACGCAAGGCCGAAGAGTGCATTGCCCATGACGAGCGTGTGCTCATCTCGCTTGGCAGTTATGGCGGTTACGTCACTTTTGGGTTTGACCACATGATAGAGAACCGTCCGGGCAAGATGGATTTTCAGATATTGGGCAACGCATTCTACAGCAACGCCAATCCAAACCCCAACGCATCGAAAGAGGGCGGTTCGTGCGAACCAGGTATCGTGATGGTAAGCCACGATGTCAATGGTAACGGAGTACCTGATGATGCGTGGTACGAATTGGCTGGCAGCGAGTACGACAACCCAGCAACTGTGCACAATTACCGCATCACCTATTATCGTCCGGATGAGGACAAGGAACGGACACCCAATCCCGACTATAAGTTTATCAACGACACTTCGTATGTGCGTTGGACAGACAACATGGGCAATACCGGTCATGTGTACCGCAATGTCTATCACCATCAAAGTTATTATCCCCAATGGATTGATGCCGACTCGCTCACTTTTGAAGGTGCATTGCTGGCCGACAACTATGTGGACGAAAGCGGCATGGGCAACTACTATGTACAATATGCCTACGCTTGGGGCTATGCCGACAATCATCCCAATACGGATAACCGTTCCAAGTTCAATATCGAATGGGCGGTAAACCATGAGGGTAAGCGCGTAAGCCTTCCCGGCATCCATTTTGTGAAGGTGTATTGTGCAGTCAACCAATACTGCGGTTGGCTGGGCGAGACATCTACCGAGATAATGGGAGCCTGTGACCTGCATTTGCTGGACGATGAAACTGATGATGCTACGGGCATTGGCAGGATACGTCAGAACGTGGAGAACAAGGTGGCATGGTATTCGCTCAGCGGATATCGTGTAGCAGAGCCCAGTGTGCCCGGCATCTATATTGAACACTCATCGAAGGGTGTGCGGAAAGTGATAGTAAAATAAAACAGCTATAGGCCTATAAGTATTTATTAATTGTTAAACATTCTTTTTTATGAAAAATGCAAATGAAAAGAAACATGCCCCTGCAATTGAGAGAGCAGATTATAAAGCTCCTCAACTGCAATTTGTAGAAGTGGTTGTTGAGAGAGGTTTTTCCCTTTCGCAACAAGAGCCCTCGCCATGGGAAGATATGTGATGAATAAAAATTATTAAAAAGAAAAAAAATGAAAAGACTATTTGTTTTGATAGCAGTAGCGGCAACAGTTGCCGCCTGCAGCGAATCGGAAGGCCTTGAAACGGCATCAGTATTTACCGTAACCGGTTATAGCAGTGTGGAAACGGGAACCCGTACCTCGTTCGGTACGCCCGATGCAGAGAAGATCCCCTATAAATGGACATCTGGGGACTATATTTGGCTGGGCAACAATAAGAGCAAATCCATCTCTTCGGATTGTACATTGGCACAATTCCAGTTTGACGGTGGCACGGCAGTCGTTGGTACAGGGCACGTATTCTACAACATGACGGGAACAAACAAGACCGCCAAAGTGCTGGCCACGCAGACGGCCGACGGTAATTTGGGCAACGATGGTGACTTTGGCTACGCCATGCTGGATGAGTTCAACTCATTCTATCTTAGTCATAAAACCTCGTATGTTTGGTTTAATACAACTACCCGCTCGGACGGCATGCCCAAGCTTGCCAGCATCACCATGACTGCGGCAGAAGGACTTTCCATTGCAGGCGAACGTGTATTTGATTTCCAAAACGGAGAATGGGAAACATCTGTGGTTGATGGCAGCAACAGTATCACCTTGAATTTTGCAGAAGAGTTTGCGTTGCAATCTTCTTATGACGGTGTGATGGCGGCAATGGTGTGTCTTCCTGCTGAAGTCAGCGGTACTGATTTGACCGTGACCTACACTTTTGCCGATGGCAGCACCTATACAGAGAAAAAGACACCTTCAAAAGATTTTACAACAGGAAGTACAATCCGCATATCAACGGAAATTGTCAAAGAAGACCTTGTCAAGGAACCCACTTACGAACTGCGCGTGCTCACCTTCGAGGACGAGGATGCTAAATTTGAACCCTACTCGCTGGATTATGTGGATGATGCCGATAAGAAGATTATTAAAACCTGGAGTGACCTCATCGATGATCCCGAATATGGAGGTCCCCTCTGCTATGGCGACTACATGAGTTGCGAATACACCTGGTACGATGAGGGCAACACCGAACTGACCCACACCTTCCCCTATAACTTTGGTTGTTATTGCTTCTGGGGCGGCGGTCATGCCATTTCCAACTATGCTTCTACAGATTATGTCAATTTCGGCACTTACGAGAATCAACTCCGCGTATATGGAGAAGAGGGAGCAGGAGGCCATAATGGTTCGCCCAATTTCTGTATGCATTTCGGTTACAAGGACAATACTCCTTACAACGGTACAGAATATCTTCCTGCCATCAGTTTCGCTGACGGAGAAGCACGTATCATAGACCACATGTATGTCAATAACTCAGCCTATGCCATCAATTGCTATATGAATGGCAACGGACTCACTGCCAACATAGGCGAAGAAGACTGGGTGAAGATTCTCGCTACAGGCTATGATGCAGACGGCAATGAGACGGGTACCGCAGAATTTTATCTTGCCAACGGCCCCGACAACATCATCACCGAGTGGACAAAATGGGATCTCAGTGGACTGGGCAAGGTGGTGAGCGTAGAGTTTAACCTCACCGGTTCTAGCGACAACGGCTATGGCTTCAGCCAACCCGCCTATTTTGCCTACGATGATGTGGCGGTACGTTTTGAAAAGTAATGCATAAATCTTTTTTCCAGTCCTCCTACTGAAAAAACGGAATGCTTTAAATTCAGTTAGGAGAAAAACGCTAATAGAAGTGTTTTCTTTTTAGAAAAACGATGCAAAAAGAGCAGACAAGTATTCCCCTGTCTGCTCTTTTGCTTTTGAAAGTATTCTTTACTACAAAAAACCTTACTCGGCGCTAATGGGAGCGGACTGCTCCACCTGAGCCTCTTCACCCTCGGGAGCCTTGTCAATGAGTTCCATGAACTGGTCGAGCTTGGGAGTGATGATAATCTGGGTGCGACGGTTACGCTGCTTGCCCAGCTCGCTGTCGTTGTCGGTCAAAGGATTGAACTCGCCACGACCGCCGGCAGTGAGACGCTTGGGGTCCACGCCATACTGGGTCTGCAAGGCCTGCACCACGCTTGACGCACGCAGACAGGAGAGGTCCCAGTTGTTGCGGATGTTCTTCATGTGCTCGCTCTGGTTGTTCACGGGTACATTGTCCGTATTACCTTCAATCAGCACATCATAGTCCTTATAGTCTGTGATAATCTTGGCTATCTTGCTGAGGGTTTCGGCGGCACGGTCGTTAATCTCGTAGCTTCCGCTCTTGTAGAGCATGTTGTCTGCCAAAGAAATGTAGACCACACCCTTGAGCACCTGTACATCCACTTCCTTCAGCTCTTCCTTGCTGAGCGAGCGGGTAAGATTGTTGGTAAGCACCACATTGAGCGAGTCGCTCTTGCTCTTCACATTCACCAGATGGCGTATGTACTGGTTGGATTCGTTAATCTGGTCCACCAGTTTGGAGATGTTCACATTGTTTGAACCGGCATTGAGCAGACTCTTGTCCAGAGACTTCTGCAAGGCCTCCTGATTCTTCTTCTGCTGCGCCATGAGTTCCTTTTGCTGAGCCAACTGGTCTGTAAGCAGCTGCACACGGGTCTTGGCTGCGGCAAGGTCGGCCTTGGTGTCGGAAAGTTCGTCCTTTACCTTGGCATACTGGCTGGAAAGATTCTGGTTCTCAAGCTGACAACTCTGCAGGCTCTTCTTGCTTGCACATCCTGACAGCATGAACAGTCCGGCTGCCAAAGATAGTATAAACACATTCTTTTTCATAATCATTGTCTGTAAATTAATTGATACCTTATATTATTATATTATATTATATAGTTAATAATCTCATTGTCTGTATTTGCGGAACAAAGGTAAGACAAATCCACGAAAGCACCGCCATTTCTCTGCGAAATTTATAGTCTTTTATCACTTTTACGGGCATTCGGGCACATTCTTAACATTTATTGATAGGAAAAGGCGCAACATACGATTGCACTCGCACATTACGCCTTTTACCTTTTATGCGTCAAAAAAACTTCTTACTTCACAACAACCTTGCGTCCGTCAATGATGTACAGTCCCTTCTGCAGACGGGTTGAAGAAACCTTGCGTCCGGTAAGGTCGTAAACGGCATTCACACCCTTAAGTACGGGAACGGAGCCAATGCCGCTGCCGTCCACTTCCACAGCGCCCAACTGTTCAACCATTGAAGAGGTGAGGGGCTCGTTCCAGTAACGCAGTTCGGCAATGTCGATAACACCCTCTTCGCCGTCATTGTCAGCAAAGAACAGGGCACTTTCGTACATGCGCCACTTGTTCATATCCGCCCTACTGGCAGCACCCAGTTTGCGACCATCCAGGAACAGGTGCATGTATCCGTTCTCTACCACCATTACAACACGGTGCCACTTCTGTTCCTCAATTCCGTTGTGGTAACCCAGACCACCCGAGTTGATGCCAATCTGGTTGTTCTTCAGGAACATTGAACCATCGTCTTCATTGTTTATCTTTGTCTGGAACAGTGCCTGGAAACCGGACAACTGTTTGGGACGGATGTCCATAAGGATACTGTAAGTCTCCAACAATCCGCGCTCGTCATTATGAATCATGCGGAGATAGGTATTCACGGGAACGGTAAGCGCTGCATTTTCACTTGTGGGACCGGCTATGCTTACAAGACCGGCTGCGGCATAATCGTCTGTATTCTTGGCAAGTCCGTCTTCGCCCCTCACTGCACACTGCAATTCGGCGATACCGCTACCGGCCAACAGGTTCTCTGGGTCATCGAAGGTCCAGACTGAAATGGGGTCAATCACAGGTTCCCTCTCTATCTCACCCTGAGTTACACCACCCAGTTTAGCTATATGTCCATCCTGGAGGGGCACATCCCAGTAGCGGATTTCGGCCACATCGTTCAACACTTCCTCGCCGTCATTGTCACCGAAGAACAATACATCCTGGGTCAGCGCCCATATATCTTCGCGTGTGCCGGTGCTCTGCCCCACCTTCTCACCATCAATGTATACGCTTGCATAGTTGTCGCGGATAACCACTGCAATGCGGTGCCACTTGTTCTGTGTCAGCGCACCGTTATATCCCAGACCGGAAGTATTCACACCCACCTGAGCGTTCTTGATGAAAATTGAACCGTCAACGTTGAGGAGGAGATTATTCTTGTAAAGTGCGTTGAAGCCTTCAAGCGTTTCGGGACGCACATCGAACATCATCGTATAGTCCGGAAGTTTTTCTACGCTCATATTAGGCTTCATCCACAGATAGCTGAACTTGGGAATGCAAATGGCTCCGTTGCCTTCTGTGGGGCCTTCAGGGATGGGGTCAATGGCAGCATCGGACAGTGTTTCCACTATCTGGAACACGCCCTCTACGTTCTTCACTGCGGGATAGATGGTAGCGGTTCCCGTACCGGCCAACAGGTCGTTGGGATCATCGAATGTCCATGCTCCGGTTGCCTCGGGAATCTCCTCGCCAAGGGTAATCTGGGTTACCTCCACTTCCTGAGCAGGAAGGTTCTCAGACTCTATGGTAATCACGCCTGTGCGCTTGCCAGGCTCAGCCATGGGCTTGGTGCGGAACAGATAATCTTTGAGACCGAATTGGGGAGCCACGTCAACGGCTTCAATCCACTCGGGCAAATCAAAAGTAAGAGACACATTGGTACGAATTGTTACGGCAAAATCTGTTTTGTCTACCAGGCGCAAGCTTGGGTTCAGCACCTCTACGTATTCATCCGTGTTTATCTTTCCAAGACGACGAATCTGGCCATCGGTCAAAGGAACTGTCCAGAAGGCAACTTCCGCCAGTTCGGTATCGGTCATTTCGTTGTTCTCGTCTGTAAGCAGATAGAAACCCTCACCGCTTATATTCCAGCGGGGGTCAGTGGCAGAACTGATCTTCTTACCGTCAATGTACACGTTCATTTCGCCATCGCGGTTCACGAACAGAATGCGGTACCATGTATTGTCATTGATGGTTCCGTGATAGCCCAGGTTATGCACGCCCAAAGTGTTCTGATAGATGAAACAATCAGCATCACCGTTGTTCTGCAAGTCCGCCTGCAACAGTCCGTTATAGGGACCGGCATCCTTTACCCTTAAATCCATCTGAAGGGTGTAGTTCTTTAAAGAATCTTCTTGGAAAATCAATGCCTTCAGACCAGAAAGTTTGGGCACAAAAATGGCCTTGTTGTCTTCCGTAGGTCCGGCCACAGATACGATATTGGCAGCGGCAGCGTCCTCCACAACAGTAACTTCTTTCCTATTAATGGTAATAGGTTCAAAGACAGCGTTGGTGTTCTCAGAAGACAAGAGGGAACTTTCGTCCTCAAAGGTCCAAAGCTCATAATAGTCGGGAAGGTCATTGGCGGGATCATCGTCCTCTACGGTTGAGAAGCTTGCGGTCAGCACCTCAGAAGCATTGTCGTAAGAGTCGTAAGCCGTTACCTCTACTACATAGTCCGTCTCGGGATCCAAATCATCCACTACACATTCCAGCACTTCGGGCATTTCAGAGTTCAGATAAAACTGAGAGAATACAGACGCATTAGCGGCCAACATCTCAGAACCATCCTTCTTGATGCTGATGTTGTAGTAGAACACACAATCGTTGTCCTTTGCCTGGGGTATCATCACCTTTACGTCGTAGGCAGAAGGTTCTGTCTGCAGTTCAGTTCCTTCAGCAAAGGCGGGAGCGGGCAGACCGTCACGCAAGGGCTTGTCCAGAGGATTGTCATCCTTGCTACGGATGTCGGCATACTCAAACATACTGCCGTCAAAGGGAGCCTTCAGTACCCAGCGGCTCTCAGAACAGATTTCCTCGTTGCGGTAGGTATCGTAACGGCGCACCTCAATATCGCCGTTTTCCAGTTCAGTAAGAATCAGGCCTTCGGTTACATAGTCATACTTGCTGGGATGGATTCCCACATCAAGCAAGCCGGGATGCACCTCGGAATAAGTGGTGCTACCGGTATTGATTACGGTGTAATAGTTCTGACGGTCTGAGTTGGGGTTGGCGCCCTGATGAATGCTTCGGGGATCGCCTACGGGATAATGGCTGTGACCGCTGAACACCACTGCCTGGGGATACTTGTTCAGGACGGGGTTCAACACCTTCATTCCCCATGAAGTTCCGTTTTCCCATTCTGCCCATGTGCTATAGCATGTCCAACTGGGAGGAACGTGAGTGAACACGAAAATAGGCTTGCCAGGACATTCCTTGCTTGCCTGGTCCAAAGCCTGCTCCAACCATGCTACAGTTTCTGCAGGATATGATGCTGTACCGTTAGCAGCATTGCTCGTATCAGAGTTGTTGCCACTAAACATACTTACAGAAACAAAAGGATAGCCCTTGATTACACGATAAGAATGGAAGGGATATGCCTCGCCGTTGTTAAAACTCTTCAATCCTTCCTGGTAATTGGCCTTTCCTTCGCCATTGTAGTTGTCGTGGTTACCCATCATAAAGATGAATTGCCCAACGGGATTCTGGAAGGTCTGTGCATCGCCGAATACGGAAACAAGCTGTTCGTATTGGCTGGCACTGCCGCTGTCTGTAAGGTCGCCCACCACGGCCAGTGCGTCCAGACTGCCGTACGAGGTAATGTTCTTCAGTGCCTGGGGCACCTTTACCATGGGACCTTCTGCCACGTTGTTGCCGAAATGAATGTCTGAGATGACGCCAAAGGTAAGCTTACCCTCGGTCTGCGCCCATCCGTTCATTCCTGCCATGCACGCCAGTGCGGTCAAAACAAGTAAAAATCTTTTTCTCATAAATAAATTAATATTAGGTTTATACGCTTATTATTCCAACTTTTTACATCTTTGTACTATATTCCCACATTCTTTCTGCAAATCTACGACATAATCCGCAGACTTGCAACTTTTTCTATAGGGATGTTCTAAAAATTATGTCGAGTTGATTTTCGTTCATCTTTTGTGTGTGCTTTTGTAAGTTGAAGAAGGAGCATAGCGGGCTATGTGACTGATGAGACTTGACAAAATGACACCGAAAGGGACTATTAAGTGAGCGAAAACCAAACTTGTTTGAGATTTTCCGAGCGGTAGTCCCTTCGGCGGCAGCCAAAAGACGAAAAGCGGCCGAAACGAAGAACACCAGAATAGGTAAAAACCTAAATTCAGAATTTTTAGAACGTCCCTATAATAAAACACGACATGTATTTGTAGAGAGTAAGGGAAAGGATTTCGGATTCTAAAATCCTTACACACCCGAACAGTAAACATTCCTTCCACGCCTGGTATTTTTTACGCCGTGGCGTGGAAAAAACTTTTTCCTCGCGAGGGAGGAAAAACAGGACGGAAAGAGCCAATAAGGATAAGTTCGGAAAAAACTTTACATCTTTCAACGACCGTCCTTCCCTATATCAAAACAGATTCTTAGACAATGCATCCCCATGCCTGCGCATTGGCCTACAATTCCGTTTCGCCCTCTACAAAACTTTCCAGAAAGAGGTTCTCACCGTCAAATACTGCGTATGTAAACTGGCTTATCCAGTCGCCCAGTATCAGCACTCGGGCCGTACGGCTCAGCATAAGATCCAGCTCTATGTGGCGATGGCCGAAGATGAGGTAGTTCACGTCGGGGTGCGTCTTCAGGTATTCCTTGGCATAGACCACCAGCGGTTCCTTGTCTTCGCCCATATAGGGCGGTTCCCCACCCTGCTTCATGTGCTTCAGCCGGCTGTGTTTGGCCCATTCCTGCCCAAAGTCCATTGCCCAACGGGGATGCAGGCAGGCAAACATCCTGCGGCACATCTTATTACGGAACACGGCACGCAGCAGTCGGAACTTCCAGTCCTTGTCGCCCAGTCCGTCGCCGTGGCCCAGATAGAACACCTTGTCCGCCAGTTCCAGCGTCATGGGCTGGTGGTGGACAATCATGCCGCATTCGCGCTCCAGATAGTCGGTACACCAGATGTCGTGGTTGCCCACAAAGAAGTGTACCTCCACTCCGCTGTCGGTAAGTTCGCTTACCTTGCCCAGGAAGCGTGTGAAGCCCCGGGGCACCACCAGACGGTATTCAAACCAGAAGTCGAACATATCGCCCAGCATATATACGGCGTCGGCCTTGTCCTTTATTTCATCCAGAAAGCGTACAAGCCGTCTTTCCTGCTGCCTGCCGTGCGCAATGGCGCGGCTTCCCAAATGGGCATCGCTTATAAAATAGATATTCTTCATTTACATAAATCCTAATTCCAACTTGGCCTCCTCGCTCATCATGTCCTTGTCCCACTCGGGTTCGAAGACCAGATTCACATCCACGCGCGTCAGTCCGCTTATGGTCTCCAGTTTCTGGCGTACGTCTTCCATTATAAAGTCGGCCGCCGGGCAGTTGGGGGCGGTAAGCGTCATGTCCACCGCCAGTTCCGTGCAGTCCTCGTTCAGTTCTATCCGATAGATCAGCCCCAGGTCGTACACGTTCACGGGAATCTCCGGGTCATACACCGTTCGCAGCATCTCTATCACTCGTTCCTGCATCTGCAATTGTTCCATACTATATATTATAATGTTATTGTGGCAAAATTATTGTTCTATCAGTCCCTGGTCATTAAAGCTGAAATATCCCTGGTCCGATACGATAATGTGGTCAAGCAGACGGATGTTCATTATCCGGCACGCCTCGTTCAGCTGGTGCGTCAGCCTCTTGTCCATAGTGCTGGGCGAGAGACTTCCGCTGGGATGGTTGTGGCACAGCACAATGGCCGTTGACTGGTTTCTGAGCGCAGCCTCCAGAATGAGTCTGATATCCACCGCAGATTCCGTTATTCCGCCGCGCCCTACAAGGAACGTACCCTTGACGGTCAGATTGTTGCGTAAAAGCATTACATGGCATTCCTCATGAGGCAGTTCCTGGAGCATGGGCTGGAAGTAGCCCGCTATGTCCTTACTGCTGTCCATTCTTCTGCGCTCCACGGGTTCCTTCATGCGCCGGCTGCCCAGTTCGCAGGCCGCCATCAGCGTTACGGCCTTGGCCGGCCCCACACCCTTGTAGCGGGTAAAGTCGTCAAGCCTCATCCGTCCAAGAGCCTGCAGGCTGCCTCCGCAATCGTTCAGGATACGGCGCATCAGTTCCACGGCGTTCTCGTCCGCCGTACCGCTGCCGATAAGGATGGCCAGCAGTTCTGCATCGGTGAGCGCACGCGCCCCTTGCGCCAACAGCTTCTCGCGCGGCCGGTCTTCCTGGGCCCATTGGTTTATGTTCAGCTTGTCAGCCATGTCTCACCTTATTTTTATTTGTAAAAGGTTTTCTTGAATGCCTGAAGTTCCTCATTCCGGCTCATCACGCAACGTGCCCACCACGCACGGATAAAACCGCTTCCGTAACCAATCAATTGGATGAAGGAAGCTTTTATACTGAGCCATGCCACCTTTGCCGAACGGTTCTTCCACCAGGAATCCGCAAAGATGAGCAACGCAAAGAGCAGCAGGGGCGCAAGCGACATCATGGCCATAAAGCCTCCTAATGTCAGGACAAACACCGGCCCGCTGATACAATGAACGCCAGCATCGGACGCCCCGTAAGCGGCAAAGATTCCCAGTCCCATGAATATAAGACTGGTTGTCAGAAGCAAAAGCAGCAGCACTACGCCAACAGTGAACACCGCCGGCAGCAGATGTACCAGTTTAAGGCTCTCGGGATGGCGTTTCCACAGATTTATGCGTGCAATGCCGCTGTTGTGAACCTGTCGGAAGAACTTCCTGAAGTCGGTACGCCGCTTGTGCCACACCCACGCCTCGGGGAACAGACGGCACTGGGCGCCGCTCTTGAAAATGCGTATGCTGAAGTCTATGTCCTCGCCGAAGCGCATTTCAGAAAAGCCGCCCAACTGGCGGTACAGCGAAGCCTGAATGCCCATATTGAAGGAACGCGGATAAAACTTGTCCATCTTCTTCTTTCCTCCCCTTATGCCTCCGGTGGTAAAAAAGCTGGTCATACTGTAGTTTATGGCCTTCTGCACGGGCGAGAAGGACTCGTGGGCACGGTCGGGCCCGCCGAAAGCGGCACAGGGATTGGCCGACAGTTCTCGGTCCACCGCCTCCAGATAACCCGGCGGCAGCACACAATCGCTGTCCAGAACAATCAGATATTCGCCCTGGCTGCGCTCCGCTCCATAGTTGCGGGTCTGTCCCGGTCCGGAATTAGGTTTGCGGAAATATTTCAGGTCCAGCAGTTTGGCATACTTCTGCACCACCGCCTCGCAGGGAATGTCCGAACCGTCCTCCACCACAACCACCTCCATGTCCTTACAGGTCTGCAGGGTCAGGCTCTGCAACAGCTCGTCCACCTCGTCAGGCCGGTTATACACAGGTATTATCAGTGAATATTTCATTCTTCGTTTGTGCTTTATGTCGGTATTGAAGTTCAAAGTTACAACTTATCCGTGAAAACTCCAAAAACAAAGGCATAAAAAGCGGAAGCACGGAAGAATCCGGTCCCTTCGGACTTTTCACCCAAATACACCGGCATTTTCAGACCGAAAACGTTGCCTTCAGCCAGCATTGAAGAACAAGCCAAGGTCCAAAGAATAAAGACTATTAACTGATATACATGCCATTGCGTTTATTATTTAAGCTGATATAGGTAGACACATTTAGTAACAATTAAAAATGAGTCTACCTATATCAGTATAAGACAAACATCTCGAAACAGATGAGACTAAAACTCAATTTTTCACCCTTTTATCATTTAAATCTAAATCCAACGCCAAACAACAGCGGGAGACCTTGGGTTCCAGCCCCTAATTCAAACTGACCAAACACAGTTTTGCCAAATGTTATGCCAACCGGTGACAACTGTGCAGCCGCAAAACATTTCTTTATACCATTTGCATAACCAATACCAACGCTAGCTTTTGAGTATAATGTAAAACGACGTTTACTAATCCATGTAAATCGAAACGTTGGCATTACAGAAAAACATGAAACACGTTCACGTTCACCATCCTGCCCACATGAAAAATCTATTCTATCAGGACTATAATTAGCGATTATGCCATATCCAAGATGTCCTGTATGCTGATATACATATTGAACAGACATCGGAAGCATAGAGAGCCCTACATTATTAAAATCAAGCGATGAAATTGATAAAACCGCCATATTCATGGTCACATCATGGCCTCTAAAGTCATTTTCTTTTGCTATGGAGGATAATGACATTGCACTGAGTAAAAACGCCAAAATCACATTCTTCATAACTGCTTAATTAACCGAGAATTTAAAATTCTTATCCCCAAGATTTATAATATAAATACCGGGACGAAGCAAAAAAGTATCGGAAGAACCGCCATTCATATCCCTGTTATACAGACACATGCCATTTAATGAACTTATACGAACTTTTGTATCTTTATCAACCTTGACATGCAGACCCTGGGAAACAGGATTTATTTTTGCAGAAGAAGACAAGACTGGCCGCAAGTCTGCCCCGGAATGTTCTACAACTTTCATATCATCTATGAACATACTGGAACCATAGTCTATATTACATTCTAATCCGAGCGAAAATTCATTGATATTTTCTGGGATATTGGCTGTTAGTTGCATCCATGCGTCCTGGTTATTGATTCGTTCATTTATGGATTTGTCCACGACATTTCCGGTTTTATCATACAAATAAACCATCAAGGAATCTGATGCGTCCTCAAGTTTCGCATATTTACGTACTTTCAGGGATATTCTGTAATATTTCCCTGAGGCTAAAGATATTTTTGGGGTTTTAAGCATGCCACGCGTATGGTGTCTTCCCAGTCCGCTTTGTGATAGTGCAGAATATTTGGCATACCCTTTGCCATTGGCAGCTGCAGGTGATTGAGGTGTATCACCGTTTGACAACATAGTCCTCACTGTGAAAGCCCCGAATCCGGCAATGTCTTCATAGCTCCATGTTGAGGGCATCCTCATTTTCTCAAAGTTTTCTTGCCAAGAATATGTTTCTGTTGCATCTGTTCCACCTTCGATAGTCTTATTTCCATATAATAGTTTTATATTATTACCATCCCAGCTTATATCTGTTAAATTTATTCCGGTTTCTCTTCCACCAATTGTCAGTGCAGCAGGTATAGAGGCATCACTGAACTCCCTTTTATTGGCTGTTCCAGGGAACGGACATCCTGCACTGTTTATATTTCCGTATGTACTGGCTGAAGAAGAAGGTTTCTTATAAGTTGATGAGGCACATACCACATAACATTGCTGTGGAAAAGTAGAATTTATTGAATTTGTTCTGGCTTTACTCTCCAATTGCGGGCCTATATGGAATATCAACAAGCCTTTACCAGGTTCTGCCCCATGAAAGTCCATTCCTGTGCGGTTCTCCAACAAGAAATAATCGTTTTCTACTCCTGTATCTATTCTATATATGTTTCCTGGTTCCGTAGATTCCCCAATTGTATTGACAGTATCTGTCTCTAAGGATTTAGCGTCTGTCCATCCGAAATCATAGACTTTCACATAAGGGTTAAATCCAGCAGGAGATATACCATCGTTGTTCCAACTACCTTGTGCCATCACATCCCAAAGTCCGGTACCAAGATAGCTGCCCCCTTTTTCATAGTCCGTATCATAATAATCCATTGCTCCAAGCGCATGGCCTAATTCATGGCAATGTACCCCTATTCGCGAAATACCAGTGCCCCTGTTTTCTCTGAGTTCGGGAGAACAAGAATATTTCTCAATCTTCATACCTTGAACGGTAATGGGAGAGAACGTCATTTCATGAGCCCAAATGGCATTTGATGAAGCCCCCGCTTCCTCTCCATAACCGGCATAAACAATATGTACATTGTCAACAAAGCCATCCTTGTCTGCGTCATAGTCTGATAGGTTTACCTCTTGAATAGCATTATTGATTGCTTCTTCAAAAAGTGCAAAAGGGTTCTTATCGTTTCCGCTAATACCTGTATTCCCACCATAAAAGGACATATTGTTTTGAGCCGTATAAGGACCTAACACATCGCTTTTCAACTCCAACTGCCCGTATGAAGCCCATAGGTAATAATCGTACACACTTCCCATTGCCCCATCATCCCTGTATCCAGGTTCGTTGAACAAGCGATAAAAGTCATCTTGCTTTTTTGTATATTTCGTGTCCTTAAACTGCATCAGAATAATGAGAGCCTTTCTATTTCCTATGACTGGCATTTTTTGTGAATTGTGAGCAGAAGGCGATTTGTGAATAACTTCTTTGTCTACATTGTCTACCATAGGGACAATTCCTTTTCTTGTCCTTTTCAGAAATTCTTTTGCCTCTACTGAAAGTTTATTGGCTGGCATCAATTTGTATGCCGAAACCGCAACCTTTCCTTGCTTGTCTTCTTCCGCATAATACCACCCATTTGCTGTAGGAAGAACCGTATAGCCCTGCTCGTCTATGGCGAACTTGCAGTTTTCATCGCCTTTTATGGTTATATAAACGAGACCGCCATTAACAACGATTGCACTTCTTTTAGGGTACGCAGGTACGGCACATAGTTCTATATATGCAGATATCAGTAATAATATAGATACAAATACTCTTTTCATATTAGAAAATGCGACAGTGGATGTTACACGAAGTATACACCCACTGTCATCACATTAATCATTTTAAAGTCTTAAATCTTCGGAATTTATCTACTTTTTCAACATAATTTTTTCTAATTTGTTTCTCTGAATAATTAATCTGACCTGCAAAATTATCAATTACGCCAGAGAAATTACCATCTACATCTAATGCCCATGTTGCAAGATGGAAAATATCTCCACCATTTCTCTTCCTATTCCATGAAGTACTTTGTACTATAGGGTCAAAAGCTTCGGGGGTCTTTTCCATCGCTTGCTTGAAGAACCATGCAATGGCTGCATCAGGTGAAGCATGTAAATCGTCCCTTTCTATAAACCACTGGTAATATTTTGTAACAAAACCATTTACCGTAGTACTCCAATACCAATTTTCATCATCATATTGGACATCACTAATCATGGCAATCGCTTGATTGTATCCCTTCTTTGTCGTAACTTTTGTCTTTGTTAAAGCACCATGATTCCCATTTTCGTCATAACCCACTGTACACAAAATATATTCTGTTTGAGGGTCCAAATCCCGCCAACTGGTTACATATCCATCAGAAGGGGTATCTCTGTCATTTGGATCTGATGAAATTACAGCAATAATTTCATTGTCTGTTACTCGGTCTAGAGTAGATGGAGTAAACAATCTTACATAGTAATACATTACCTTTGAGCCAAATTTAAAATCTAAGGCTATTCCACTCGCCAACTCTATGATTTTATTTGGGGACACATTTAAACTAGCGTCTAAACCAGCACGTTGAACAACTTTTTTTGTAACCGTTTTACTACCTGATTTGATTGTTAATGTAGCAGACCTATCTGATGTTGAATTATTGGCACTATTAGGCCAAACCTTTACAGTTGTTTTGCCAGTTCCTGACAAAGCAGAAATATCTAACCAGTCAGGTTTTCCACTTATTGTCCACGATGAGCCGCAGCTTATATTTAGTTCTTGTGCAGTCTCAACGCTCCCTTTTGCTGCATCAAATGGTGCATCAAGTCCAGATACTGTAAGTGGAGTATCATCAGGCGCTAGTGTTACTGGAATTTCTTGTATACATTCACCATCAGTAGTATATACAGTTATGCTTGTTTCCAACTTATCTGATGATTCATTTTTCTTTGCAGATAAACTAATCATTTTGGGTGTCTGTTTTGTCACCGTTAACCAATCATTCCCTCCGTTTACTTCCCATTCTGTATTACTTTCTACAGTTAAAGTCTTAGAACCTCCGTCCTTAGCGAAACTTACAGAAGAGGGAGTTACTTTCAAACTGGCTTTTCCTTCTTTCTGATTTATGGTTATGATATAATGTAGGTTAGGGTCTACTGTTGCCTGAACCTTTATATTACCTGTTCTACTTTTTGTTACCGTATTTGCTTCAATTCGAATATTTACACTTTGCTTGTCAACATTCAAAATCTTTATCCATTCACGACCTTCTGTTACTTCCGAAATCCATTCGGTATGTTTTGCTGTTACGGTGATACGACTTGTTCCCCCACTTGCTTCCATATCAACATAGGTAGTACTTACAGATAGTTCTGGTTCCGGGTCATCATCTTCACAAGAAGTAATAAAAATGCCCAAGGTTGCAACCATCATGACGGACAACCATTTCCATAAATAATTCTTTTTCATTTCTTTTTCGTTTTTATAATTAATAATAAAGTTGTATCGGAATTTATGGGCACAAAAAAGCGTGGAACCGCAATACCTAAAAATAAGTGGTTTAGTCCAGTCCAATTTCTATAGAATAAACTAAACTAAACCGCTGTTTTACAATGGTATCACAAATTCCCACTATAAAAATTCTTTCAATTTGTTTTAAGTTTTTTCGGGACATATGGGAACATTTACGGGAATTTATATACCTTTGCATTGTGATTAAAAAACGTATGCAATGAAAGTCTCAATCTATCTCAAAAAACAAGCATCATTGGATGATGAACTCTCCCGTTCAAACTTATGCTTTCGAGTGCGTGAGAGAAGTGTTGACATCAAGGTCGTATCCGAACTTGCAGTTTATGACAAGTATTGGGATACAGAAGCCTTGCAATATAAACGCACGACTATTGTTCCTGTTATAGAGCAGAAACGTATTGCCGAACAAATTGCATCCATCATTGAAGCGATTGAGAGGACTTATAGTGACAAGGCAGACAGCACCTGGCTCAAGCAGACCATAGAAGATGTGCTGCACCCTGCTATTGCATACGAACGCACGCATCCCAGTCTGCTAAAACGCATACAGGAGTATGCCGAGAAATTTGAAGGCACGGATGGTGCCAAGCAAGCCATCCTGCGTTTCGAGCGTCAGATGAAGCGTTACCATGACTATCATCGTGAGATTTTGGGAGAAGAGGATTTCACTCTATTCGTTGAGATACTTACTATCGAGCAGATGAACGACTTTCGGGAATATATCAAAAGCGAATATCTTCTCCGTGACCAATATCCCGATTTCTACGCTGGCCGTTTGTACTACAACACCAAACGAAAGGAGTTGTCGAATACCACTATCATCAATCTGATGAATCTCTTTTGTGTATTCCTCCGTTGGTGCAAGAAGATGCAGTATTCTAATAACGATGTTTTTGAACGATATGGCTGTAAGGTTCCCATCTATGGCGACCCGTTCTATCTCACTCGTGAGGAAAGAAATATTCTATATGATGCCGACTTGAGTGATAATCCCAAATTGGCAACTATCAGAGATATATTTGTCTTTCACTGCTATGTAGGCTGTCGTGTAGGTGACCTATATAGACTCACAAAAGACAATATCGTAGATGGATTTATTGAGTACACACCGCAGAAGACCAAGAAATGTCAGGCCAAGACCGTGCGTGTGCCTCTACATGATAAGGCAAAGAAGATTCTTGAACGGTACAACTGTTCTAATGGAAAGCTTCTGCCATTCAAGCAAGTCTATCAATATAATATCGGCATCCGTGAACTGCTGAAGCATTGCGGAATTGACAGAATGGTCACTATTCTTGACACACATGGTTACCAAACCGTCCAGAAACCTTTGTATGAAGTGGCAAGCAGCCATACGGCACGC